>JBOHCK010000095.1:0-19602 GCA_050698755.1 Streptosporangiaceae bacterium | reverse complement strand
CCTCCGGACCCAGCCCCGGCCCCGGCCCCGGAACCCCCAGAACTGCGGTGATGCCGGTGGCTCTCCGCCTCACCGACCCCGTGCCGGTGGTGCTCCTCGTGCGACTCGTGCTCCCCAGCGGCGGCCGCGCCACCGGCGGCCGCGCCACCGCCGCCCGCGCCAGCAGCGCCCGCGCTCGTCCCAGCGGCCGCGGCCCGGGCGGGTACCCCGGCATTGGTCTGCCAGGTCGGCACAGGGAACTGGTCAGAAACCCCGCCTCCCCCCGCCCCCTCGTTCGAAGCCGTCTCGTTCCACACGACCTCCGAGCTGATCGCGCCCGTCGAAGGGTCGGCCAGCAGCTTGGTCCCGCCGCAGCCCAGCGCGTGCGGGCTCGACGCGGGGAAGTCGCAGTGCACCTGGCCGTCGGTGACCGCGTCGCCGCTGCCGTTGTCCCCGGCGGCCACGCATACGGTGATGCCTAGCGCGGCCGCGTCGGCGATCGCGGAGTCCATCGCCGACCGTCCCTGCGCGGTCCAGGAGTCCTCGGACTGCCCCCAGCTGATCGAGATCGCGATCGGCGCCGGGCTGGCCGAAGACGCCTGAGAGATCGCGTCGACGAACCCCTGGTCACCGTTGTTCGGCGCGAAGTACACGATTTGTGCCGCACCGGGCGCGGCGGCCCCGATGACCTGGATGTCCAGCGCGACCTCCACGTCGGCCCCGTTCGGATCAGACCCCGGCGCGTTTGAAGAACCGTCCACGCTCACCGCGGTGACCGTGGGCACCGCGATGCCCAGGCTGCCGAAGTAGGAAGTGAGGTCACTGGTCTGGAACCCGCCGCCGAGTTCGATGACCGCGATCGTCTGCCCGGCGCCGGTGGTCCCCGCGGGGAACTGGTAGATGTCCGCCACCTGATTTGGCGGATACGACGTGCCCGAAGACGCGGCCGCGCGTGGCCGGAAGTGCGGCCGCGCCGACGGCCGGGTGTCCAGGCCCAGCACGGCGGTCACCACGCCGTCCAGCGCGGCGGGCACGTACAGCGGTCCCTGGCGGTACCGGTGGGTGACCTGCCGCCCGGTCGCATCCGTGCTGCTCACCTGGGACAGCGTGGTGCCGAACGCCGCCGACAAGTCGGCCAGCGTACCCGCCACCTTGATCCGGCGGGTGCCGGGGTGCACCTCGGTCACCTCGAGCCCGCGGCTCTGCATGGCCTGCGTGACGAGCGCCACGTCGGCGGGGTCGGCACCGTATCGCTCCGCCAGCTCGTCGCTGGTCAGGGCGCCAGGCCCGGTGATGACCTCCTCCGGCAGCTCGGCCCGCCGCCTGAGCACCAGGGTCACCTCGGCCCGCGCCGAGGTGTCCAGCGGCCCGGCCGCCGTCGCGCCAGCCAGCGGCGCGCGCTCGCTGCCAGGCAGTTGTACCAAAGATTCGTCCGGCATTGTTCGCTCCAGCTCCGTTTGGAAGATGCCCTGAGGCGGATTCTGCCTCGCGCGGGCCGCAACTCACCGCTCGTTCCAGAAAAGAATCATTTAATCCAAACGGCGATGGTGACACCACCGGCATCATCCTGGGTCATTAGTGGCTTTTACCGCAAATGCCGGGTTTATGCATATTAGAAAAAAGAATGCACAGCGTCGATCACGCGATCGTCGTCGTTCAGCACCATAAGGACACGCCATTTGTCCAGCGTGGTGCACGGGTGCGAGATGCCGAGGCCCACCACGTCGCCGGGCGCCAGCGCGGCGTCTTCCGGCAGGTGCAGGTAGGCGTGCTGGTCGTTGAGGTCGGTCACCTTCCAGCCGTCGGTGCCCGACCGGCCGCCGTCGCGCCGCAGCACGCGCAGCGGGACAGGGAAGCCCGCGTCAAAACTAACGTCCCGCCGGCCGGCCCCGAGCAGCGCGAGGCCCGGCTCCGGGCGCGACACGACCTGCGCCCACAGCTCGAGCGCGGGCCGCAGGTCCGGCGCGCCAGCGGCGCCGCGGGCGGCGGGGGAGTCCCGGGCGTAGATCCCGTGATCATGAGTGAGGTAGCAGCCGCTGCGCAGGATCACCGTCACCGGCGCCGCGCCGGGCGCGGTCAGCTCGCGCACGACGATGTCGTAGTACACGCTCCCGCCCGCGGTGACGATCAACTCCTCTTCGTCGCGGCCGACCCCGCCCCGAATCACCGCCGCCACGGTGTCGGCGAGCCCTCGGAGCCTGCGGCAGAAGGCGGCCACCGCCTCTAGCGTCTCCGCCCGCCCAGGCGGGCCGAGGTTGCCCTCGTACCCGGCCACGCCGGCCACCCTGAGCGTGGTCGTGGCCTCCGCCGCCTTGACCACCTCGAGCGCCTGCTCGTCGGTCCGGCACCCGGTGCGGGCGCCGGGCTGCCCGATTTCGACCAGGACCGGCAGGGGCCGGCCGGCCCGGTGGCGCGCCAGGGCCCGGTCCAGGATCTGGACCCCGTCCAGGCTGTCGACGTAGCAGTACGCCTCGAACCCGGGATCGGCGGCCAGCTCGCCGGCCAGCCAGGCGATGCCCGCGGCGTCCACGAGCTCGTTGGCGAGCAGGAACCGCGGGAAGCCGAACGACCGGTACATCTGGAGCTGGCCGATGCTGGCCACCGTGATTCCCCAGGCGCCGTGGGCGAGCTGGAACGCGGCGAGCTCGGGGGACATGGCGGTCTTGCCGTGCGGCGCCAGCGCCGTACCCGCCCGGCCGCAGAAGGCGGCCATCGCCGCGACGTTATTCCGCAGCGCGGCGTCGCGCAGGGTGAGCAGCGGATAGCTGAACCCCCCGGAGTGCAGCGGCGGCCTGGACGCCGCCAGACTCGCCGCGCTCACCCGAACCCGGTTGCCCGCTGCCATCCCGAACCCGGCCACCCCGGTTGACCCGCCGGCCCGCACCGGGCGCGAGGCCAGCGAGCCGAAGCCCTTCTCCGTCGGCTCGATCGGGCGCTCGCTGAGCGCGCGGAGGCGCTCCGCCACCAGCGGCGGCAACCGATGCCTCACCAAGGCCTCCGATCTTGGGAACTTTGGGTGACCGATTCCGCACGACTCGTTGCGATATATGCCGCCGTCGGGTCATGATAAAACTCGCTGACCGCTACGGACCACGGACGACGGGGGCTGGACGGAAGGGTCACAGTGACAGGTGCTGTGCCGCCGCGAGCCACGTTCCGCGACGTGTTCGCGGTGCGCGAGTTCCGTGCCCTGTGGTTGTCCATGGTCCTGTCCGTGGCGGGTGACCGCCTCGCCCTGGTCGCGCTCACGCTGCTCGTTTATGGTCGCACGAGGTCGCCGCTGCTCGCCGCGATCGTGTACGCGGCCGGCTATCTGCCCTGGGTGATCGGCGGTTTGTTCCTGGCCGACCTGGCGGACCGGCGCCCGCGGCGCTCGGTGATGATCTTCTGCGACGCGGTCCGCGCCGTCCTGGTCGGCGCGATGGCGGTGCCGGGCGTGCCGATCGCGGCCCTGGTGGCGCTGCTCTTCGCGGTCACCATGTTCGCGCCCCCGTTCGAGTCGGCGCGCGCCGCGATCACCCCGGACATCCTGTCGGGGGAGCGGTACGTCCTCGGCACGGCGGTGATCCAGACGACCTTCCTGGCGGGCCAGGTGGCCGGGGCGGTCGCCGGCGGGCTGGCCGTCGCCTTCATCGGCGTGCGGCCCTCGCTGGTCATCGATGCCGCCACGTTCGTGCTCTCGGGTCTGCTCATCGCGCTGGGTACGCGCGCCAGGCCCGCCGCCCTGAAGGACGGCGACCAGGAGTCACCCTGGGCCCGGATGCGGGGCGGGATCAGGCTGGTGTTCGGCGACCCGGCGCTGCGCACGCTGCTGCTGTTCGGCTGGCTGGTGGTGTTCTATACGATCCCGGAGGGCATCGCCGCTCCGTATGCGCACGGCCTCGGCGGAGGGCCGATCGCGACCGGTCTGGTGATCGCGTCCACGGCGTTCAGCACGACGATCGTCACGCCGCTGTTTACCCGGTTTGTCCGCCCCCGCCGGCGGCTCGCCCTGATGGGGCCGCTGGCGGTGCTCACCTGCGCGACCCTGGTCGCCACGGCCCTCCGCCCGGCTCTGGGCGTCTCGCTCGCGATCTTCTCGCTGTCGGCCGCGTTCGGGATCTATCAGGTCGCGGCCAATACGGCCTTCGTAGTCCGGGTCCCGAGCCAGCGCCGGGCCCAGGCGTTCGGGATCGCCAACATGGGGGTCATCGTCGGCCAGGGGGCCGCCTTCGTGGCGGCGGGCGCCGCGGCGGAGGTCTTCAGCCCGGCGGCGGTCATCGCGGTTGGGGGAGGTTTGGGGGCGATTTCTGGTCTGGTCTTGACGCTCCGGTGGCGCCACCTCTCGCCACCCGGCGGGCGTCACGCGGCGGGACGGTCTCACGGTCTCGCCGCGGTCAGAAGATCGGTGCCGCTACGCGGATCTAGTTAGCGGCTGGGGGCTGCGCTCATGTCCACGTGTCGCGCATCGCGAGGCGTCCCCTCTCTAGTAGTGCCTGACTGGACTCTGGGTCGATTTCATCCCCAGGTGACACGCATGGCGCTGCCTCCCTCCCGGCGGCGTGATGACGGTGTGCGAAACTGCCCGGGCGTCAGCACGCCGGGTAATCGTTGCTCGTCAATCACCATTTAGCCCCTCTTTGTGACCCGATGTAGGCGATTGGCACGCAATAGTGCCCAAGATGGCCTAGATGGGTTAAGGTAGCTATACGGAGCTAGTCCTTTACGGTGAGCTTCCGACTAGACAGTAGCCAGTCTCGTCTCAGCCGGAACGGTGGAGCATGGAAGCCTCGTCTATCACGCGTCGCGTGGTCGCGTGGGCAGACTTCCGCAACTGGGCCTGGTGGCAGCTGCCCTGGCGGCTGCGCAGCTACGTGGGCCTCGTCCCGGTCACCGCCTTCGGGCTGATCGCCTACGCCGCGTCCCAGACCACCTGGCGTTCCGGGGACCTGGTCAAGTTCCTGCTCCTGCTCGGCTGCGGCCTGATCTCGGTCGCGGCGACACCGCGGATCGCCTACACCCAAGGCGCCCTGGTCAGGGACTTCATCACGGTGTGGGTGCTGCCGGTCGCGATCCTGCTCCCGCCGGTCTACGCGATGGTGGCGCCGATCCCGCTGCTCGCCATGACCCAGTGGGTGATCCACCGCGGCGTCGTCCACCGCCGGGTGTTCACCGCCTGCGCCATGGGCCTGGCCTACGGCGCGGCCTCGGTGGTCTTCCGCGCCTTCCCCGCGTCGCTGGCGGGCGGCTCGCTCGGCCGGGGCTCGCACGTGCTCACCTGGACCCTGGTGGTGGCCATCTGCGAGATCCTGGGCGGCCGCGGGCACAACGCGCTCATCGTGCTCGCGGTCAAGATCTCCGACCCCACGATCCGGCTGGCTGACCAGGAACTGAGCCGCGAGGCGCTCCAGGCCGACTTCGCCGAGTTCGACCTGGGCGTCCTGATCACCGTCGTCGTCGCCGTCAACCCGGTGCTGGCCGTCTTCGCCGTGCCTTCGGTCCTGCTCGCCAGGCGGTTCATCATGCACGCCCAGCTGGTGGCCCAGTCCCGCATCGACACCAAGACCGGGCTGCTCAACGCCTCGACCTGGGAACGCGAGGCGACGGTGGAGATCGCCCGCGCGGTCAGGACGGGCAGCCCGCTGGCCCTCGCGCTGGTCGACATCGACCACTTCAAGACGGTCAACGACACCTACGGTCACCTGGTCGGGGACAAGGCCCTGCGGGCGGTCACCGATGCGCTACGCGGCCAGCTGCGCAACTACGACCTGGCCGGGCGGTTCGGCGGCGAGGAGTTCGTGATCCTGCTGCCGCAGACGCGCGAGTTCGACGCGCTCAGCGTGGCCGAGCGCCTGCGCTCGCACATCGACGCCATGACGATTCCCGTCGATGACAGCGACCCGTCCGGTCGCTTCGTCAAGCTCACGATCTCGGTCGGCGTGGCAGCGCTGGACGGCGAGCGGCGGGAGCTGACCGACATGCTCGCCGCCGCCGACTCGGCCCTGTACTACGCGAAGGAAACCGGGCGGAACAGGACCCACGTGATCGCCGCGACCCGGCAGGCCTCCTAGTTTCCGCGGGCTGACCCCAGACTCCTGATCCTGGCAAGTCGGTCCAAAAACCTCTGATCCTTGCCCGGAAACGGGCAGGAAACTTGCGCTCGCCCCCCGCTGGCGGTAAGAAGAAGCGTGCCCGACCAGTTCCCGCCGGACCTCGTGCGCTACCTGTCCGCCTCGACGGACCTGCCGCCGGCCACCTCGGTCCGGGTCATCGCGGATGTCGTCGCCTACTTTGGCGAAACGATCGAGGAGTTCGTCCGTCGTCGGCATGGCGAGCTGCAGCGCAGGCAGTACAAGAACGACGAGATCTGGCCGGTGATCACGGTCGAGCTAGCGCAGCGCAGGTTTGCCGCGCCCGATCTCTCGGAGCGGCAGCTCAGACGTATCGTATACGGATAGTTCTGTGTTATATACGGATAGTGATTACGAGTTGGACCCAAGGAGGGGCTAGCGTGTGCGGAATCGTCGGGTACATCGGCCGCAGAGACGCTGTCCCGGTCCTGCTCGAGGGTCTGCGGAGCCTGGAGTACCGGGGTTACGACTCGGCCGGCCTGGCGGTCATCTACCGCAACAGGCTCCAGATCACCAAGACGGCCGGCCGGGTGCAGGACCTGCGCGACCGGGTCAGCGACCGGACGAAGTCCACGATCGGCATCGGCCACACCAGGTGGGCCACGCACGGTGAGCCGAACGACACCAACGCCCACCCGCACACCGACACCGACGGCCGCATCGCGGTCGTCCACAACGGCATCATCGAGAACGCCGAGCAGCTCAGGGACGCCTTGTCCGACCGGGGCGTGAAGCTGGCCAGCGATACCGACACCGAGGCGCTCGCCCACATGATCGCCGCCGAGGCAGCCGGCGACACCCCGCTCGAGGAGGCGGTCCGCGCCGCGCTGCGCCACGTGGAAGGCACCTACGGCCTGGTCGTCCTCGACACCAGGCACCCGGACGAGCTGGTGGTGGCCCGCAACGGCAGCCCCATCGTCCTGGGCATCGGCGAAGCCGAGATGTTCGTCGCCTCCGACGTGGCCGCCCTCGTCCGCTACACCAAGCAGGTGGTCTACCTCGACGACGCCGAGGTGGCTACGGTGCACGCCACCGATTACCGCGTCGTGCCCCAGGACGGCTCGGGCCGGCGCGCGGCCGGCGCCAGCAAGGTGCCCACCACGGTGGAGGCCGAGGCTGGCGACTACGAGCTCGGCCCGTACGAGGACTTCATGCTCAAGGAGATCCATGAGCAGCCCGAGGCCTTGCGCCGCGCCCTGCGAGGCAGGCTCGACGACCGGTTCGCCACCGCCAGGCTCGGCGGGATCAACCTGGACGCGCGCGAGCTCAGGTCGATCAGGCAGGTGAAGTTCCTCGGCTGCGGGTCGGCCTACTATGCGGGCCAGATGGGCGCGGTCCTGGTCGAGGAACTGGCCCGCATCCCCTCCGACGCCGAGCCCGCGTCGGAGTTCAGGTACCGCAACCCGGTGGTCGACCCGGACACGCTGTACGTGGCGGTCAGCCAGTCCGGCGAGACGCTGGACACGCTCATGGCCGTGCAGGAGCTGCGGCGCAAGGGCGGCCAGGTCATCGGCGCGGTGAACGTGGTGGGCAGCGCGATCGGGCGCGAGTGCGGCCGTGGCGTCTTCCTGCACGCGGGCCCGGAGATCGCCGTCGCGTCCACCAAGGCGCTGACCAACATGGCGGCCTCGTTCGCCATGCTCGCGCTACTGCTCGGCCGGGTCCGCGACCTGTCCGCCGCGTCCGGCCAGCGGATCGTGGCCGGCCTGCGCGCCCTGCCCGGGCAGGTCGAGCAGATCCTGGCCCAGGAGGATGCGATCGCCGAGGTCGCTCGCCGGTTCGCCGACGCCGAGCACATGTTCTTCATCGGCCGCGTCCGGGGCTGGCCGGTGGCCCGCGAGGGGGCGCAGAAGCTCAAGGAGGTCTCCTACGTCCACGCCGAGGCCTACCAGGCGGCCGAGCTGAAGCACGGGCCGCTCGCCCTGATCAACTCCTCGATGCCGAGCGTAGTCGTGGTGCCCGACGACGAACTGCTGTCCAAGAACATCTCCACCATCGAGCAGATCAGGGCCCGCGGCGGCCCCGTCATCGCGGTCACCAGCGCCGACCTGTCCCCCTACCTGGCCGACGCGGTCATCCGCGTCCCGAGCGGCGAGCCCGAGCTCGACCCCCTGCTCCTCAACGTCCCGCTCCAGCTCCTCGCCTACCACGTAGCGGCCAAGCTCGGCCGCGACATAGACAAGCCCCGCAACCTGGCCAAGAGCGTCACGGTCGAGTAGCTAGTGCAGCGTCTCCCAGGCCTCTAGGGGGATGGGGCCGCCGGGCAGGGGCTGCTCGCACCAGACGACCTTGCCGGTCGGCGTGCGGCGGGCGCCCCAGCGCTTGGAGAGCTGGCGGACGACCTGCAGGCCGCGGCCGTTCTCGTCCTCCCCGCTGGCCTGGCGGAGCCTCGGCAGCGCGGCCGAGGTGTCGAGCACCTCGCAGACCAGCGCCTTCTCGTTGACCAGGCGCAGCGTGACCTCGCCGCGCGAGTACCTGACCGCGTTGGTCACCAGCTCGGAGACGAGCAGCTCGGTGGTGGGGATCAGCTCTTCCAGGTCCCAGCGCCGCATCGGCTCGGCGATCACCGAACGCGCGTGGCGCACCGACGTCAGCTTCGGCGCCAGCGTCCACGAGGCGTAGTTCTCCGTTGGCAGCCGGCGCAGCCGCGCGATGAGCACCGCGATGTCGTCGCGCTGCTCATCGGAGTACACCCCGTCCAGGGTGGCCTTGCACAGGTCCTCGAGCGGGCGCGTGGGCGATCCGGGCCCGAAGATGTCCCGCAGCCTGGCCAGCCCGTCGCTGATGTCCCGGTCCCTGCTCTCCACCAGCCCGTCGGTGTAGAGCACGAACAGGCTGCCGTCCTCCACCTGGAACTGCCGGCTTTCCACCTCGCCGTCCCCGATGCCGAGCGGCGGGGCGGGCGGGACGTCCAGCAGCTCGTTGCTGCCGTCCGGGTGCACGAGCAACGGCGGCAGGTGCCCGGCCACGGCGACCTCGCAAACGCCGCTCACCGCGTCGTACACGGCGTACGCGCAAGTGGCGAAGTGCGGCTCGCGCTCGCCCAGGGTGTGCATGAGCTCGTCGAGCTGCTGCAGCGACTCGGCGGGCGGGAGCTCGAGCATGGCCAGGGTGTGGATGGCGGTGCGCAGCCGGCCCATGGTGACCGCGGCGCGCACACCGTGCCCGGCCACGTCGCCGACCACGAGCGCGACGCGCCCGCCGGGCAGCGCGATCGATTCATACCAGTCCCCGCCGACCTCGATGAGCTTGCTGCCGGGCAGGTAGCGGTGGCGGACCTCGACCGAGGACGGCGCGGAGAGCCCGGTCGGCAGCATGCTCCGCTGCAGGGTCAGCGCGGTCGCGTGCTCCCTGCTGTAGCGGCGGGCGTTGTCGATGAACACCGCGGCGCGCGCCGCGAAGTCCATCCCGACTTCGATGTCGTAGGCGTCGAAGCGGCGGAACCCGCTCTGGCGGGTGCAGGCGAAGAAGCCCAGCAGGGTGCCGCGGGCGACCAGCGGCAGCATGAGCATCGAGGCGTCAGAGAGCAGCTTGGACACCGGCCTGCGCCGCCAGGCCTTGGCGATCTTGGAGGCCTGGCTCTCGCTGATCGTCGTCTCGAGCACGGGCTTGCCCGTGTCCATGCACTGGAAGTAAGGCGTATGCGCGGGGTAGCGCAGGATCTCGCCGGTGGGGAACGCCGCCTCCCAGGAGGGGTCCTTCTTGTCGTGCAGCAGGGCGATCCGCCGCAGCGGCAGCGACCCGTCCGGGCCGTGCGCGGGCAGTTCGTCGTTTCCGATCAGGGTCTCGAGCAGCAGGAGTTCCGCCGTGTTGCAGAAGTGCGGCACGAGCGCGTCCATCAGCTCGTGAGCCAGGTGGTCGATGTCGAGGGTGTCGCCGATCCTGGTGAACGTGTCGTCCAGCATGTGCTTGCGCATGACCGCGGGATCGACGAACCGCTCGGCCCTGGGCACGGGGATGCGCAGCATGGCCAGCGCTATCAGGCTCGTCCCGCCGGCGCGCATCGGGTAGACGGTCACCACCGCCTCGGCCTGGTGGCCGTCGCGGGTTTCGATCGCCAGCATCGCGCGGCCCTCACGATCGGACCGGATCGCCTCGAGCAGCCCGTTGACCGCCGCGACGCTGTCGGCGGACCGGCCCGGATGCGAGTTGCCCTGGGCGGCCGCCGTCAGGTCGATGAGCGCAGCGCCGAGCAGTTCGTCCGCCGGGAGCGCGAGGATCAGCGCGGCGTTGCGATCGTGCTGGACGATGCGCCCGTCGTAGTCGATCCCGAGGATGAGGGTGCGCACCGACTCCCCGAGGACTGGCGGCTGCATGACGTCGGGGCCGATGTCGGCCGTGGCAGCCTCCCGGGCTTCTGTGCCGGTGCCGCCGTCGGCGGCGTCGGGGAACTCGGCTCCGGTCCCGGTGCCGTGCCGGGTCCCGTTGCCCGCGGCGGCCTGGGTCGGCATCACCTGGGCAGCACCAACCGGGACACCGCCCTCAGGAACGTTTGTCCCGAGAGCACTGCCCTTGGCGGACATGCCCGATGTCATGCGCCGTCTCCTGATGGCATCACTGGCTGCGCTCATGTCAATTATGGGCCACGGAGGGCACGTTCAGACAGGTGTTCCGGTGACTCACTTTCAGCCTCAAAAGAACCATTTATAACTGATTGACCTAATCAGGGTAATGGTGTGAGCGTAAGGTTGCTCAGCGAATCGGAAGAAATTCACAACCTTCTTTGCCCGGCCGGTCAGCCCAGGCGGGCCACGGCCAGCGCAGCGGCGAGCAGTATGACCCCCCACGAGGCGGCCCGCAGGGCCTGCTCGAGGGGCCGGATCAGGACGTCGGCGGTCAGGACGACGACGCGGCCGTCGCCGAAGGTGATGCTGCCCTCGACGTACTGCGCCCGGCGCCGGATGTTCCTGGCCGGGGTGCTCAGCCGGCGCTGCGCCGAGGACAGCCCAAATGCGCCGAACGCCGCCAGGACCGGAGCCACCGCCAGCGTGCCGGCCTGCGCCACGTAGGCGGTCAGCACGGGGAACGCGCCCCAGCCGGCTGCGAACCCGAAGTCGGTGTGCATGACGCCGCCGAACAGCTCCGCGTTGTACGCGATCACCAGGACGGGCCCCGCCACCATGAACGGGATCAGGGTCCAGCCCACCCGCGCCACGCCGGCCACGCCCAGCCCGAGCGCGCCGGCCAGGCCGACGACCACCACCGCGACCAGCACCGGGGCCGGGATCCGGGTCCGCAGCGGCCGGCCGCGTAGCTCGTCAAGCGCGTGCGCGGCCAGGCCGACCGCGAGGAAGAACGCGAGCACGGTCGCGATGAGGCGGCTCGTCTGCACGCGCGGCGCGAGCGCGGCGCCGATGACCGGGTAGGACAGGTGCCACAACGTGTACGGCGGATGCAGCAACGTCCACCAGTCCCGCCACCCGCCCGACCGGGCGGCGTAATACGCAGGCCGCGGGCCGGATTCGCCTCCGTCCTCAGCCGCCGGCACGACGGCCCCACATCACCAGGCCGCCGCCGAGGCTCATCACGCGGGTGCCGACCTCGGTCAGCCCCGCCTTCTGCCACGCCTCGACCGTCCAGGCGACTGGGTACCTGCGGTAGTGCGCGGAGATGTTGGGGCCGAGGAAGCGCCCCACCTCCAGCCACTCGCGCCCGCCGAGCAGCAGCCCCCCGGCCGGCAGCAGCAGCCGGGTGTACGCCCACCAGGCGGACCGCCAGAACGCTCCGGCGGGCACGCAGAATTCCAAGTTAGCCACCATGCCACCCGGCTTGACCACGCGGGCCAGCTCATTCAGCGTGGCCTGCGGATCGCTGACGTACCTGAGCAGGTAGGTGAACGTCAGCGCGTCGAAGTAGCCATCGGGGAACGGAAGCTGCTCCGCCCGCCCGGCCACCAGGCCTACCCGGTCCGCCATCCCGGCCGCGGCCACCCGCCGCCGCCCGAGGCGCAGCATCTGCTCGGTCAGGTCGACGCCGACGATCCTGACCCCGCTGTCCGCCCCGCTGCGGGCCGCTAGCTGGAGCGCCACCCCCGCCGTGCCCGAGGCGACGTCGAGGATCACGCCGCTCGCCGGCAGGACGCGGCCGACCATGGCGGAGCGCCACTGGCCGTTCTGGCCGAAGGACAGGACCTCGGCGAGGCGGTCATACCGGGCAGGCAGCGGGGCGAACAGGTCACGCGCGAAGCGATTGGGAGCAGAAAAGTCAGCGGGCATGGGACCTCTCCGGTGGCAGGACGGGGAAGCGTGGGGCGTGCCCGATTCCCACCGTACGCCCTAATCTGAGGGGAGGGCGGCCCTGATCTTGTCCGCGTAGGTCTCGGCCTGGGCGGACGTGTCGTAGTGCTGCCGGGGCCCGAGCCAGAACCGCAGCCCGTCTCGCTTGTTCCTCGGGATGACGTGCAGGTGCAGGTGCGGCACCGACTGGCTGACCACGTTGTTGATGAGGATCATCGAGCCGTCCGCGCCGAGGCCGTCCTCGACCCCGCGCTCCAGCCGCTGGGCGGTGCGGAAGAACTCGGGCACCTGGTCGGCGGGCAGGTCACTGAGCAGCTGCACATGCAGCTTCGGCACCAGCAGGGTATGACCGCGGAACAACGGCCGGTGATCGAGGAACGCGATCAGCCGTTCCGTCTGCAGGATGATTTCCGCCGGCGCCTCGCCGCGGATGATGGCGCAGAAGACACACGATGCTGGCATCAGCCGTGAGCCTACCGGAGCCGTCTTTCCCCCGGTCCTCCTACGAGTTCTGGCTGACCGTGACGTGGCTGCCGGTCGCGGTGATCATGAGCCCCTGCTGCGTGATGCTGATGCTCTGGATCGCCACTCCGGCCGGGAGCTTGGGAATCGTGATGGTGAAGTTCATCAGGCTGCCGAGCACCGAGGTCGGTATCCCGCCCGCGTCAATGATGTGGATATTGATCTTATTCGGCCCCGTCTGGGTGACCTGGGCGGTAGCCGAGTCGCTGAGCGGGCCGATGCTGACGGTCGCCTGGATCTTGTTCGGGCCGTCGGCGGACAGCGTGATGCCCTGCGGGATCCCGCCCGCGTTGCCCAGCGCCGTGAACGTGACCAGCGCCGAGGCGGTGAACTGATCGATCTCCGCGCTGTTGAGCCCGTGGATGTGCATCCCGTGCGCCGTGGCGGTCAGGGTTTTGATCTCGAGCGGCCCGGTCGTTTCATCGGTCGCGTTGACGTTCACCGTCTTGAAGTCGCGCTCGGCCAGCTGGGTCAGGAACGGGAACCCCGGGATGGACACGTGGGGCTTGCCGGACAGGCCCACCGAGGACTGGAACTGGCTGGCCATCGCGTTCTCGGTTATCGCGAGGGCGCCCCGGTCGGCCGCCACGAGCACCAGGATGATCACGATCAGCGTGATCCACGGCCATCTCCTGCGCCGCCGCCCGCGGACCGCGACTCCAGACCCCTGACCGGATCCGTAGGGCCCTTGCGCCTGCCAGGCGGGCGGCGAGTCCTGAGGCGCTTGCCCCTGCCAGGCGGGCGGCGAGTCCTGCGGCGCCTGCCCCTGCCAGGCGGGCGGCGGCGGGTTCTGAGGTCCCTGCCCCTGCCAGGCCGGCGGCGGCGGGTTTTGGGACGGCGGCGGGCTCTGCGGCGGCGGCGACGGCTGCCAAGCCCGCGTCGGTGGTTCCTGAGGTGCTTGCGGGGGTTGCCACTGAGGACTCGGGCGGGTGGGCTCCTCACTCATGGCGTGCTCGCCAGGGCCAGGGCAACGGTAGCCATACCATCACAATAGGTATCCGCCATGATCATGTTCCACCCCTGCGTGGTATCGCTTAGTGACAGAGGATAACTGTGAGTCGCACAGCGGGTGGCGTACGGCTCGGCCGAAAGACGGTGTTCTTGATGCTCCAGTATCAGGGTCTCCGCGACCCAAAAATGTCAAACGCGCCCGCTCAACCTGAATCGTGCAGCCGATTCCCGTTTAGGGCAAGCGGCTCTACACTCTGAGCATGCCACCCGAGCATTTCGACTGGTCCGACGGCCAGCAGCCGCAGGCCGGGCCATCCGCGGCAGGAGTCGCGGCCGCCGGGCTCGCCGAAGCCGCGCCGCGTTCCGCCGGATCCGCCGTTCCCGCGCTCGTCGTGCGGACCCGGCGCTCTGATCACACCCTGCACGGCGGTGCCACCTACACCATCGGCCGCGACCCCGCGGCCGACATCGTGGTGCTCGACTCGCGTGTGTCGTGGCGCCACGGGCAGGTGGGGGTCGAAGGCAACGGGTGGCTGCTGGAGGACTCGGGCAGCACCAACGGGACGTTCGTCGGCCTGCAGCGCGTCGACCGGGTCCCCATCGTCAACGAAACCCTGGTGCGACTGGGTAACCCGGAAGACGGACCGATCCTGCGGTTCGTCCTGGAGGCGCCCTCGGCCGCCCAGCCGGTTCCGGGCCTGCCCGCCGCGCCCCAGCCGCAGGCCCAGCCCCCCTTCGGGGGCCAGGCGCAGCCTCCGGCGGCGCAGCCGCCGCTGGCCCAGCCCCCCAGGCCCGCCGAGCCATTCAGGCCCGCCGAGCCGTTCAGGCCCGCCCAGCCGGCCGCTGACGACAAGGCCTTCTGGCCGGGTGTGGCCGTGGACCCTCCGTCCATGTCGCACCCCGCCCCCTGGTGGGCCGCGAGCCCGCTCTCTGAGGTAGTGCCGGTCTACCAGGCCGCCGCGCCACAGGCGCCCCCCGCCCCGCCCCGCCAGCCGCCCCAGCCGCAGCCGCCCCAGCCCGCACCACGCGAGCCCGTCTGGGACGACGCCGTGCACGCCGTGGATTGGCGTGAGCCGGCGCGTCAGGCTCCCCAGGCGGACGGTGGCGTGCCAGAGCCGCTGCCGAGCGTCGACCGGCGTCCGACCATGCGGATGCCCCTGCCAGTCAAGGCCCTGCGCATCGGCCGCGTTCCCGACAACGACATCGTCCTGCCCGACCTTGACGTGTCACGGCATCACGCCGAATTGCGCAAGTCCCCCGCGGGGACCTACGAGATCGTCGACCTCGGCAGCCACAACGGCACCTACGTGAACGGCCGGCGGGTGTCCTCGGCGGCGATCAGCGAGGACGACATCGTCAGCATCGGGCACTCGACGTTCCGCCTGGCCGGCGGCGAGCTCAGGGTGTACGAGGACGAGGGCGAAGTCAGCTTCAAGGCGCAGGACCTGGTCGTGCGGGTCGGGGGTGGCAAGATCATCCTCAACCACGTCTCGTTCCCGGTCCCGGAGAAGTCCCTGCTCGGCGTCATCGGCCCGAGCGGCGCGGGCAAGTCGACGCTGCTCGGCGCGCTGACCGGGATGCGCCCGGCGGACACGGGAAACGTCCTGTACGACAACCGGGACCTGTACTCGAACTACGCCGAGCTCAGGTACCGCATCGGCCTGGTCCCGCAGGAGAGCGTCCTGCACACCCAGCTGACCGCCCGCCGGGCTCTGCAGTACTCCGCGGAGCTCCGCTTCCCCGCGGACACGACGTCCGCCGAGCGCGACGCCCGGGTCGACGAGGTCATGTCCGAGCTCGGCCTGACCAGGCACGCCAATACCCGCGCCGACCGCCTGTCCGGTGGCCAGCTCAAGCGCGTGAACGTCGCGCAGGAACTGCTGACCAAGCCGTCGCTGCTGTTCCTCGACGAGCCGACCTCCGGCCTGGATCCGGGTCTGGACAAGTCGGTCATGGAGCAGATGCGGGACCTGGCGCACGACGGCCGGACGGTCATCGTGGTCACGCACAGCGTCGCGAACCTCGACACCTGTGACCGGTTGCTCGTCCTGTTCCCGGGCGGGAAGGTCGCCTATTACGGGCCGCCCGGCGACGGGCTTGGCTTCTTCGGCCTGCCCGGCTGGGCCGAGGTCTTCCAGGCCTTCGAGCGCTACCCGGACCGCGACTGGGCCGGGGAGTTCGCCGCATCGCCCCAATACCAGCAGTACGTGGCGGACCGGCAGCGCCCGCGGCAGGCCCCCAGGCCCGCCGGCCCGGACCAGCCTGCCGAACCGCAGGAGCAGCGGCGCGGCGCGATGCAGCAGCTCGGCACGCTGACCCGCCGCTACCTGCGGGTGATCTCGTCCGACCGCGGCTACCTGATCTTCCAGGGGTTGCTGCCCGTCATCCTGGGCGGCCTGATCCACTTCGTGGGGACCAGCGAGGGCCTGTCGGACACGATCCGCGGGCAGGTGGTACCGCACAGCAACACCAGCGGCACGGAAGTGCTGCTGATGCTGGTCATCTGCGCCTGCCTGGCCGGGACCGCGACCTCGATCAGGGAGCTGGTCAAGGAACGGGCGATCTACGTCAGGGAAAGGGCCGCCGGGCTGTCGTCTGGCGCCTACCTGTTCTCCAAGCTGATCGTGCTCGGCGTGATCAGCGTGGTGCAGTCCGTGGTCCTCGTCCTGCTCGGGGTGATCGGGCGCCCGCTGCCGTCCCAGGGTGCGTTCCTGACCGGCCTGCCGCTGATCGAGCTGCTGATTGGCATCGCCATGCTCGGGTTCGCGTCGATGTGCCTGGGCCTGCTGGTCTCCGCCCTGGTCAGCACGTCGGAGAAGGCGATGCCGGTCCTGGTGCTGCTCACCATGATCCAGGTCATCCTGTCCGGCTCGGTGCTGCCTCTGAGCGGGAAGACGGGGCTCTCGCAGCTCGCCTACTTGGCCCCGGCTCGCTGGGGTTTCGGCGCGGTGGCCTCCACCGCCAACCTCAACGTCATCACCCCCACCCTGGGCAACATCGTCGACCCGCTCTGGGCGCATACCGCCAGCAACTGGCTGCGCGATATGGGCATCCTGATCGGGCTCGCGGCGATCTTCGTGTTGGTCGCCGCGCTGCGCCTGCGCCGCCTCGGTCCGCGCCGCCGCAAGTCGGTAGCCGCCGAGGGGGCCGTCCGGTAACCGCTGCGGGCTAACGGCACGGGCTCAGGGGGCACCCGCTCGCCGAGCAGTCCGCGCCGTAGCTCGCCCAGCATGGCCTCGCTGACGTCGAGCCCGTGCGTCAGGAACGCCCCGAACGAGGCGTATCTGCGGTCCACCTCCTCGAACGCCGCGCTCAGGTAGGTGGCACTCTGTTCCATGATCGGCCGCAGCAGCTCGGGATCGTCCACGATCCCGGTCGTGACCAGGTCAAAGCGGAGTTTCTGGTATTCCGTCCTGTGGAAGTCGTTGGACAACAGGTAATCCCGCAGCACAAACTCCCGCGGCACGCCGAGGGCGGTATGCACGATGGCGGTCATCCACCCGGTCCGGTCCTTGCCGCTGGAGCAGTGGTAGAGCAGCGGCAGCCGCCCCGGCGAGCAGATCAGGCGCAGCGCCGCGCCGAAGGCTCCCCGCTGCCGCCCGTCCGCCACGAAACCGCGGTTGATCTCCACCATGAGCCAGGCCGCGCGTCCTTCGCCGAGTTCCCTGCGCTGACGGTCGTGGTCGCCGCTGGCGATCAACTCGTACACCGACCCGAGGTCGCCACCGCCCACCGGGAGACTGGCGACCTCGACGCCGTACGGTAGCTGGTCCGTGCCGCTGAGCAGAACCTCTCCGGGCGTCCTGAAGTCGATGACGGTCCGCAGCCCGAGCCGATCGAGCCGCCCGACGTCCGCGGGGGAAAGCTGGCTGAGCGCGTCACCGCGGAACAGCCGGTCCCGCCTGACCTCGAGCCCGTACGTGGTCCGGTACCCGCCGATGTCGCGCACGTTCACCGCGCCATCCAGGGCGACGTGGCGGGACGGGGCCCACTGCGGGGTCATCGGACCAGGCTCATCGCGCACCGCCCTCGTCCCCCGCCAGGCCAGGATACTCCGTGCACCCCCCTCCAGCCTGGGACATTTACTCCGCGCTCCCCCCGCGCACCCACCTCCCCAACCCTGGGACATTAGGCTGGCTTTATGAGCGAGCGGATCCTTCAAGCCCGGGACCTGCTGCGGCGGTTTCCGCTGGTTGACGGCCACAATGACCTGCCCTGGGCGCTGCGCGAGCGCGCAGGCGAACCGCCCGGGGCGGTCGATCCCGTCGCGGTCGACCTGACGGCACCGGTCCCTGACCTGCACACCGATCTGCCGCGGCTCTCGGCCGGCGGCGTGGGCGCGCAGTTCTGGTCGGTGTTCGTGCCCGCCTCGTTCACCGGAGACGCGGCCGTCACCACGGTGCTCGAGCAGATCGACCTGGCGCGCGCGATCATCGCGCGCTACCCGCAGGCGCTGGAATTCGCCCTGACCGCCGATGACGTGGAGCGAATCGCCGCGTCCGGCCGGGTGGCCTCGCTCCTCGGCGCGGAGGGCGGGCACGCCATCGCCGGTTCCCTCGGCGTGCTCCGGATGCTGTACGCGCTCGGGGTCAGGTACATGACCCTGACGCACAACCGCAACGTCGGCTGGGCCGACTCGGCCACCGACGAGGTGGACGCGGGCGGGCTGACCGAGTTCGGCCGCGACGTGGTCCGCGAGATGCAGCGGATCGGCATGCTGGTCGACCTCTCCCACGTGGCGCCGGCCACCATGCACGACGCGCTCGACGCCGCTGCGGCCCCGGTGATCTTCTCGCACAGCTCGGCCCGGGCGGTCTGCGACAACCCGCGCAACGTCCCCGATGACGTGCTCGCGCGGCTAGCAGGAAACGGTGGCGTGTGCATGGTGACGTTCGTCCCCGGCTTTGTCTCCCAGCCGTGCTCGGACTGGCTGGTCAGCCTGAAGGCCGAGGCCGCCCGCCGCGGCCTGGACCCGAGGGACTTCGGTGAGCTGTCCAGCATCAGGTCCGAGTGGCAGGCGGTCCACCCCCAGCCCGAGGCGACGCTGACCCAGGTCGCGGACCACATCGAGCACGTCCGTGCCGTCGCGGGCGTCGACCACGTGGGCCTCGGCGGGGACTTCGACGGCACCCTCGACGTCAGCGTCGGCCTCGAGGACGTCTCCACCTACCCGGCCCTGTTCGCCGAACTCCTCGACCGCGGCTGGACCGAAGCCGACTGCGCCGCGCTGGCCGGCGGCAACCTCTTGCGCGCACTGCACGCCGCCGAGTCCTTCGCCGCCCGCGCCCCCGGCCGGTCGCGCCTTCCTAGGGGGTAAACAGCTTCCAGTGCCCCTCGGAGACGACTTCGATGGTGCCGTCGGTCACCTTGATGGCGGTCTGGTCGTCAATCGCGTACCCAGGCACCGGCACGCTGGCGGCCCATTTTTCCGCGTTGGCCATGGAGTTTTCCGGCAGGTCCGGGTGGTCCACGTGCGGGAACATCGCCGCCTCCCACCAGCAGGGCGTCAGTCTCCTGGACCATGGGGACCTAAACTTCTTCATCGATGCTGGGCAGCGCGGTGGGAATGCAGAGGGCGCTGGACTCGGCGATCGGTTTGCCCAGTAGGCCGGTCAGCGCGTTGTCGATGCTCGTGTTCTTGATGCCTGCGCACCGGGGACGGAACGCCAGCTTTTCGCCTAGCCCGAGTTTCCGAGAATCGTGGTGGAAGCTGACTGTTTTCGCTGGTCAGCTGCGGTGCTGGAGGCGGTTTTGGCGTATTACCCACCTCAGCGCCGCGGGGCGTAGCGGTCGAGGTTGAAGAT
>JBOHCK010000094.1:0-19671 GCA_050698755.1 Streptosporangiaceae bacterium | reverse complement strand
CAGGGCGCGCAGCCGGACCTGGCTGAGGCCGGGAGACCAGAAGCCGGCGAGCGTCTTCTCCAGCGGCGGCGCGGTGACATCAGCCAGCGCCGCCAGGGCGGGACTGCCGGGCGCAGCCGGCCGTTCCGCGCCGGCGCCGCGCGCCCCGGCCGCCGTCTTGCCGCGCAGCGCGGCAAGCAGATCGTCGCGGGCCTTGCCGCGCCAGGAGAGCATCGCGAACGGGTCGGCGTCGAACGCCTCGGCCAGCACGTAGCACACTGCCGCCAGGTGCTTGCATGGGACCTCCCAGTCCGGGCAGCTGCAGTTCATCGTCAGGTCGCGAGCCGACCGGGGGAACAGCGGCGTGCCGCAGTCGGCGAAAACCTGCTCGATCTCCTGCGGCATCTCGCCAGCAAGCAGCCGGGCACGGAACAGCGCCTGGGCGGCAAGCCGCGACTCGACCGACCGCCACTGCGCGCTGGTGAGCGGCAGCACGGTGATCGTCACCTTGTAGGGCGTGGGCCGCGAGCCCTGCACCCGCGCGGTGACCTTGCCGGTGGTCAGCGAGAACTCCATGACCTGGCCGCGCCGGGCGTAGCTCCGCCCGCGCTGCAGCCGACCGCTCAGGCCCCAGGACTCAAGGACCGCGATGAACCGCCTCGACCACCACTGCTCGCCGATCGCCCCGCGCTTGCTCTTGGCCTTGATGCCGCCTTCTACGGCGATCGGCCCGGAGGACGGGTAATCCGACCACGGAACATACCGCCCGCTCATGCCGACACCGCGTCCGGGGAGAGCGCGAGCACCTCGCGCAGCGCGGAGGTGGACAGCTCGGTGAGCCAGTTTTCGCCAGTGCCGACGACCTGCTCGGCGAGCGCCTTCTTCTGCTCGATCATGGCGTCGATCCGCTCCTCCAGCGTGCCGACGCAGACGAACTTGCGCACCTGGACATCGCGTCGCTGGCCGATGCGGAAGGCGCGGTCGGTGGCCTGGTCCTCCACTGCCGGGTTCCACCAGCGGTCGACGTGGATGACGTGGTTGGCCGCGGTCAAGTTGAGTCCGGTACCGCCCGCCTTCAGCGACAACAGGAAGAGCACCGGCTCGTCCGCCTCCTGGAACTGGGCGACCATCGCATCCCGCTGCTTCTTCGTGGTACCGCCGTGCAGGAAGAGCACCGGGCAGCCGGTCCGCGCGGACAGATACGGCTGGAGCATGCGGCCGAACTCGGCGTACTGGGTGAAGCACAGCGCCTTGTCGCCCTCGGCGGCGATCTCCTCGCAGAGCTCCTCGAGCCGGGCGAGCTTGCCCGATCGCCCGGCCAGCCGGGACCCGTCGCCGAGCAGGTGCGCCGGGTGGTTGCAGACCTGCTTGAGTTTGGCCATGGTGGCCAGCACCAGGCCGCGCCGGGTGATGTCGTCGGAGGCGTCCTCGATCCGGGACAGCATGTCGGTGACCGTCGCGGCGTATAGACTGGCCTGCTCCTGGGTCAGGTTGCACCAGACCTTCATCTCCAGCTTGTCCGGCAGGTCAGAGATGATCGTCTTATCGGTCTTGAGGCGGCGCAGCACGAATGGCTGGGTGATGCGCCGCAGCTCCCGCGCCGCCTCCTCCGAGCCGTGCCGCTCGATCGGCACCGCGTACCTCTCACGGAACACCTTCTCCCCGCCGAGCAAGCCGGGGTTGGTGAACTCCATGATGGACCACAGGTCGGACAGCTGGTTCTCCACCGGCGTCCCGGTCAACGCGATCCGCGACGCCGCCGGCAGCGACCTGACCGCCTTCGCCTGCAGGCTCAAATGGTTTTTAAGCGCCTGAGCCTCATCACAGACCAATCGCGCCCAGCGCATCGCTGACAGCGCTTCGCGGTCCCGGACGGCGACCTGGTACGTGGTGATCACCAGGTCCGCGGCGGCGAGCGTGGCCGAGAGCTCGGCGCCGGACAGCCGCCCTGCCCCGTGGTGCACGTGCACGGCCAGGTGCGGAGTGAACCGCTCCGCCTCTCGCTGCCAGTTCCCTACCAGGGACATCGGACAGATCAGCAGGGTTGGGAAGTCAGATTCACCCAGAACGAATCCGAGCTTCGCGTGCTCCGCCCGCGTCTCGTCCTGTCGGGCGGCCCAGGGGGCCGTCCTCCCGCAAGACAACAGGGACAGCAGCTGTACGGTCTTCCCCAGGCCCATGTCGTCGGCGAGGATGGCGCCGACACCGAGCCGGCCGAGGAACGACAGCCAGGACAGGCCGCGCTGTTGGTACGGGCGCAGCGTGCCGCCGAAGCCCTCCGGCGTCTCCATGGGCTCAAGGCGCTGATCGGCCTGTCCGGACAGCAGGTCGCCGAGCCAGCCGTCGGCGTCCACCTCAGTCAGCGACAGCTCGCCGATGTCGCCGCCGGTGCCAATCGCAGCGCCAAACACCTCCGCGGCCGTCATCGTGCCGGACTGCTTGCGCTCAAGGAACTTCAGGGCGGCCTTCAGGTGCTGGTCGTCGAGTTCCACCCACTGCCCGCGCATGCGGACAAGCGGGACCTTGAGCCTGGCGAGCTCGGCGAGTTCTTCCGCGGAGAGCACCTCGTCGCCGATCGCCAGGTCGTAGCGGAAGGACACGAGGTCTTCCATGCCGAACTGGCTCTGCCTGGCGGACGCGGACGAGCCGCCCGACGAGGACCGGGCGGTCAGCTTCAGGCCCAGCCGTGCCTTGCGTGCCCAGTCAGGCAGCAGGACGCCGAACCCAGCCCCCGACAGCAGCGGGCCTGTTTCGCGGAGGAACTCAAGCGCGCCCATGGTGTCAAGCGCGATCCGCAACGGTGCTGCCTCCCGCAGCGCCCCGTCGAGAGCCGGGAACAGCCGCGCGGCGGCGCCCAGGCCCGTCAGCAGTTCCTCCTCCGGGTGTGCGTCTCCGGCCAGCCAGCCGAACCCGGCGCCTTCCCACACGTCAGCGGCGGGCAGCATCAGGCTGGGGTCCTCCGCCGATTGGAGCGAGAACTCGACCTGCCAGGTACCGACGCCCGCAGCCGCGTGCGGGTCGGCCGCCTCGTCCGGCTCCATCAGGCGAAAGCAGGTGCGGACCGAGCCGCCCGGCAGCACTGCGCTGGCCAGCCAGCCCGCGAACGCGGCCGACAGTTCCCGTGCTTCGCGCTCGTCCTCGAGTGTCGCCACCTCGACCACAGCAGCGGGCGTGGTGAGCGAAGCAACGGTACGTTCTGACACGGGGATACGGGAGGGACGGCGACCTTTGCGCGCGGGAAGAAGGGCACCAGGCAACCGGGTGCGCGCCATCGCGTCCGCGAGGGCGTCGAGCATGGCCGCGAGCAGCGGCCCCGGGGCGGTGTCCGCCGTGCCATCTGCGGCGGCGCGGCAGGCGGCCGGCAGCGCGGCGGCCAACTCGCGGGCGTAGTCGGCGTCGGAACCCGACAGCACCGGGCGCCAGCGGGCCGCGTAGCCGTCGTCCTCCGGGGTCAGCGCGGGCAACACCCGGCCGCGTGTGACCAAGTCTCCGGCGAATCGGGCGACGGCGGCCAGGTAGCCGACCGAGCCGCTCAGCACCACGTCACCAGGGGTAACGCTGTCGAGCGCAGAAAGCAGCGCCGTCGCGGCGGCAGGCTCGAAGACGAGCACGGGTACCCGCCAGGCGGCCAGCGTCGGCCGCCCCGCAGCCTTGGTGTTTGGGGTGGCAGGACCCGTGGTGGCACCGGCCAGCGGGCGGACCAGTTCCGGCGAGGCCAGCGGACCGTCGGCCACCGACGGGAGCCGGAGCGTGAGTTCGTCATCGACCGCCTTGCGGGCCAGGTCTCCCGCTGCCGTGGCGGCTTCGGCCAGCGCGTCCGCGATCGCATCCGGCGAGGCGGCGAAGGGGTGCGGGCGCGGTGCCCGCGACGGGCGCCCGCTGCGGGGCGGCGCCTGCGCGGGCAACGCGGAGTCTTCCGCCCAGACCTGGAGCGCGCCGTACGCCCAGATCCCGTGAATCACTAGCATGCCAGACACCTCTCTGCCGGCCGAGGCTAGCAAACCTCCGCTGCTGTCGTGGTCCATACAGGCGGCGCGGCCCGGTGAAGGGCGGGCACCAGTTGCCGACCAGCGACATCGGGCACACGAGCAGGGTCGGCGCCGACCCTGCAGGCTGCGCGGCGATCAGCGAAAGGAGCTGGATCGTCTTGCCCAGGCCCATGTCGTCGGCCGTTTCCAGGTCCACCGCGGTGGGGGCCAGCTCGCGCAGCGCGGCCTCGACCTCGCCGAACAGCCTGGCCGCCGCGCCCAGCCCGGCAGCAGCTCCTCGACCGGATCGGCCGGGCGGACCGCCCGCGACCTGCGGCAGGCACGGATCCTCGGCCCACAGGCATAGCGCGCCGTTCGCCCAAATCCCGTGGATGACCCGCATGCCGCCGCTCCCGCATCACGCCCGCCCCCAGCACGCTAACAGGACCCAGGACCCCGGCGGGGCGACACGCCGCGGATCGGGGCGGGAAGGCGACAGGCGATGCGCGAGACCCGCGCAGGGTCCTTACTGCGGCGCTTTGGCCGGGTCCTCGGCGTCTTGGTCCTCAGCGGCGCCTGGGGCCGTGGGGTCGGGAGTGATCTTGCGGAGGTGCTTGTTCATCGAGCGGAGCAGGAAGACCAGCGCGACGCCCAGCGCGGCGACGACCAGGAAACCGAGGACGCCCGGCTCGATGTCGCTGGTGGAGGAGGAGGACGCGGCGGCGGCGAGGACGCCGAGGATCAAAGGCTCACGCTTTCCCTGATGCCGGAGAACAGGTCGTCTTCCGGCAGTTCGCTATCGACGACAGACCTAGCCAGATGATAGTCCTCCGTCGGCCACGCGGCCCGCTGCACCTCGATCGGACAGCGGAACCAGAAGCCTTCCGGGTCCACCTGGGTGGCGTGCGCCTTCAGCGCCTCGTCCCTGACCTCGAAGAAGTCATCGCAAGGCACCCGCGTCGTGATCTCCAGCTCGCCCCGCGCACCTCCCCATCCCCCTTCACTGCCGCGCTTCTTCGCGCGTTCCTCCCACTCCTCGAAGATCTTGGTGTAGGGCGACTCCAGGCCGCGGCGGAGCATCTCCTCGTGCAGGGCCACGAACTTCCCGCCGTGGAACGACACGAAGTAGTAAAGCTTGAGGGGCTGCCAAGGCTCACCGGAATCCGGGTACGCGTCCGGGTCGGCCGCGGCCTCGAACGCCGCCACGCTGACCCGGTGGGTCATCACGTGATCCGGGTGCGGGTAGCCGCCGTTCTCGTCGTAGGTGAGCATCACGTGCGGCCGGAACTCGCGGACCGCGCGGACCAGCGGCTCGGTCGCCTTATCAAGCGGGGTCAGCGCGAAGCAGCCTTCGGGCAGCGGGGGCTTCGGGTCGCCTTCCGGCAGCCCCGAGTCGACGAACCCGAGGAATCTGTGCTCCACCCCGAGGATGTCCCGGGCCCGGGCCATCTCCTCGCGCCTGACCCTGGCCATGTCGGCCTTGATCTCTGGACGGTCCATCTCGGGGTTGAGGATGTCGCCTCGTTCGCCGCCGGTCAGCGTGCAGACCAGCACCTGCACGCCCTCGCTGGCGTAACGCGCCATCGTGGCGGCGCCCTTGCTCGACTCGTCGTCCGGGTGCGCGTGCACGGCCATCAGCCGAAGCTGGCTTCCCAACAGGGTCTCCCTCGTTTGACTGTACTGGCCCCTGGGTACCCCCTGGACCCCCGCGTGCGGCGCATCGGCCGCGCCGCCTAGTGCCGCAACACCCGTTCACCAGCCGGGCATTCCCACTGCCGCGCGGTTGGTAAGATTCCGCATTTGACTAGATCGCTCTAGTCACCGACGCTTGTTAGCCTCAGCAGATTACGCCCGAAAGACCAAGGTGGTCCCGCGGACTACCGAAGTCCCGCGCAGTACCGAGGAGTATCCGTGACCGAGACTCGCGAAGACAGTGTGACCTGGCTGACCCAGGAGGCGTACGACCGGCTCAAGGCCGAGCTCGATTACCTCTCAGGACCCGGGCGCACCGACATCGCGCAGAAGATCGAGGCCGCCCGGGACGAGGGCGACCTGCGCGAGAACGGCGGGTACCACGCGGCCAAGGACGAGCAGGGCCAGATGGAGGCGCGGATCATCGTCCTCCAGCACATCCTGGAGAACGCCCGCGTCGGCGGCCCGCCGCGTACCGACGGCGTGGTCGGCCCGGGCATGACGGTCACGGTCAGGTTCGTCAAGGACGAGGACGAGGTGACGTTCCTGCTCGCCTCCCGCGAGGAGAGCGGCTCGCCGATCGACGTCTACTCGCCCCGCTCGCCGCTGGGTGCCGCGATCATGGGCAAGAAGGTCGGCGAGAGGGCCACTTACTCCCTGCCGAACGGCCGCGCTAACACCGTCGAGATCCTGGAAGCCGTCCCCTACGCCGGGGCGTAAAGACCTCTTAATGCCGAACGGGCGGTGGTATCTCCGACCACTGCGACTAGGCCGAGGCCGGTGATCTGCCCTGAGCCCCAGGGGTATCCGGTAGCCGATGACGCGCATCGCGACCGCATGAGTCGCGGTGCAGGGGCGAGCCACAGCACTTCTTGAACTTCTTCCCGCTTCCGCACGGGCACGGCGCATTGCGCCCCACCTTGACCGCGCGCGCCGGTGGGCCGGATGACTGGACCGTCAGCGCCCGGATGACGTCGGGAAAGCGGTCCAGCGGCAGCCCCTCGGAGCCGAAGTCCATCGTCGTGGTCTCGCGCACCGCGGCTGGTCCGTCATCGTCATCCGCCAGATCGAGGCGGCGGGACACGGTCACCGTTGGCGGCCTGCGGCGTAGTCGCCTGGCCTGCCGCCCAAACTCCCCGGCCTCGCCGGGACGGCCCGTCTCCAGGCACAGATCCCGCAGCCGCTCCGCGATGCAGTCCCGGTCCCGCACCCCAGGGGCCGAGTACCCGCGGCGGAGGAGCTCCTCGGCTCTGGCGTGGTTCCCGGGCCTGCCGACGCGGGCGGTGTAGCAATCTGCCCAGCCGATCCAGCCCCATCCCCAGCCAGCATCGGCGGCCAGCCGCGACTGGAACAGCTCCTCGGCCTTCTCGGTCATGCCTGATTCGAAGTAGGACTCGCCGAGCACCCTGCGCCGGTTCTCGGTCATCAGCTGGTCTTCACGCGGGAACCTTCGCAGCGCCTCTTCGCAGACCTCGATGCAAATCAGGAGCAGGTCACGATCATCCAGGCCCGCGTTCCACAGCGCCAGCTCAAGATCCTGGCTCCAGTTGTACAGCGACTGCGTCATCGGAAAGCGGTCATCGAACTCCTCGATGGAACCGATGCCGGTGGCGTCGCACAGGCGAAGCACGTCAGACCAGGCATCTAGCCACGTCGCAGTGCAGGCGCTGGCGTTATTCTGCTCGTCTTCGGCGTAGCCGGCCTGCACCTTGTCGTCGAGGAGCTCAAGGCACACCTTGTCCGGCCACCATCTCTGCCACAGGGAGACCAGGCATATCCAGATCCAGTCCGACTCGCTGCTGTCAGCGATTCCGGACTTGTCCAGGAGACGACGAGCCACCTCCTCGGCGGACAGCACGCCTTCGCAGAGCTTCTCCAGGCTTCCGCGATCCAGGTCGAAGCCAAAGCCGCACAGCTTCTCCAGCAACTCGTCATCGCTCAGATGCTCAGCGCTCGAGCGCAACGGCCTGCCGCTGGCCTCCAGCCTGCCGCGGATCGTTTCGTCGCCGCGCGCCTGCTCTCGGCAGATCCGGTCAAGAGTCACCCAGGACATTTCCATGCGCGCCCGACGACCTCCTCAGTCAGGCCGTACCAGCAACAAGCACGCCCTGCGGTGGCTGGAAGACCTTACGGCTAGCGAGGCGGAGCCTTGCTAGAACAAGGCCTCCTACAGTCCCCATCGTAGGTACTGTCGTTTATGATGCGCCACGACTGGTGCTATGAGGGTGCTATGGGGGTCCACCGGTCGTTCCGCGGGTCCCATCTGCCACGCGCCGTCCCGTCCAGGAGTGGATCGAGAAACGGCGCGACCGTGGCAACGGCCTCGTCCAGCGTTCGCGCCATTGTCAGAAGGGAGCGTCCTGCTTCCGCCGCGTAGCCGGGCTCCCAGAGTCCCCGGTCCGGGACGGCGAAGCGTCCAGGCAGTTGCACGCCGCGCCGTTGGGCTTCCGAACGAAGAGCAGTCGTCTGTGGCCCAGCCTCTACTGACACGCTGAGAACGATGGCCACGAGGTCGACGAGGTCCCTGTAGCGGGTTGACGGTGTGCCGGTGGCGCCATGTCGCTCGAATATCGCGCAGGCCTTGTCCGCGACATGATCGACAAGCGGATAGGCCCGGTATCCATGTTGCTCCACATCGGGCATAACCACGTGGGCCAGCGGCGGGACGTCCTCTGGGTCGCCGGTCATGCGGAGATCCTGTCCGATGAGATCGACGTGAAAGGCGGCCCACTCCGTATTCCCCACCAAGGCCTTCATGGGGAAGCGGGCACCGCTGGTACCTGCCAGCGGGCGTGGCGGGCCGATCTCGAAGCGGAACCAGTCGCCAATGTCCAGGGCGGCCGCCCGGCGCAGGTCGGCCTCGGATATCTCCCGAACCACGTCGCGGTAGAGGTCAATATCGATAGTCCCCCGGACGCCGATGTCACGGGCAAGCAACGCGGTCGCGCCCTTGATGATCCAGCCCTCGTCGACGAGGTAGAGGCGCTCGAGCAGCCGGTCGTAGGCCATCTGCCGCTGAAGCTGCTGGAGCGTCCAGCGGCTCCTGGCGGCGAGATCCCTGAGCTTGTCGGTGAGAGCTCGCCGGAAAGCGCCGGGGCTCCCGTACGAGCGGCCGACGGTCATCGACGCCGAGCTTTCACGAGGGGATGGGTTGGCGACGTCCCGTCCTTCCCCGAGGAGTTTTCGGCGCGCACCCTCGCCTCCTGTATCCATTGGGGGGCTTCCGGGTCGCCAACCGTGTCGAGGAGCCAGCGAAGGAGCCCGAGGCCATCCCCCCGCCTGCGCCCGAAGCTGGCAGCATGCGGCGCGAGGGCATCGGCGAACGTGCCTGGGTAGTCGTGGACGGATCGAAGGGCATCGGCAATGACCTGTGCGACCGCTTCGGGGTCTTCCTTGTCGTCCAACAGGTCGGCGGCGATGCGCGATGGCCTCGTGACCGGCATCCCGTGAACAACGATCCACTCGTCGGGGCGGACCGCCCGGTGGTGGAGCCGGACGTCCGATCGGCGAGATTGCCGCCGCTCCGGCAGCGTGAACTCGTGCCGGTCTGCGGGCAGGTGGCCAAGACCGTACAGCACGGCAGCCGAACGGTGGGATACGACGCCCTGCTCCGGTGTCCGCTCCCACGCCGGAACCTCCGGGGCGAGCTGGAGCCACGCCGCACGAAGGTCGAGATAATCCGGCGGCGGCGCCCCAGTCAGGCGATACACGCCGTGCGCTACCCGGTCAAGGACGCCCGCCTTGGCGAGTCGTTGCAGGGTAGCCTGAGATACGCCGGCACCTTCCGCCTGGCGGCGCGTGATCAGCCCCCACTGATCCTCAGCGATCCGAGCGATGCGGCTGAGAGTCGAGTACCGTGTCACTACTGCATTATAGCTCATATGTGGGATGTTTGGCAGATAGTCTTGCACATACTACTGCGATCTCTTTCGAATACGACCTACTCTGTAGAGCCATCAATGTACAGAGATCGCGGCTCGCGGCCTGTCATCGAGGAGCCGACCCAGAATATCCCGGTTGAGCACGAGCACACAGAGCTGTCAGCCCGTACCTGGACCCGCGTGACATCGCCGCCCTTAACTCATCCCTTCGGATACTCGTTCGGAACGGCCACCTCGACCGCTACGTCGGGACCGTGATGTCCGGCGGCGAGGTCTGCTGTGGGCGATCACCCTGGAACTCGCCGCCGACCTGATCAGCTGATAGCTCAGGGCTGGTAGAGGCGATCCAGGCCGACGAGCAGGATCCGCGGTTCGTTGGCGGCGAGGGTCTTCAGACCCTCGCTGAACCCGGCGCCGCTGTAGCAGGCAAGTATGGTCCCGGCGGTTTGGTAGCCCTTCACCGACAGCAGGTCCCTCGCCCGGCGCAGCCGGTCCAGGTGCCCGGTATCCATGGTCTCGCCCCACTTCGCCTCCCCGAGCGACAGGATTCGCCGCGGCTCCCCCGGCGTGCCAGGGACGAGGACGGCGACGTCCACCTCGATCTGGGTCCTCCCCCCGGGGTCGGCGATGGTCCCCGCGAAGACCTCGGCCGGCAGGTCGCCGAAGCTTTCTTCACCCCTGTGCGCGGCCCACTCTCGGCACAGAACCTCGAAGTGCGGACCCACCACCTGGGACATGAACGTGGCCTGCTGACGGCGCCATACGGCTGCGGCCTGCCGCTGCTCCAGCTGAGCCCATGAGTTACGCATGACGGCCTCGTAGAAGGTAATGAGCGGTTCGGTAATCCGGAAGGCGGACCTGCGCCCATGGAAGGGATCGGCCTGCCTGGCGATCAGCCCGCTGTCTTCGAGGACGTTGAGCGGGTGCACGAGTTCGGTCGACTTGCGCCCGACGAAATTCGCGATCCCGCCGCGGGAGGTGTGGCCCGCAGCGATCGCGGCCAGGACAGAGTTGTACAGCGCCGGCTCGCGAATACCCGTCTCTTCCGCGAGCAGGTACCGAGCCTCCCGGAACAGCGGGACCGCCGGGTTGAGGACCGTTCGTGCCACCCAGTCGTCGAAGTCGGCGAGAGAGGCGGGGATGTCCTCGGCGACGAATTCGTGCCGGTAAGCCGGGGTGCCGCCGACGATGGAGTGCACAAGAACCGCGAGTTTCGGATCACTGATCTGCCAGAACCGGGCCGCGGTGCCGTAACTGAACGGCTGGACCAGGAGCTCGAGGCTGGCCCTGCCGCGTAGCGGCGCGGCGCCAGCGAGCAGACCGCCCATGACCGACATCGCAGAACCGCACAGCAGCAGCCGTGTCCCCCTCGCCTGTTCACCCCACGCCCGCTGATCGATCAGCCGCTGAACGAGCGAGGGAACCGACGGGTCAGCCCTGATGAGGTACGGAAACTCGTCGAAGATCGCCAGGCCATCCGGCACCGTCTCACTCAGCACACGAAGCGCGTCGGCCCACCCGGTCAGCGCATAAGGCGCCCGGGCGCCGGCATGCGAGGCCAGGGCCGCACCGAACTCGCGGAGCGAGTCTGCCGCGGTCACCTCGGCGGCAGCGAAGTAGAACGCGCCGGTTGCCTCAGCCAGCGCACGCAGCAGGAAGGTCTTCCCTTGCCTGCGCCGACCGCTGACGATCCCCAGCCGGACCCGCGGACTGGCACCCCCGGCAAACTTCGCCAGCGCTTCCCACTCGAAGGCACGGTCGAATACCCACCCGGGCCTTACGAAACCCTCCATGATGCTCAGTATATAACTGTACTTACTACTATCGTGTCACTGATAAGTAAGATAGTCGTCGTGGTAGTGCCCGGCCTCGCCCGGAGACTGATGCGATAGCGGTCAGGGACGGCGCAGCGGCGAGCCGCAGCACTTCTTGAACTTCTTCCCGCTTCCGCATGGGCACGGCGCATGGGTACCACGCGGCCAAGGACGAGCAGGGCCAGATGGAGGCCCGGATCACTTTTACGCCGAACGGGCGGTGGTGCTCCTGACCGCCGCCCGCTGGGTTTCCCGGGTGTTACGCGTTCGCCCCGCGAGGGCTAAGACACGAGCTCGGGCTGCTCGCTGGCGGTCTGCTCTGCCGCCGGAGGCGCCGCCCGCCCGCGCAGCGGGACCTCCTTGATGAACAAGGCCAGGACGAAGATAAGCACCGCGGCCGGCAGCGCCCAGATGAAGACCGACTGCACGGCGTGCGCGATCGCGAAGAACACGTCGTGCTTTTCCGGTGCGGGGAGCGAGTTGACGGTGGCCGGGTTGACCGAACCGCCGCTCGCGCTGACGTGCACGCCGGTGCCCGCGGCGGCGGCCAGCGACTCGGTCAGCCGGCGGGCGAAGATGGCGCCGAACGCCGCCACGCCGAGCGAGCCGCCGATCTGCTGGAAGAACATCCGCGCGCTGCTGGCCACGCCCATGTCCTTCTGCTCCACGCTGTTCTGCGCGATCAGCGAGACCATCTGCATCAGGAAGCCCATGCCGAGGCCGAGGATCACGTAGTAGATCGCCGACGTGGTCCGCGTGGTGCCGATGCCCAGGTTGGTGAGCAGGTACATGGCCCCGCCCATGATGGCCCCGCCCAGGATGGGGAAGATCTTGTACCGGCCGGTCCTGGTGGTCACCTGCCCGGCCAGGATCGAGGTGATCGTGACGCCGATCATCATCGGGGTCAGCGCCAGCCCGCTGATGGTCGGCGACTCGCCCTGCACGGTCTGCTGGTACAGCGGCAGGAACGTCAGCGCACCGAACATGGCCAGGCCGGTGAGGAAGGTCAGCGCCATCGTGACCGAGAAGTTCCGGTTCTTGAACACGTGCAGCGGCAGGATCGGCTCGGCCACCCGCATCTCGACCATGCAGAACGCGGCGGCGGCCGCCACCGCGAGCAGGCCGAGGCCGATGATCTGCCCTGAGCCCCAGGAGTACTCGGTCCCGCCCCAGGTGGCCAGCAGGACCAGGGAGGTGGCGGCCACGGCGAGCAGGCCGCCGCCAAGATAGTCGACCTTGTGGCTGACCCGCTTGGCGGGCAGGTGCAGGGTGGTGATGATGTAGACCAGCGCGGCCCCGCCCACCGGCAGGTTGATGTAGAAGATCCAGCGCCAGGAGAAGTCGGTGGTGATGAACCCGCCGATCAGCGGGCCGCCGAGGGTGGCGAGCATCATTACGACCATCATGTAGCTCATGTACCGGCCGCGCTCGCGCGGCGAAACGATATCACCGAGGGTCGCCATCGCGCCGACCATGAGCCCGCCGGCGCCCAGGCCCTGGACGGCGCGGAACGCGATTAGCTCGGCCATCGAATGCGACTGCCCGGCCAGCGCCGAGCCGGCCAGGAAGATCACGATCGCGACGATGAAGAACCTCTTCCGGCCGTACATGTCGCCGAGCTTGCCGTAGAACGGCGTGACGATCAGGGACGCGAGGATGTAGGCGGTCACCACCCAGGACAGGTGCGCGACCCCGCCGAGGTCACCGACGATCCGCGGCAGCGCGGTGCTGACGATGAGGTTGTCCAGCATGGCCAGCAGGATGGCGAGCAGGAGCCCGGGCAGCACGATCATCACCTCGCGCGGCGCAAGGAACTGCCCGCCCCCGCCCGGCAGCGCTTGCCCGTTCGGGCCAGCTGCGGCCGACCCAGCGCCGCCTCGCCCGTTCACGCCAGGCCCCGTTGCTTCCGCCACCTGCTCGCTCCCTTCCCGTCCGCGAACACACCGGCTACACTTACTTACTTACCGGTCGGCAAGTTATTATGCTAGGCTCTAGCTAACCGGCCGTCAAGTAAATTACGGCCCAGCTCCGCGAGGGAGTGCGAGAGGAAGATGCACGACGCGGGACCTACGCCCGTGGCCAACGACCGCGGCACCCGTGGTTCCGGCACGGCCGAACGCCCGCCCGGGCACTTCGGCGCACCGCGCACCGATACCCGGTCCAGGGTGCAGAAGGTCGCGCTGGAGCTGTTCGCCGAGCAGGGCTACGAGGCGACCTCGCTACGCGAGATCGCCGAACGCCTCGGCGTCACCAAGGCCGCGCTCTACTACCACTTCAAGTCCAAGGAAGACATCGTCCACAGCTTCACCGACGATTACTTCGCCGAGATCGACGACCTCGTGGACTGGGCCAGGGAGCAGCCGCGGACCGAGGCGACCCGGCGCGAGATCCTCCACCGTTACGTGGGGATCGTGCTCGCCGGCAGCGAGGTATTCCGCTTCCTGCATCAGAACCAGGCCTCGATGCAGGCCATGGAGGCGGGTAAGGACAGGTTCGCGCGCTTCCGCGGCCGACTGGACGCGCTCGTCGACGTGCTCGCCGGCCCGGACGCCCCGCTGCGGGACCGGGTCCGGGCCACCGCCGCGGTGGTCTCTGTCGGCGCGACCTACATGTTCTACCTGCAGCAGGCCGACGACCCGGAGAAGCTGGGGTCGATCATCCTGGACCTCGCCACCGACCTGATCCGTTAGCCCGTCGGCGACCCGGCCTGGCCCGCTTCTTCGCGGGCGCGGGCGAGGTTGTTCCGGGTGGTCATGGTCCTGGGATCGTCGGCGCCCAGCAGCCGCTCGCAGGCGGTCAGGGTCTGCTCCAACAGGGGGATGGCCTCGGCGGCCCGGCCCGCTTCCATGTATGCGGCGGCCAGGTTGTTCCGCGCCTTGAGGGTCCTGGGATGCTCGGCACCCAGCAGGCGCTCCCGGGTGGCCAGGACCTGCTCGGCCAGCTGGATCGCCCGGGCGACCTGGCCGCCCTTCCGGTAAGCGCTGGCCAGCTCGTTGCGCGTCCGCATGGTGTCCGGATGGTCAGCAGCCAGCACCCGCTCCCGGGCCGCCAGGGTCACCTCGAGCATCGCGATCGCTATGTCCGGCCGGCCCGCCGACCGGTATGCGGCAGCAAGGCGGTGTCGCACGCTGAGGGTGTCGGGATGTTCCCGGCCCAGTTTCCGCTCGAGGTCCGCGGTCAGCTCCTGGCCGAACGCGATGGCCTGCGCGCTGTCACCCAGCTCGATCAGACGCGATAGGGCGAGATAACGCAGCCGCAGCCCGGCGTCGGCCAATTCCTGGTCGGTCGCGTCCCCGAACCGTGCCGTGTTATCCAGCAGCGCCGCCACCTGTTCCAGGACGTCCCTGATGGCCGGACGATCATGGGATGTGGCCAGCGCGTCGGCGTGAGCTTCCAGAACACGGGCGGCGACCCGGCACACCAGCGGCAACCGCCCGTGCCGGGCCAGGCCTTCCCGGACCACTCGTGCCACCAGGCCGTGCACGATGACCGTCTGACCGTCCGGCCCGAAACTGAGCAGCGACCGTTCGGCCAGCATCTCCAGCGCCCGGTCCACCGCGGCCCCGGGCACCTGCCGCCCGCCGCTGGCCAGCGCGCCGGTCTCCCCGGTGAGGTGCAGCAGTTCGCGGCGGACGCCAGCCGCCGACAGCACGGCCATGATCGCCATCACCCGGGAGCTCACGCCCTTGTTATCGGACTCCTGAACCGCATCCAGCGCCAGCACCACGGATTCCGCGGCGCCGCGCGGGTACGGCCGTTCCTGCTCCGGGCTGAGGTGAGCGTCGAGCCGCAGCTCCGTCAGCCGCTGGAGGTAACGCTTGTACCCCAGCTGCCGCCCGGCGATCACCGGCGCCGCCTGAGCCAGCGCCAGCGGTAGGTACCCCAGTCTGGCGGCCACTGAGGCGGCTCCCGCTTCCCCCAGCCCGGTCCGGCCGTTCAGGAAGGCCCGCGCTTCCTCCGCGCTGAATACGCTCACGGGAATGCTGGTCCCCAGGTTCACCCTCGACTGCCGGGTGGTGATGAGCACGTGGGCCGCGCCGCTGGCGGGGACGAACGGCCGCACGAGGTCGGCATCTTCCACGTCGTCGAACACCAGCAGGCGATCCTCCCCGTCGGCTTCCAGCAGCTGCCGCACGGTCACGCCCGGTTCGGCCGCGTCCGGTCCGGGGCCGCCGTCGGGCAGTCCGGCGGCGGCGGCCACCGCGGCCAGGCCCGCCCGCAGGCTTGCGGCGTTCCCGGCGTAAACCCAGGCCACCAGCCGCCAGTGCGCCGCGACCTTCGCCCAGGCGTATTCGGCCGCCACCTGGGTCTTCCCCGTCCCCGGCGGGCCCGTCAGCACGTGCGTCACCGGTGCCCCCCGACCGGCCTGGTTCAGCTGCGCGAACAGGACAGGCCTGGGCTGGAAACCCCGTGCCCGCTGTGGGACGGTGCCCACTACTACCCAGCTGACCTTCGCCGCGCGAGCAGCGTCGTCAGCATCCCGCTCAGCGCTCAGCTGCGCGGGAACTCGGCCGTGGCCGGCCGCCGCAATCGACTGATCCACCCCAGTCCTCAGGCCCGTACGCCCCATGACTCATCGTCAACTTTCCTGCCCGTGAAGGTACCCTTTAACCCGTGTTGTCCGCTGCGTTATCGCTCCAGTGACTCGAGGCGGCGCGGACCAGGGGAAGGACCCGGAAGGGAACCTGGGTCGCGAGGGAGATGACGGTTGAGCAGCGGACCACTCCCTCGGCGGAGACGATCGCGTCGAGCACGCGCTGCAGGTCGGCGTTGGTGCGGGCGACCACCCGGCAGAGCATGTCGCCCGCGCCGGTGATGGTGTGCACCTCCAGCACCTCGGGGATCGCGGCCAGCCGTTCGGCCACCGGATCATGCCCGCCGGCCTGTCGTATCTCCAGCGTGATGAACGCCGTGACCGCGTAGCCGAGCGCCGCGGGATCCACCTCGGGCCCGTATCCGGTGATCACGCCGCGCTGCCGCATCCGGTCCAGGCGCGCCTGTACCGTACCCCGGGCGACGCGGAGCCGCCGGGAGGCTTCCAGCACGCCCACCCGCGGCTCGGCGGCGAGCAGTTCGATGAGAGCGGCGTCCAGCAGGTCGATCAGCTCGGGCTCCCGGGTAGTCATCGTGTACAGAGATACCACCGTTCGTTCGGGATAAATGGGCAGTATGACTAGGGTACTTGCACTTGGTTGCACAATTTGATGGCGTGTCCGCATGCTATGGGCATGACCACGCCATCGCAGGACAGCTTCCCCATCATCGGCATGGACGCCGTGATCTTCGCGGTCGGGAACGCGAAGCAGGCGGCGCACTACTACTCGACCGCGTTCGGCATGCGGCGCACCGCCTACCGCGGCCCGGAGACCGGATACCCGCATGAGGCGGCGCACGTCCTGGAGTCGGGCCACGCCCGGTTCGTGTTCCGCGGCCCGGTCAGGGCGGGGACCCGGCTGGGCCGGGGGGTGGCCGCGCACGGCGACGGGGTGGCCGACCTGGCGCTCGAGGTTACCTCGGCCGAGGACGCGTACGACTACGCGGTCTCCCACGGCGCAACCGCCCTGGAGGCGCCGCACATCTGCGAGGACGACCACGGAAAGGTCGTCGTGGCCGCCATCGCCACGTACGGCGACACCAGGCACACGCTGGTAGAGCGTTCGGGGTACTCGGGTGCGTACCTGCCCGGGTACGTGCCCGCGCCGCCGATCGTCGCCCCGCCGGAGCGCGCCCTCTTCACCGAGATCGACCACTGCGTCGGCAACGTCGAGCTCGGCAAGATGGACGAATGGGTGGACTTCTACCACCGGGTCATGGGCTTCACGAACATGAAGGAGTTCGTCGGCGACGACATCGCCACCGAGTACTCCGCGCTGATGAGCAAGGTGGTCGCGGACGGGTCGCGGAAGGTGAAGTTCCCGCTGAACGAGCCCGCGATCGGCAAGCGCAAGTCGCAGATCGACGAGTACCTGGAGTTCCACGGCGGCCCGGGCGTGCAGCACATCGCGCTGACCACCGACGACATCGTGGCCAGCGTCCAGGCGATGACCGCGGCGGGCGTGGAGTTCTTGGCCACGCCGGACAGCTACTACGAGGAACTGGGTTCCTGGGTGGGCGAGACCCGCGTGCCGACCGGGGAGCTGCGCGAGCTCGGGATCCTCGCCGACCGGGACGAGGACGGCTACCTGCTGCAGATCTTCACCCAGCCGGTGCAGGACCGGCCGACCGTATTCTTCGAGCTGATCGAGCGGCACGGATCGCAGGGGTTCGGCAAGGGGAACTTCAAGGCGCTGTTCGAGGCGATCGAGCGAGAGCAGGCCAGGCGCGGCAACCTGTGACCGAGACACCTGGCCGAGATCCCGCGCCGACCGCCCCGCCCGGGCGGACCCCGCTACCCCGGCCGCCTGGCTGCCCGCCGCACCCAGGCTAGGACCGCCCTAAGGTCACCATCGTCGAGGAGATACGCGACGACGCCGAACGCGATGATCGCGCCGCAGGCCGCGGGCACGGCCAGGACGAAGGCCTCCAGCTTGTGGTGCAGGGGCACCGCGATGCTGACGGCCACGCCCACCGCGGCGCCTGCCGCGCAGGCGGCCAGCCCGGCCAGCGCCGCGTGGCTGACACCCTGCACGGCGACCTTGCCGCAGATCCTCCGGGTGAGGATCACCAGCGGGACAGCCGCCACGGTCTGACCGAGGGTGTTACCAAGGGCGAGCGCGGCGATCACCAAGCGGGGCGGAACCAACTGGACCAGAACCACGTCGGCCACGATCGTGAGCAGCCAGCTCCCGGCCAGCGCCGCCGCGGCGACCCTGAGCCGCCCGATGACGAACATGACGCGCGACAGGTTCGCGATCACGGCAGCGCCCGCGATGCCGGGAGCGAACAGGACGAAGGCCTGTATCAGCTCAGGTACCTGATCGGGCTGCTTGGCCAGGACGTGAGCGGCGGGAATGGCGATCGCCGCGATCAGCGCCGTGCCGAGCCACGAGCCGAGCAGGGCCGCTCGTGTCGATCCGGCACTGGTCCGTTCGAATTCCGGTCCTCCACGCGCGGACAGTACGGGGAACGCGCTGACCACGATGGACAAGGCCAGGATCGCGGAAATGGAGGTGAACACCTGCGAGGCGTAGTTGAACAGGACGATCGCGCCCGTCTTCCCGTGCCCGTTGGCCAGCTCGATGGCCACGACGTTGGCCAGGTCGACGGCGACGAGCTCGACGACGCCGACGAGCGCCAGGCCGCCCGCCCGGCGGGCCACCCCAGGCGGGAACCGCAGGACGGGCCGGAACCGGAGGTGCAGCCGCCACGTCGGCGGTACCGCCACGACGACCAGCGCGGCGATGCCGAGGGTGGTCCCGCCTGCCAGGACAAGCTCGGCGGTGAGGGGCAGTTGGGCCATCGGGCGCTGGTGGTTCAGGGGCACGAAGGCGAGGTAGCAGGAAATCAGCACCAGGCTGGAGATCCCGGCACCGATCGACGGCGCGACGAACCTGCGGTACGACTGCAGCAGTCCGTAGAGAACGACCGAGAGCCCGTACAGCAGGGCCTGGGGAGCGAACACCCGCAGCATGTTCCCGGTGACGGCGATCATGTCGGGCCGGACGCAGTGCGCGTTCGGGTTGCTGGGGTTGAGCAGCGAGGCGATCGGCCCGGCGGCCACCACGATGACCACGACCAGGGGCACGATGATGATAACGGACCAGGTCAGCAGCGCTGACGTGATGTCTCCGACCCGTGCCTTCTCCGCCGGGTCACCGGCGGCCCGTTCGGCGGAGCGGGCCAGGACCGGGACCATCGCACTGGTCAGCGCGCCGCCCAGGATCAGCTCGTAGAGCAGGTTGGGGATCTGGTTCGCGGTGACGTACGCCGTGCCCAGGCAGGTCGCCCCGACCGTCTGCGAGAACACCAGCGTGCGGACGAGGCCCAGGATCCTGGACAGGATGGTGAGACTGGCCACCACGGCGGCACCGCGGGCGATGCCCTCACCGAGCCGCTGCGCCATACCCGGGTCGGCAGGCTCCGCTAGGACAGTGCGTTCGCTTTCGTCGGGCTGCACACGCAACTCCTGACCCATCGCTGCAGGCCTCTGCCCAGTCACGCCGCGGATACCAGGAGCGTCCGGATCCGGCCGCGGACCTGAGCCCACTTAAGTAGACGCGCCATGCGCACATGGGAGCACGCAGCCGCCCGGGAAGATACGCGTGATCCATCTCATGTTTCCGAGTTTCTCGGCTGGGTGGCCGCGCTGGAAGGTTGCGGCGGGAGCGACTGCTGCGGCTGGATGGCGGCTGAGGGCCTGATTTGCCGGTGATCGCCTGATGGGGCAGCATCGGCGGT
>JBOHCK010000093.1:0-19774 GCA_050698755.1 Streptosporangiaceae bacterium | reverse complement strand
GAGGTCGACGCCTTCGGGTGAGACCTCGCGGGTCAGTTCACCCCGGAGCGCCAGCACCTCCAGGTGGGCGCCGGTCTCGTTGGCCGCCAGGAACTGGGCAAACAGGTCAAGATCGCCGAACGGGCGCCGCCGCCTGGTCCACTTGATGGCCTTGGCCACCTCGTAGGGGGTAGCGTGACCGGCCTGGACCGCCTGGCGCGTCTCCGCCAGGCGCAGGTCGTGGTGGGCGAGCAGTTCGTTCACCCGGTCGTGCGTGCTGCCGCCGACCGGGCCATGAGCGGGGAGCAGCCGGGCGTCTGGCAGGGTGAGCATCCGCCGCAGCGAGCTCAGGTAGTCGCGCAGCGCAAACCGGTGCGGCGAGGGCTCGAACCCGATCGACGGGGTGATGTGCGGCAGCACGTGGTCCCCCGCGAACATGATCTTGGCTGCGGCGTCGTGGAAGACCAGGTGACCGCGCGTGTGACCGGGCGTGTGAACCGCCCGGAGCGTCCGCGACCGCAGGTCCAGGTCGGTTCCGTCGTCCAGCCAGCGATCCGGGTCCTCCCACGTGTCGAACCTCGGGCGGTCCTGGCCGTTGAGGGCGGCCATCTCGGCGCCGAGTTCCGCTGCACCCAGCCGCTGCAGATCCCCGCCGAACATCCGGCCGCGGAGACCGCTGCGCTTCATCTCGTGCAGCGCCTCCACGTTGGCCCGTTCGCCCTCGCCGAGCGAGATCACGGCGGGCAGCGTCTTACGCAGCTCGACCGCCAGCGAGTAGTGGTCGATGTGGATGTGGGTGACGAAGAAGTTCCTGATGTCGCCGAGCTCGTAGCCGACCTGCCGCAAGCCCTCGGTGAGCCGTTCCCTGGACCGAACCAGGGCCATGCCCGCGTCGATGAGGTCGACTCCCCCGGCATCGGTGATCGCGTAGACGTTGACCGCCTTGAGCCCGTCCATCGGCAAGGGCAGCGGGATCCGGTACACGCCCCCGCCGACATCCTCGACTCCCGGCTCGGTCCAGGCGTTCCGGTCAGCCCGGACATCGCTCATCGTGGTACTGGCTCTCATTCCTCGCAGGTCGTTTACTACTGCGAGGTAACCCTACTCCAGGGGCCGGGCAGCTCACGCTTTCCATATCGTAGGCCCGGCCGGGAAGGCACCCTCGGCCTGGGTGAGCGTCAGCAGGCACCGGTCGAGCGCGACCTCGAACACGGCCTCTTCCTCGAAGCCCGGCCACACGTTCCCGTCCCGCTCGGTCATGACCTGCCCGCGGACCACGCGGATGATCTCGGCGTCGGACACCTCATCTACGCGGCCGGTGATCGAGAAGCCGTCGTCGTGGCGGGGCGGCGGGCAGGCCTCGCTGTGCAGGGCGTAACGCCCGTCCCGCCGCAGGTCCCGCTGCTTGGGGCCAGCCTTGATGAGCAGGTGCAGCCCGGCCGGGCTGATGACCGGGCAGACCGGGTGGACGCGCGGGCCGCCGTCCGGCCGGATGGTGGCCAGGAAGGCCAGGCCGATGCCCCACTGGTAAAACTGCCTGCGGCCGGCGTCGGCTAGGTCGGGGTGCTGCTTTTCGAATTCGGACCAGGTGATCATGCTATGGACGCTATCTGACTATCGCTGACATCTGATGTCAGTGATAGCGCTTAGTCTTGATCGCGTGCGCGCCGACCGCCTGCTGTCCCTGGTCCTGCTGCTGCAGGCGCGGGGCGGGATGACGGCCCAGGCCCTGGCGGCCGAGCTGGAGGTCTCCGTCCGGACGGTCTACCGCGACCTCGAGGCGCTCGCCGCCGCCGGGGTTCCCGTCCTGGCCCAGTCCGGTCCCGGTGGCGGGTGCCAGCTCATGGAGGGCTACCGCTTCCCGCTGCGGGGCCTGCGTCCCGATGAGGCCGAGGCCCTGCTCATCCTGGGCGTGCCCGGCGTCCTGCGCGAGCTCGGCCTCGACCAGGCCCTGGGCGCCGCCCACCGCCAGATCCGGCTGTCCGCTGGGTTCGGCGAGGCGGCGGGTGGTGGTCCCGGCCAGGAAGGGCACGGCGCGGCGCTCGTGCACCTGGATATGCCGCGCTGGTTCTCCGGCGGTGCCGAGGAGGTCCCCTGCCTGCGCGACCTGGCCAGCGCCCTCCGGCTCGGCAGGAGGGTGGCACTGCGTTACGAGCGGCCCGGCGCCCAGGCCGGAGAGCGCGGCGGCGGGGAGCCCGGTGGTGGCGAGCGCAGTGGCGGCGAGCCCCGTGGCGACGAGCGCCGGGTGGTCGGGCCGCTCGGCCTGGTGAACAAGGCGGGAACCTGGTATCTGGTGGCCTCGCCCGCGGCGACCGCTGAGGCCGTCGTGGCCGGGAAGCCCGGCGCGGCCGCGGAGGTCACGCAGGCCGGGGAGGACGCCGACAACGCAGACCCCGTAGAGGCCCGGGCTATCCGCGTGTTCCGGGCTGGGCGCATTACCTCAGTACAGGTGCTGGCCGAGGCCTTCGAGCGTCCCGGGGGCTTCGATCTGGCGGCGTTCTGGGAGCAGTGGTCGGCCGAGTTCGCGGCCAGCCGGCCCCGGATCCCGGTGCAGGTCCGGGCCTCGCCCGCCGCGCTGGCGGCGTTCGGAGAGATCTTCGGTCAGGCGGTCGGCCAGGCCCTGGAGGCGGCGGAGACCGCCGACGAACACGGCTGGCGGGTGGTGACGCTGTCCTTCGAGCACGAGGTGGCCGCCGCTCACCGCCTGGCCGGGTTCGGGGATCAGGTGGAGGTCCTGACCCCGCCTGCGGTGCGGGCCAGGCTGGTGGACACAGCCCGGCAGATCCTGCGCCGCTACGATGCCCAAGACTGATAAGTACCGAAAGGCGATCGGAGGCAGCATGGCAGGCGACGCGCGGGCGGAACGCGATGGCGGTGGCCCGGAGATCATCGAGCTGAGCTCGGTGCCCGGGTTCGTGGTGTTCGACCTGCCCGGCGTGCCGACGTCAGCGGGCGGGACGCGCCTGGCTCCCGACGTCAGCGTGGCGGAGGTGGCGCTGCTGGCCCGGGCGATGACCTACAAGTACGCCGTGCTGGGGGTCCGGGTCGGCGGGGCCAAGGCGGGGGTGCGCGGGGATCCGGGCGACCACGAGGCCAAGGCCGGCCTGATGGCCAGGTTCTGCGCGGAGATCCTCCCGCTGGCCGATACGGGACGCCTGCTGACCGGGCCGGACATGGGCACGACCGAGGACGACTTCGCGCCGCTGCGCCAGAACCACGCCGTCCCGACGGCGATCAACGCGGTCGTGGACGGCGTGCCGTTCGAGGACCTGCTGACCGGGTACGGCGTGGCCGCGGCCGCCGAGGCGGCGCTGAGCGCCCGCGACGGCGGGCAAGCCAACGGCTGGGACGGCCGCTCGGTGGCCATCGAGGGGTTCGGCAAGGTGGGCGGCGGGGTCGCGCACGAGGTCACGCGCCGCGGCGGCCGGGTGGTGGCAGTATCTACCCTGGCCGGGTGCCTCGCGGACCCGGCGGGGCTGGACGTCGAGGCCCTGCTCACGCTGCGGCGCACGCACGGCGACGCGTGCGTCCAGCACTACGGCCGACCGGTCGGGCCGCCGGCGGAGCTGTTCGCGGCGGTCGACGCCGACGTCATCGTCCCGGGCACCCGGCCCGGCGTGATCAGCGGCCGCACCGCCGGATCGCTGCCGCCCGGGGTCCTGGTGGTCGCGCCCGCGGCCAACGTCCCCTACACCGCGCAGGGCGCCGACGTGCTCCGCCAGCGTGGCATCGTGGCGCTGCCCGACTTCATCTGTAACGTCGGCGCGGTGCTCGGCTACCGGGCCACGGCCGACGCGACCCCGGACCAAGTCCTCGCGAGCGTCGGAGCCACGATCAGCGGCCTCATCCTCGACGTCATGGACCATCCCGGCGGCCCGCTCACGGGGGCCTACGAGCGGGGCGATGAGTACCTGAGGAGCTGGTGGGGAGAACCCCCGGGCCCCGCGTTCGCGCCCGAAGACGGCCACTCGGCCTGACCTGAGCCAGATGAGCCCGATCAGAGGGTAGGTATTTGCCTACCTAATGAGTGGGTACCCCACCCTGGCGCCGGGCGAGCACCCGGACCACCATGGATGACATGACTACTACGTTCGCCGCGCGCATGCGCCATCTGCCGCACCTGGGCTGGGGAGCCGTGCTGGCTCCCGTCATGGCGCTGTCCCTGACCCTGTGGGGCGTGCACTACTCCACCCTCATCGTGGTCTTCCTCGCGGCGTCCATCTGGTACCTCGCCCCGGCGGTAGCGGCGGACCTGCTGCCGATCGCGCTGGTGAACCTGGGCGTGCACTGGGTCATCTGGGCCGTGGACCTGGCCAAGGGCAACGCCACCGTTCCTTCGGGCGGCGGCATCGGGGGCCTCCTGACCAACTTCCAGTCCATCGCCGCCACCACGCAGGCCACCGGGAACGGGGCCCGGTTCATCATCTCCGAGGGCGGCGTGCCCGTCACGAGCCCCAACATGGCGTCGGTGGCCATCATCGACGCGACGGCCGGGCTGGCGCTGGTGCTCTTCGGCCTGTGGCTGGTCCCGCGGACGGTCGGCGTGCACACCGGTCTGGTGAAGCGCAACAGCGAGCTGTCACACCGGGTGGCGAAGCTGACCGCGACGAGAATCGATGCGGTCGATACAGCGGCGCTGGAACTCCGGCGGGTGGAGCGGGACCTGCACGACGGCGCGCAGGCCCGGCTGGTCGCGCTCGGCATCGCGCTGCGGGCGGCGGAAGGGCTGATCAAGACCAACCCGGATGCGGCCACCGCGCTGCTGAGCGAGGCGCGCGAGAACTCGGCGAAGGCCCTGGGTGAGCTGCGTGACCTGGTGCGCGGCATCAACCCGCCCGTGCTGGCCGAACGTGGCCTGGGCGACGCCATCGAGGCCCTTGCGCTCGACGCGCAAGTAGAAACGACGGTCGACATCCACCTGCCGGGCCGGCCTCCCGCGCCGGTGGAGTCGGCCGTCTACTTCGCAGTAGCGGAGGCGCTGGTCAACGCCGTCAAGCACGCCCACGCCAGCAGCGTGCACATCGGCGTGACCCATTCCCGCGGGCACCTGCGGATCGAGGTCAGCGACAACGGTTTCGGGGGCGCCGATCCATCGCTCGGCAGCGGGCTGCACGGCGTGGAGCGGCGACTGGGTACATTCGACGGCATACTCGCGGTTAGCAGCCCGCCCGGCGGGCCGACCATCGTCGTCATCGAGGTGCCGTGCGCGTTGTCATCGCCGAAGACCTGTTCCTATTGAGGGAGGGTCTGGCCAGCCTGATCAAGCAGCATGGTTTCGACGTAGCGGAAACCGTCGACAACGGGCCTTCCCTGCTGCGCGCCCTGCTTGATCAAAAGCCGGACATCGCGGTCGTCGACGTCCGGCTGCCGCCCAGCTACACCGACGAGGGCCTGCGGGCCGCGCTCGAGGCCCGCCGCCAGGTGCCCGGGCTGCCGATCCTGGTCCTGTCCCAGCACGTCGAGCAGCTCTACGCGCGTGAGCTGCTCGCCGACCAGGCGGGCGGGGTCGGCTACCTGCTCAAGGACCGGGTCTTCACGGACGAGCAGTTCATCGACGCCCTGCACACGGTCGCCCGCGGCGGCACGGTCATGGACCCCGAGGTCGTCGCGAAGCTCCTGGCCAGGCCCTCGAACCAGCAGCCGGTGACCCGCCTGACCGACCGGGAGCGCGAGGTGCTCGCGCTCATGGCCGAAGGCCGGTCGAACAGCGCTATCGCCCAGCGCCTGTTCGTCAGCGAGAAGGCCGTCAGCAAGCACTGCACGAGTATCTTCGCCAAGCTCGACCTGCCGCCGTCCGACGATGACAACCGTCGCGTCCTCGCCGTCCTGGCCTACCTGAACTCCTGACGGTCACGGAGGCCCGCCAGGCTCAGCCCAGGACACCGCTAGCTCAGGGCCCGCGAGTCGGGGTCGGCGGCGGGGCCGGCGGAGGGGACGACGGAGCAGTCGGCGGAGGGGACGACGGAGCGGTCGGCGGAGGATCGGCGGCGGGGCCCTCGGAATCGAGCACCGGGCGCGGCAGCCAGGGCAGCCGGTCGGTCACGGCCACCGCGGTGACCAGGCCGGCCGCGCAGGCGGCCAGGGCCAGGGCCGGGATCGACCTGGCCGCCAGGCCGAGCAGCGCGAGGACCACGATCCCGCCTACCCGCGGCCACGACACGTACCGCCAGACGACGAACTTGAACGCGACATGCCCGGCCATGAACAGCGCCGGGCCGCCCAGGATCATCCACGCGGTCGCCGTCGTGGCCAGGCCTGACGGGTCGGACAGGACCTTCTCGTCCGCCGCCGCCGTGACGATGATCCCGGCCACCATGATCGGGTGGACGAAGTGGTACGCGGACCGGCCGGCCCTGCTGCTGCTCGGCTTCGCCATCACCGGCAGGCCCGGCACCGGTTCCGAGGTGCTGGCCGGCCTGACCATCGCCGCGGCCGTCGGCGGACCGGCGTTCGGCGCGGTGCTGGACCGCAGCCCGAGGCCGGATCGGGTGCTCGCCGTTACCCTGGCCGCGTACGCGCTGGGCCTGGTCGCCATCCAGGCGGCCCTCGGGCACCTGCCGGTCCCGCTGGTCGTCGTGGTCGCCCTCGCGGCCGGGCTGTTCAGCCCCGCGGTAGCCGGCGGGTGGTCCGCGCAGGTCCCCCGGATCGTGACCGGGCCCGGGCTGGCCCGCGCCTCCGCGCTGGACTCCATGAGCTTCAGCGCCGCCAGCCTGGCCGGCCCGGCCCTGGCCGCCCTGATCGCCGCGGCGGTCGGGGCGCGGTGGGCGGTGCTGACGGCGGCGGCCCTGGTCGCGCTGGCCGTCCCGGGTGCGTGTTCGCTGGCGCGGTACCGCCCGCCCCCGCTCGCCGGCCCGGTGCAGTCCGTGTACCGCCAGGTCGCCGCGGGGTTCGCGATGATCGCCACCAGGCGCAAGCTGCTGCGCGCCACGCTGACCTCCGCCGTCTCGTATGTCGGGCTCGGGATGCTGCTGGTCTGCGTCCCGGTGCTGGGCGCCCACCGCCTGGGCGGGGCGCCCCGCGGCGCGCTGCTGATCAGCGCGATGGCGGCCGCCTCGCTGATCGCGAATGCGCTACTGGCGCGCCGGCCTCCGCGCCGCGAGCCCGACGCCGGCGTCCTGGTCAGCACGCTGGTCATCGGGGCGAGCATGGCCGCGGCGGCGTTCGCGCCTGGCTGGCTCACCGCGGCGGCGATCGCGGCCGGCGGGGCCGGCGAGGGGCCGCAGCTGACGTCGCTGCTCGCGGTCAGGCACCTCCAGACGCCCGGACATATGCGCGGGCAGGTCTACACCACGGGCGCGAGCCTGAAGATCGCCGGGTTCGCCGCCGGCGCGGCGCTCGCGGGCCCGCTGGCCGGGCGATCCCTGACCGCCTGCCTGCTCGTCGCGGCCGGCTTCCAGCTGTGCGCCGCGGCGGTCTACCTCCTGACCGGATCCGGGGGCCCGGCACCCGCGGAGACGCCGCCCGCGCGGGCGAGTAAGGAAACGGACGGAGATACCACCGCTCGTTCGGCATAAATGTTCTTGGTATTATGGGTGCATGCAGGAAATTCAGGGTGCGCAGTGGTGGTCGGCCGGTTAGGGACGCCTCCGACCAGCATTGATGACGGGCCGTCCGGGATGGACGGCCTTTTTGTATGCCTAGAGCCGTCCGCCCGGACCCAGGGAAGGACGGATACTCAGATGAGCCCCACCGCTGCACTGCGGCGTTCGGCCGCGCTTGACGAGATCATCGACCGCGATGCCGTCGGCTTTAAGATCCTGACCGGCGACCGGCCGACCGGGCTGCTGCACCTGGGCCACTACTTCGGCTCCCTGCGGAACCGGGTCAGGCTGCAGGACCTCGGCGCCGAGGTCTTCGTGCTGATCGCCGACTACCAGGTGCTGACCGACCGGGACGTGGCCGAGCACCTCGATGAGTACGTGACCGGGCTGGTCCTTGACTACCTGGCCATCGGGATCGACCCGGCGCGGACGGTGATCTTCGCGCACAGCGCCGTGCCCGCGCTGAACCAGCTGCTGCTGCCGTTCCTGAGCCTGGTCTCGGTGCCCGAGCTGAACCGCAACCCCACGGTCAAGGACGAGATCGCGCACTCCCGCCAGCGGGGAGTCAGCGGCCTGATGCTCACCTACCCCGTGCACCAGGCGGCGGACATCTTGTTCTGCAAGGCGAACCTGGTGCCGGTCGGGCAGGACCAGCTGCCGCACCTGGAGCTCACCCGGGTCATCGCGCGCCGGTTCAACGACCGCTACGGCGCGTCGGTATTCCCCGTCCCCGACGCGCTGCTGTCGGCGGCACCCCTGCTGCTCGGCACCGACGGGGGAAAGATGAGCAAGAGCCGCGGCAACGCCGTCGCGCTCTCGGCCACCGCGGAGCAGACCGCCCGGCTCATCCGCGGCGCGAAGACCGACGCCGAGCGGGGAATCGGCTACGACCCGCAGCGCCGTCCCGAGGTGGCCAGCCTGCTCCTGCTGGCCGCCCTCTGCCTGGATCGTGATCCGCGCGAGGTGGCCGGCGAGATCGGCGCGGGCGGGGCGGCGGCGCTAAAAGAGCTAGTGACCGCCGCGGTCAACGAGACGCTCGCCCCGGTCAGGGCGCGCCGCGCCGAGTACGCGCGCGACCTCGGCTACGTGCGCCAGGTCCTGCGCGAAGGCAACGAGCGCGCCGAGGCCATCGCCGCTGCGACCCTCGACGAGGTGAGGGCGGCCATGGGCATGAGGTATTAGTCTCCCGAACGAGCGTTGGTGCACCTCCCGGGCCGGCGTGCGCGCCCCGGGGTGCCGCCCGCCGGTCTGTGGCAGGGTGGGCATGTGACGGGGGACGACGAAGACCTCGTAGCGCGGCTGCGCCGGGCGGGCGTGGCGCGCGGTGATCTCGTCGGCCTGGTCGTGTCCGCCGATCTGGCGCTGGGTCTCGCGCCGGCCAGCGGCGGGTGGGTGGTGCCGGCCGGGGCAGGTGCCGGGGCAGCTCTGGCCCGGGCTGACGAGGAGCTCCGGCCCCGGTGGGCGGTGTGGTCGGGAGAGACGGCGGCGCGGCTGGTTTCCTGCGGGGTTCGGCTGGCTACGTGCTGGGATATCGGGGCGGGGCACCGCCTGCTGTTCGGCGGGTGGCGGGCGGATCCCGGGTTTGCGTGGGCCCGGCTGCAGGGGCTGGCCGCGGAGTCGGTGCCGGCGGCCGGGCCGCCCGATTTGTTCGGGCTGTTCGGGGTGTATGAGGTGCCAGGGGCGACGGGTGACGGCATCGGGGTCGGGGCGGGTGACGACCCGGTGGCGCCGGACGGATACCTGCGGCCGGAGTGGACCAGCGGCGGGTGGGCGGACAGCGCCGGCCGGCTGGGCGCCTGGGCGGAACTGGCGCGGACGGTCGCGTCCGGCCAGCAGGACAGGCTCGCCGCGCTGGCCGAACGGCCCATGGCGGTGCCCACCGCCCGCTCGGAGTCCACCGCCGAGCTGCTGTGTGCCGAGCTGTGCGCCGACGGCCTGCCGATGGATCGTTCACTGGCCGAGGGCGTGCTCGCCTCGATCATCGGGCCCAGGCCGCGCAGCGACACCGAGGCCGTCGCCCTGCGGGCGGCCCGCGACGAGCAGGTGCTGCGGCACGCGCCGCCGGGCGTCGCCGCCGACCTGCGCAGCCCCGCCCAGGTCCGCACCCTGCTCGGCCGGATCGGCGTCGACGTCCCCGACACCCGGGCCTGGCGCCTGCGGGAGCTGCACGACGCTCATCCGCTGGTCGCGGCCCTGCTGGAGTGGCGCAAGGCCGAGCGGATCGCCACCACCTACGGCTACGCCTGGCTGGACGAAGCGCTCGGGCCCGACGGGCGCCTGCGCGGCGCCTGGACCGGCTCCGACGGCGCCGCGGGGCGGATGACCGCGTCCGCTGGCCTGCACAACATGCCGGCCGCCATGCGCCCGGCCGTGGTGGCCGGGGAAGGGCACGCATTCGTCCGCGCCGACCTCGGCCAGATCGAGCCGCGGGTGCTGGCCGCGGTCACCGGGGACCAGGCGCTGGTGCTCGCGGCGCGGGAGGACGACATGTACGCGCCGGTGGCCGCGCAGCTCCGGGTGGACCGGCCGACCGCCAAGGTGGCCGTGCTCGGGGCGATGTACGGGCAGACCACCGGCTACGGCGCCCAGGCGCTGCGCAGGCTCAACGCGGCCTACCCGGTCGCGATGGGGTACCTCGACGCGGCCGACCGCGCCGGACAGGCCGGGCGTGACCTGCGGACCTACGGCGGCCGGCTCGTCCAGCTGGCCGTCCAGGCCGGCGGGGAGCCCCGCAGCGCCAGCCGGGCCGCCGCCTACGGCCGGTACGCCCGCAACGCGATGATCCAGGGCGCCGCGGCCGAGCTGTTCAAGATGTGGGCGGTCACCGTCCGGGCCAGGTGCGGGCACCTGGGCGCGCGCATCGTGCTGTGCCTGCACGACGAGCTGCTGGTGCACGCGCCGGTCCAGTACGCGGAAACGGTCGCCGGGATCGTCGACGACTGCCTGCACGAGGCCGCCCGGCGCTGGGCGCCCGGGTGCGGGGTTCGGTTCGTCTCCGACACCACCGTCGTCTCGTGCTGGTCCGACGCGAAGGGCTCTCCCCCGCCGCCGATGCCGCCCGGCCGGCGGGTCCCGGCGTGACGCAGGTCGCGCGGGCACGTAGGTTGGGCGTGTGGATCGGCGGATTTTCGGGGTCGAGACGGAGTACGGCGTCACCTGCACCTTTCGCGGGCAGCGGCGCCTGTCTCCCGACGAGGTGGCGCGCTACCTGTTCCGGCGGGTGGTGTCGTGGGGGCGGAGCAGCAACGTGTTCCTGCGTAACGGCGCCCGCCTGTATCTCGACGTGGGCAGCCATCCGGAGTACGCGACCGCGGAGTGCGACAGCGTGGTGGACCTGGTCGCGCACGACAAGGCCGGCGAGCGGATCCTCGAGGGGCTGCTGATCGACGCCGACCGCCGACTGCGCGAGGAAGGCATCGCCGGGGACGTCTACCTGTTCAAGAACAACACGGATTCCGCCGGGAACTCCTACGGCTGTCACGAGAACTACCTGGTCCCCAGGCACGCCGAGCTGGGGCGGCTGACGGACAACCTGACGCCGTTCCTGGTCACCAGGCAGCTGATCTGCGGCGCCGGGAAGGTGCTGCAGACGCCCCGGGGCGCCGTCTACTGCGTCAGCCAGCGCGCCGAGCACATCTGGGAAGGCGTATCGTCGGCCACCACCCGGTCCCGGCCGATCATCAACACCCGGGACGAGCCGCACGCCGACGCCGAGCGGTGGCGCCGTCTGCACGTGATCGTCGGCGACTCCAACATGAGCGAGACCACGATGCTGCTCAAGGTCGGCACCACCGACCTGATCCTGCGGATGATCGAGGCCGGCGCGGCGCTGCGCGACATGACGCTGGACAACTCGATCCGCGCGATCCGCGAGGTCAGCCACGACATAACCGGCCGCAGCCAGATCAGGCTCGCCAACGGACGCGAGATCAGCGCGCTGGACATCCAGTACGAGTACCTGAACCGGGCGAAGGACTTCACCGACGCCAACGGGCTCGACGCGAGCACCAAGCGCGTACTGGAGATGTGGGAGCGGGCCCTGGGAGCGATCGAGACCGGCAACCTGGACAAGATCGCCAGGGAAATCGACTGGGTCACCAAGTACCAGCTGATCCAGCGGTACCAGGCCAGGCACAACCTACCGCTCTCGGCGCCCCGGATCGCTCAGCTGGACCTGGCCTACCACGACATACGCCGCGGTCGCGGCCTGTATTACCTGCTCCACCGCGACGGTGCCGTGGACCGGGTCACCCGGGACCTGGACATCTTCGAGGCCAAGTCCGTCCCGCCGCAGACCACCCGCGCGAAGCTGCGCGGCGAGTTCATCCGCCGGGCCCAGGAGAAACGGCGCGACTTCACCGTCGACTGGGTGCACCTCAAGCTCAACGACCAGGCCCAGCGGACCGTGCTGTGCAAGGACCCCTTCCGTTCCGCCGACGAGCGGGTCGAGCGGCTTATCGCCAGCATGTGAACCGTCGCTGGTGTCGGGGACTTCCTGCCGGCTGGGAGAACGACCTGCGTCATGAATATCAACTGGCGGCCATGAACCAGGCCATGGGCATCACCACGCTGCTCCTGCCCGCGCGGCCCGAGCTGGCGGCTATATCGTCGACGCTCCTGCGCGGGCTCGATACCTGACTCGCCGGTTCGCCGAGGTCACGGTCGGGGTGAGGGAAACCCCAGGATGCGGTGGGGTGTTAGCTACATTCCGCTGGCCGCCCGAGGTCCGTACTGTTTCCGCAGGGGTTGACAGAGCGTCTGGAGGGGTCATGGCCACAGAAAGCCAAGCTGAGATCGCTGCCTCGGTGGGGGCCCTGCAGGACCTCGGCCCCGGCTATGACCAGGCGCTGGCCGAGGGGCTTGTGGAACGGATCGGCGCGGAAATCGACAAGCGGATCGCGGCCGAGATCGACAAGCGGGTCACGGCCGAGGTAGATAGCCGCGTCCTGACCCAGCTGGACCGTTATGCGGGGTGCAGGCACCAGCGCCGCCGGGCCAAGCGCATGATGCGGGCTGAACGGCGTGCAGCCCGGGCCGAGCGGGCCGACCGGGCCGGGCGGCAGACCATCGTGCTGGCCCTCGGGTCCATGCTGGTCGCCCTGTCGGTCACCGCCATCGTGCTCGGGCGGTCCCCTGGCGTCGCCGACATCATGCTCATGGCCCTGATCTGGGTCATCATCGGCACCATCAACGTGACCTACGCGCTGCGCAAGCACCTGCACCACTAGGCCCGCCGCAGGTGAGGGGACCTGCGGGCGCCCGGTCCCTAGGTGCCGGTGTGCGTCGGGACCGCGTTGGCCCGCACCACGTCGGAGTAGAAGCGGGCGCTCGACTTGGGGATCCGCCGCTGGGTGCCGAAGTCGACGAAGACGATCCCGAACCGCTTCTGGTATCCCCAGGCCCACTCGAAGTTGTCCAGCAGCGACCAGACGAAGTAGCCCGCTAGGCTGGCCCCGTCCTCGATGGCGCGCGCGGCGGCCTCCAGGTGGGCCTGCAGGTACCTGACCCGCTCGACGTCGTTGACCTCGCCGTCGGGGTTCACGTAGTCCTCGGCCGCCCGGCCGTTCTCTGTGATGTAGAGCGGCAGGCCCGGAGCCTGCTTGGACACGTCAAGCAGCAGGTCGTGCAGCGCGCCGGCGTCGACCAGCCAGCCCATCGTCGTCCGCTCCAGCCACTCCGGCAGGTACTCGACCACGCCGGGCATCCCGCAGCGGGCCGGTTCCTCATTCCGCCGCAGGTCAGCCGGGTCGCCCGCGCGCAGGAAGATCGGGGAGTAGTAGTTGACGCCGAGGAAGTCCAGCGGCTGGCTGATCGTGTCGAGATCACCGTCGGCGACCAGCGCGTCCGGCGGCAGCAAGGCGGCCGGGGTGTGCGCCGGGTAGCGGCCGTGCAGCAGCGGCTCCAGGTAGAGGGCGTTCACGGCGACGTCGGTGATCTGCCTGGCCTCCTCGAGGTGAGCCGCATGGCCGTTCCCGCCGAGCACCCGCACCGGGTGCATGTCCAGGGTAATGCCGACTTCGGCTGATAGCCGGCTGCGCAGCGCCTGGGCGGCCAGCCCGTGGCCGAGCAGAAGGTGGTGCGTGGCGGCGGACGCGGCGTTGGCGTCCCGCAGTCCCGGGGCGTGGGAACCGTGCCGGTACCCGTTGTTGGACACCACCTGCGGCTCGTTCAGCGTGATCCAGCGGGCCACCCGGTCCCCTAGCGCTTCCGCGCAGATCGCGGCGTAGTCGGCGAAGCGCCCGGCGGTGTCGCGCACGGCCCAGCCGCCCTCGTCCTGGAGTTGCTGGGGAAGATCCCAGTGGTACAGGGTGACGGTGGCGGCGATACCGTGCTCGCCGAGTTCGTCCAGCACCGCACGGTAGTAGTCGAGGCCGGCCTGGCTGGCGGCGCCGCGCCCGCCCGGCTGGACCCGCGGCCAGGAGATGGAGAACCGGTAGGACTTCAGGCCGAGCGAGGCGATCAGCGCGATGTCCTCGCGGTACCTGTGGTAGGAGTCGCAGGCGATGTCGCCCGTATCCCCGCCGCGGACCTTGCCCGGCGTGTGGCTGAACGTGTCCCAGACCGAGGGGCCCTTGCCGTCTGCGCTCGCCGCTCCCTCGACCTGGTAGGCGGCCGTCGCCGCGCCCCAGACGAACCCGGGGGGGAACTGAAGGACGCCGTTGGGACCAGTCATCGGCCTCTCCCTTTGTGCGGCTACGGACCTTGACGGCCCCTGTGCTGAGGGTTAGTGTAAGCGCTTAGATTTCCGGTTGTAAACGCTTACATCCCGGTAAGTAAGGTGAAGACGGCTATGTCGCTAATCGGGATACGGTGGTAACCCTCTACGACGTGGCGCGCCTGGCGGGCGTGTCCACGGCGACGGTCTCGAGGGTGGTCCACGGCCAGGACCGGGTCCGCGAGACGACCAGGATCCGGGTCACGCAGGCGATCGAGCAGCTCGGGTACGTCCCGGACGGTGCGGCGCAGAGCCTGTCTCGCCGGCGCAAGGACATCATCGGCATGGTGTGCCTAGAGCGCGAGGTCGAGGACTACGACATCGAGAACGTGGGCCTGCTGTACTACGACGAGGTGCTGCGCGGGGTCGAGGCGCTCATCCGTAACAACAACTGGTCGCTCCTGATCACGTTCATGCAGGCCGAGAACTTCGGCGAGCCGGACTTCCGCCGGCTTGACTCGCTGTCGGGCAAGGTCGACGGGATCCTCATCGGCGAGGGATTCGTCGCCTCCCGTTACATCGAGCGCCTGGCGGCCCGGGTCCCCGTGGTGGTCATCGCCGGAACCCCTGGCGAGCGGGCGGCCGACGTGGTGGCCGCCGACAACTTCTCGGGCTCGGCCGCCATCATCACCCACCTCATCGCCGAACACGGCGTGCGGCGCCTGTTCCACGTCGACGGACCGTCGAACTCGCCCGACGCCGGCCAGCGGCGGCTCGCCCTGGAGTACATGCTGCGCAGCAACCCGCAGTGCGAGCTGGTCGGCTCGATCCAGGGGATCTTCAGCGTCCGCAGCGGCGAGCAGGCCGGGAAAGACCTGCTGGCCAGGCACCGCGGGGCGCTGCCTGAGGCGGTGGTGTGCGCCAACGACCAGATGGCCATCGGCGTCCTGCGGGCCTTCGCCGCGGCGGGAGTCCGCGTCCCCGACGAAGTGGCCGTGGTCGGCTTTGACGACATCTATCCCAGCAGCCTGCTGGACCCGCCGCTGACCACGATCTACCAGCCGATGCGCATGCTGGGGGAACGAGCCTGCGCCCGCCTGCTCGATCGCATCGCCGACTCGAGCTTCAGCCCGGCCGTCGAACTGCTGCCGACGGAACTCGTGCTGCGGCAAAGCTGCGGCTGCCCGCCAGGCACGGTCGTCCGTCGGCCCGTAGCGACGTTTAACCGGACGGGGGCAGACCAGGCGGCCCTGGATGGGGCGCCGGGCCGCGGCCGGCGTCAGGCCGGGCCGCAGGACGTCCAGGCCCCGAAGGCCCGCGCCCGGGCCCGGCAAGCCGCGAAGGCATAGGGAGCTGCCATGGCCTTCATCCTCCGCCGCCTGGTCTTCTACGTGGTTGCCGCCTGGGTGGCGGTCACGCTGAACTTCTTCATCCCCCGCGCCATGCCCGGCAACGCGGTCGAGGCGGTCATGTCGAAGTTCCCCGGGACCCTGCAGCCCTCGGCCTACCGCGCGATCGAGGCGATGCTCGGGGTGGGACACGCGGGATCGATCTGGCATCAGTACGGGGCGTATCTCGCCGACCTGTCCCACTTCAACCTCGGCGTGTCCTCCTCCCAGTACCCGGCGCAGGTCTCCACGCTGCTCGGCGAGACGATCCCCTGGACGCTCACCCTGGTCGGGACGGCGACCGTCATCGCCTTCGTGGTCGGCACCGCGCTCGGCATCATGGCCGGCTGGCGGTACGGCGGCACGCTCGACCGAGTGCTGCCCGGGCTGATGTTCCTGCAGGCGATCCCCTACTTCTTCTTCGCGCTGATCCTGCTCGAGGTGTTCGCGCTCAAGTTCCATGTCTTCCCCGTCGGCGAGGGGTACGCGGGCGGCCTGGTGCCGGGCTGGCACTGGGACTTCATCGGCAGTGCGATCTATCACTCGCTGCTGCCCGCGCTCACCATCGTGCTCACCTCGATCGCGGGCTGGATGCTGCAGATGCGCAACGTCATGATCACGACCCTCGGCGAGGACTACGTGGTGGCGGCCCAGGCGAAGGGCCTGCCGAACCACCGGGTCATCTTCACCTACGCGGCGCGCAACGCGCTCCTGCCGCAGCTACAGGGGTTCGGCCTGGCCCTGGGCTTCGTGGTGTCCGGGGCCCTGATCATGGAGATCGTCTTCTCCTACCCGGGCATCGGCCTGCTGCTGCTGGGCGCGGTCAGCTCCGACGACTTCCCGTTGATGCAGGCGATCTTCCTGGTGATCACCTTCACCGTCCTGCTCGCCAACCTGATCATCGACCTGGTTATCGTGTTCGCCGATCCCCGCGCCCGGGTCCGGGCGGTGGCGCGATGACCGTCGCCCTGCCGATCACCGCCGATCCGGCCTCGCTGGCCATCGAGGATGCCGTCCCTGGCCGTTGGCGCCGGATGCCCACCAAGGCCAAGGTGGGTGCCGTCGTCCTCGGCTTCTTCGTGGTCGCGGCCGTCATCGGGCCCTTCGTCACGCCCTACGATCCCTCGTACCAGAACCCCAGCCCGGCCCTGTCGATGGCGGCGCCGAGCGCGGCTCACCTCCTCGGCACCACGCAGAGCGGTCAGGACGTGCTGTCCCAGCTCCTGGTCGGGATCCGGCTCACCCTGGAGCTGGCGGTCATCGTCGGCGTCGTGGCGACCGCGCTTTCGGTGATCGTGGGAGTGGCGGCCGCCTTCCTCGGCGGGGTTTGGGACGAACTGCTGTCGCTCGTATCCAACGTGTTCCTGGTCATCCCGTCGCTGCCGCTGCTCATCATCCTCCTCGGCTACCTGCCGCAGAAGGGCCAGCTGGCCACCATCGCCGTGCTGAGCCTGCTCGGCTGGCCGTGGGGGGCGAGGGTGATCAGGGCGCAGACCCTCGCCATCCGCAACCGCGACTTCATCTCGGCCGCGCGGGAAACCGGGGAGAAAACCTGGCGGATTCTCGCCTTCGAGATCGTCCCTAACGAGGTGAGCCTGATCGCGGCCAGCTTCGTGAACACGGTGCTCTACGCGATCGGGGCCTCGGTCGCGCTCGCCTTCATCGGCCTGGCCGACCTCAACAGCTGGAGCCTGGGCTCGATGCTGTACTGGGCGGAGAGCCAGCAGGCCCTGCAACTGGGCGCCTGGTGGTGGTTCGTGCCGCCCGGCCTCGCCGTGGCGCTGATGGGGACCGGCCTGGTGCTGCTGAACACCGGGATCGACGAGCTCGGTAACCCGCGCCTGCGCGACGCGAGCAGCGCGAGCAGGATCGCCGGGCGCTGGCTCCGGCCCACCGACCCGACGCCCGTGCTGGCCGAAGTCCAGCAGCGCCGCGGCGGGCTCGCCGGGTTCCTGCACTCTTTCTCCCGCAGCTCGCTGCTGGACCGGACCGAAGCGGGCGACACGCTATGAGCGCGGGACCCACGCCAGCCCCCGTCCCGGTCCCCGGCCCGGAGCCGGTGCTCGATATCCGGGATTTCTCGGTTGTCTACCGCACGCCCGGCGGTGACGTGCGCGCCGTGGACAGGGTGAACCTCTCCCTGGCCGTCGGCGAGGTCGTCGGCCTGGCCGGCGAGAGCGGCTCAGGCAAGTCCACGCTCGCGTACGGCGCCTGCCGGCTGCTGCGCGCCCCCGCCTTCATCACCAGCGGCAGCATCCGTTACCAGGGCCGGAGGCTGGCGCAGGGGTCCCAGTCGGCCGATGTGCTCCGGATGACCCCTCAGGAGCTGCAGAAGCTGCGCTGGCGCGAGATCGCGATCGTGTTCCAGAGCGCCATGAACGCGCTCAACCCGGTCCTGTCCGTCCGCAACCAGCTGCTCGACGTCATTCACGCCCACCTGAAGATGCCGAGGGACGAGGCACGGGAAAGGGCGGCCTCGCTGCTCGACCTGGTCGGCATCCCGCGCTCGCGCCTGCGCAGCTATCCCCACGAGCTGTCCGGCGGTATGCGCCAGCGGGTGATGATCGCCATGGCCCTGGCCACCGAGCCGGAGGTCGTCATCATGGACGAGCCGACCACCGCCCTCGACGTCGTGGTGCAGCGTGACATCCTCGCCCAGATCGTGGAGCTCAAGGATCGCCTCGGCTTCTCGATCCTGTTCATCACCCACGACCTCTCCCTGCTCCTGGAGCTGGCCGACCGGATCGCGGTGATGTACGCCGGGCAGCTCATGGAGGTCGGCACCGCGGGCGAGATCCACCGCGAGGCGGCCCACCCGTACACCAAGGGCCTGCTCAACTCGTTCCCCTCGCTCCGCGGGCCGCGCCGCGAGCTGGCCGGAATTCCCGGCTCTCCCCCTGACCTGCGCGACCCGCCCCCCGGCTGTCCTTTCCTGCCGCGCTGTGCGTACGGCACAGACGCGTGCACCGGCGTCGACATGGAGCTGCTTCCCGTCGCCACGTCCCCGGACCCCGAGCACGTTACGGCGTGCCCGTTCGTGCTTCCTGGCACGCCGCCCCGGGAGCGCTTCCCGGCCCCAGCGGCAGGCATCCTGGAGGTACCCGATCACCTGAGGCTCGCCGGTGAACTGCGGACGGCCGTGGAGCCAGGCTCATGAGCGAGCAGACCCTGACCTCTGCCGCCGCCGAGCGCGGTCCGCTGGCCATGGAGGCCATCTCGGTCAGCAAGGACTTCAGGCTGGGCCGCGGGGAGACGCTGCACGCCGTGCGCGACGTCTCTTTCAATCTCTACCGCGGCGGAGTTGTCGCCCTGGTCGGCGAGAGCGGATCCGGCAAGTCCACGGCCGCGAAGCTGCTGGCCGGACAGGAACGGCTCACCTCCGGCATGATCCGGCTGGACGGCCAGCCGGCCGAGGTGTCGAGCCGGCGCGCCTTCAGGCGGTACAAGAGCGAGGTCCAGTACGTCTTCCAGGACCCGTTCGCCTCGCTTAACCCGGTGCACACCGTGCGCTACCACCTCGAGCGAGCGGTGAAGCTGCACCAGCCTGCCGCGAACGTGAGCCAGGAAGCCGTCGCCCTGCTTGAGCAGGTGCGCCTTACCCCTGCGAAGCAGTTCCTGGCTAAGTACCCGCACGAGCTATCCGGCGGCCAGCGCCAGCGGGTCTCCTTCGCCCGCGCGCTCGCCGCCCGCCCGAGCGTGCTGCTCGCCGACGAGCCGGTGTCCATGCTGGACGTCTCCATCAGGCTCGAGATTCTCGGCCTGCTCGACGACCTCCGCCGGCGCTTCAGGCTCGCCATGCTCTACATCACCCACGACATCGCCTCGGCCCGCTACTTCGCCGACGAGGTGCTCGTCATGTACGCCGGGCAGATCGTCGAGCGCGGCCCGGCCGAGCAGCTCACCCAGGACCCCGCGCACCCCTACACGCAGCTGCTCGTCGCCTCCGCGCCGGATCCCGACAACCTCGGCAGCACGCTGCGCGGCGGCGCAGGCCGGGACCGGTCGCGGCAACCGCAGGCCGGCCCGCGGGGTCCAGCATCCGCCGCGTCCAACGGCACGGCAGTGGCCGGCTGCCCGTTCAGTCCCAGGTGCCCTTTCGCCGACGACCTTTGCCGGCGCGAGAACCCGGCCCTGGCGCAGGTCTCAGCCACGCGGGCCGCGGCCTGCTGGCACCTGGACCTAGCCGCGCCCCAAGTCGTCTCCGGGCCACA
>JBOHCK010000092.1:0-19907 GCA_050698755.1 Streptosporangiaceae bacterium | reverse complement strand
GTAACCGTTTCGCAGCGATACGTCAACGTTGCATAGATGTAGTCTGGCCGCGTGAGTGCGGAACGAGGCGTTGATCCACGTATCGAGCGTTCACGGCAGGTAATCCTGCACGCGGCGCTCGGCGAGCTCGGCGAGGCTGGTTACGGCGCCTTCACGATCGTGTCCGTGGCCGCCCGAGCCGGCGTGGCCAAATCCACCATCTACCGGCACTGGCCGGACAAGGTCAGCTTGATCGGGGACGCGTTCGAGGTCGCCCATGAGCATGCCGTTCCGTCTGTGGAGGGCTTGACCGCCCGCGAGAGCCTGCAGCGCCTGGTGAGCCATGTAGCCGAAGTAGTAGCCGGTTCGGCGTTCTCGTCGTGCATTCCCGCCCTCATCGAAGGCGCGGAGCGCGACCCGCGGCTGCGGGAGTTCAGGCACCGCTACTCGGCGCTGCGTCGACAGTCCCTTACCGCCCTCATCGCGCAAGGCGTGGCTGAAGGAGAGTTCCGCGCCACGGTGGATCCCGAGCTTGCTGCTCAGGCGCTTCTCGGCCCCATTTTCTACCAGCGGGTCATGACCAGCGAACCGTTCGACCCGAGCCGGGTCGACGACCTGATCGATTTGGTCCTGGGACCGTAGTCCGGCAGACCCCCGGCCGGGCGGCGAGACGCTGCCGGATGTCCCGGCCGGGGTGGTTACCCGGGTGCGGGTGGCGGGCTGTGGCTGCGGATGATCTTCCCGCCCGGGCTGCGGACCTCGCTCGTCCCGTCTGGGAAGACCCTCAGCTGCCAGCCCATCTGGTGCAGCACCACGTGATGGTGCCAGTGGCAATAATCCTTGAGGTTCACGAGGCTGGTGTGCCCGCCGTCCTGGCGGTGGAGGACATGGTGGGGTTCGCAGCCGGAGGCGGGCTGGTCGCAGCCGCCGGGGAACTGGCACCGCTGGTCCCGCAGGGCCACCAGGCGGCGCAGGTGGACGGGGATGTCGTCGGTCTGCCCGACGTCTAGCGGCAGGCTCGGGCCGTTCAGGCCCTGGCCGAGCAGGTTGCGCCGCAGGAAGGAGGCGACGCCGCCGGGGCCGGAGACGATCTGCAGGACGGTGGCCAGGATCTGGTGCTCCAGCATGGCCAGCACCTGCTCCGTGCGCCCGGCCTGCCCGACCTGGCCGGCCTGCCCGGCCAGCGCGGCGGGGCCGTGGCCTGATCCAGCCGGGATGACCGCGCCGGCACGGGTGCCCGCGCCGCCACGGGTGCCCGTGCCGCCGAGGGTGCCCGCGCCGCCGTCGGTGTCCGAGGCGTCGTCGGTGTCCGCGGCGTCGTCGGTGTCCGCCGCGTCGCGGGTGTCCGGTCCGTCGCCGTCCATACGGCCGCCGGAGTCCGTGTCGTCCGGTGCGTGCCGGCGCAGGTGGTCGTACTGCACGCACAGGCCGACCAGCTGCTCCACCGCACCCAGATCAATGTCACACGTCACCACCGGGACCAGCATCGCGTCACACGCCACCCGGCGGGCCGCATCCCCCTCCAGCCAGGCCCCGCCATCGCCGGTGCTGACCGACGCGGCGGCCCGCTGCCCGGCCCACCGGGCCCGGTACTCCCCGATCCACGCCTCCTGCAGCCTGGAATCCACATCCAGGTCACACAAGTCCGCGAACGGGACGTGCACCAGCGCCTTGACCGGCTGACCGGCCCGCCGCGGCAGCAGCCCGGAGGCCAGCAGCCGCTTCATCGCCTCGGCCAGCGCATCGTGGTACCGCTGCGGCCTCGTCCGCAGATCCCCCGCACCGGCGGGGGCGGACAGGGCATCCAGGACCGCCTGGACCATCGCCGCGCATTCGGGGGTGAGGTCGCCGCGGATGAGACCCGCCCCGTCCAGGGTAGTGTCGAGGAACACGGCCCGGTCCTGGGCCGGGTCGTCGTCGGGATCCGGCGGGACGGTCCGGGACAAGATCTCGGCGCAGATCTGGGCCAGCGCCCGCAGGTCGGCGCCGGCGCGGGCCGCCGCGACGAGGATCTCCTCGGCCTGGGCCCGGAACTCCGCCGGGATCTGCCGGGTCCACTTCGCCAGCTGCAGGGCCTCGGACGTGGTCAGCGCCCGGGTGCGGAGCCCGGCCAGCAGCGGCTCGTGGTCGCGGGGCAGGGATCGCATCGCCATGTACTGGGCGGCCTGACCCCGGGTGACCCGGGCCATGTGCACCAGCCAGGTACGCAGCGACCGCTGCCCGTCGGCCAGGTGACCGTCCTGGGTGTCGTAGGCGGCCAGCAACCGGGCCAGCGCCGCCGCGCCGACCGCGTCGGCCTGCACTAGCTCCCGGATGCACTGCCCGAGCGCCTCGGCCGGCAGGCTCGCCGCGTCCAGACCGGCCAGGTAGCCGAACCCGGACTCCAGCATCTCCAGCGCCTCGCTGGCGCTCCCCGGAACTGCGATGGTGCACATCTTCTGTCTCACCTCCCCCGAGGTACTCTCCAGACAGCCTGTGTGCAGTTTTTCGGTTTGGTGTTCTAGTCCAAGACTAGCAAGCAGGTCTGACATTTCCGGGTCAACGACACGCCGAAATAGTCGACTTTCTGTCGCTTAATTCAGCGGTCCCGACGGTCACAGGAATTGGCCTGGCGAGTTCTCCGCGTCGCCATTCCAGATGACGGCAACGACCTCGGACGGGTCGATCACGGCCCAGCCGCTCTCACGTTCGAGGCGGAGGGTGCCGTCAGGGCGCATCTCAACGCCAGTCAGCTTCTTGTGCTCTGATACGGCGAACCCGATCTGGCCCACCCTGCTGACTATCAGGGCAATGGTCCCGGACTTACCGATGAGGGGCTTGAGCAGGTCGTGGATCGTGTCTCCGGTCACGCAGCATCACCTTCAGAGGTCTTCGGGATGAATATCCCTAGGGGCTGGACAACGAGGCGGTCGACGGCACCGGATTCGTCCAGCTCGAATTCGGCGGTGATGCCAGGCTGATTCTTCACCCCGAACCGCAGTCCGCGTCCCGGCTGGAGCTCGAAGGGCGGGGCGCCAGAGGTGGTGGCGGTCAGCACGTGGTCGTCTCGCTGGGCGATCACGATCTCGATCGGGCCCATGACATAGGTACCGCACAGCCGACCGAGAACCTCCGGATCGACGGCCCGGGTGTCCGGTAGCCGGTCGAATCGCAGCGGTTCCACGAGGAGCTCGAAGGGGACCGTGAGGGCGGTGATGTCCCCGTCCTGGTCCGAGAGGAACATGAGCGGGAAGATGTAGGCCTGGTCGCTGAGCTCGTGCCACTCCAGGTCGAACGTCTCATAGTGACGGTGGGCCAGGCTGACGTCCATCGTGCCGAAGTGCGGCCGGAGGGTGCCGTCCTCAAGCGTGATGGTGAGGGTGCCATAGCCGGGATGCTCGTACTCCCCCGCATACGCGCTCAGGGGCCTGGGCAGCGGAGCGTCGGGGACCACGCGGCGGGCGGCGCGGACCTCCCGGACCCCGGTCGTGACGACGTCGTATCGCTCCTTATAGATCGAGAACCAGTCGAATGGCTCTAGGCCGAGCAGCTCATCGAGCATCCGGTACGCGACGACCGGGGCCATCAGACTCGAGGAGGTGTTGGTCATCACGGCCACGCCGATGCCGTGGTCGGGCAGCAGCATGCACTCGGTCTGGAACCCGTCGATGCCGCCGCCGTGTTCGAGCAGCCGATGGTCGCGGTACCGGCCGATCAGCCAGCCAAGTCCGTACGCGTGCCGGGTGGACTCGGGGAAGGTCTGGTCATCCGGCACCACCATGTGCGGCTGGTGCTGGCGCGCCACCGTGTCGGGTGACATGACGGTGCGGCCGTCCAGCTGGCCGCCACCCAGCTGCGCCAGCAGCCACTGGGCCATGTCTGCGGAACACGAGTTGATCGCGCCGGCTGGCGCCAGCGCCGTCACCGGCCGCTGCGGCACGGGCACGATGACGCCGTGGCGGCGCTCGTAGGCGGTGGCGTGGTCTGGGTCGGCCTCCATCTCGTCGGCCGACAGGTTCGAGCGGTCCATCGCGAGGGGCGTCAGGAGCCGGTCTCGCAGGTAGTCCTCCCAGGCAGTGCCGGCGAGCGCCTCCACCGCATGCCCCGCCACCATGTAGCCGAGGTTGCAGTACTGCCACGACTCGCGCAGGTCCCGGCTGAGCGGCAGGAACCGCAGCCGGTGGACCAGCTCAGAGCGCGACCAGCCGGGGTGACCGATCCAGGCCAGGTCGTGGCGGGGCAGGCCGGACCGGTGGGAGAGGAAATCGACCAGGCTCACACGATCGGTCACGAAGGAATCGTGTAGCCGGAGGTCAGGCAGGTAGTCGCGGAGCGGACGCGCCCAGTCGAGGAGGCCGTCGTCGACGAGGGCGCCGACCGTAGCCGCCGTGAAAGCCTTCGTGACGGACCCGATCGCGAACAACGTGCCCGAGGTGACCGGGAGATCCGTCTCCACGTCGCGCCGACCCCAGCCGCCAGCCAGGACGACTTTTCCGTCCTGGACGGCGGCGACTGCGCACCCGGGGACCTCCCAGGCCGTCAGCTGTTCGGCGATAAAGCCTTCGATGCTCTCCATGGGCCGGTCAGGATCCTTCGGTCGCGCGGGTGGTCTCGGCCTGGTTGTCCATATCTACCACCGTACGTTCCGCCCGCGCCGCGCTGGAGGACCCGGTCCATACCAGGAATAACCGCAGGACGACGATGACCGCCCGGAAGCGGTGATCCGGTGCGCAGCTTCCACCGCTCGGGCACGGGAGCCTGACCGAGGTGAGCACCGCGCGCCCGGGCCTGACGGCGCGGTACGAAGCGCCGGTGAGCCCCGCGACCAGCGAGAGCGCGCCGTTCGGAACTCCGCGCAAGATGTTCCCGCTGACCTGGGGCTCCTGCCACCTGCTGGCCAGGGTTCCGCGCAGGAACACATCCAGCTTCTGGCCGACCCGGAAGCAGTAGATCTTCCCGTTACCCGCGTTCGTGATGGTAGTGGTCCGCAGGCAGCCGGCCGGCGCACCCACGCTGGTGGCGGTGGTGCCCGGCGCTTGGGTCGGCTGACCCGCCGCGGGAGCCGTCGCGCAGCCGGCGAGGGCGGCGGCCGCCAGGCACGACGCCAGCCCCGTGGTAGTCCGATACATGTGAGCCTCCAGGCAGGCCGTACGCTGCCGGGGAGTTCCGGCAGCGGTGATGCACGGAACTTGGACGCCGACCCGGAGGAGGCGGTTCCGGCAGCGTCAGGAAATGGCTGCTTGTCTGGCGTGCCGGACAATAGGGTTTTGCCATGCCACGACCGGACCGGAGCAACGCTGTCGATCACATCGTCGTGATCATGTTCGAGAACCGCTCGTTCGACAACCTGCTCGGCCGCCTGTACCAGCCGGGCGAGGTGCCGTTCTTCGAGGGCGTAACCGGCCGGGAGCTCAGCAACCCCGTCCCGGAGTGGGCCGTGGACGCCGGGACGAGCCCGCAGCAACTGCCGTACGGGATCGCGACGGACATGAACACCCCCTCGCCCGACCCCGGTGAGGAATACCAGCACGTCAACACCCAGTTGTTCGGTCTCATCAGCCCGCCGGGCAACCGCGGGATGGTGGCCGAGCACATGGTCGCCCCGTACAACGCGCCGGCTAATCCCGGCCAGCGGCCGACCATGGACGGGTTCGTCACCGACTACATCAGCGCGTTTATGGCGGAGGAGCGCAGGTCGCCCGTCCTCGCGGAGTACGGGCAGATCATGACCGGCTACTCCCCCGAGCAGGTGCCGGTCACCTCCGGGCTGGCGCGCGGCTTCGGGACCTTCGACCGCTGGTTCTGCGAGGTGCCGTCGCAGACCTTCCCCAACCGGTCGTTCTTGCACGCCGCGAACTCGTCCGGGTTCGTGGTCAACATGTCCCCGGCCGACTCGTTCCCTGTGCACAACACGGCGGAGACAATCTTCGAGCGCCTGGAGGCCAACGGCCTGTCGTGGCGCGTCTACTGCGACCCGCCGAGCCACCTGTCGATCACGGGGATCATCCACGCGCCGCGGCTGCTCGACCGCTTCGAGACGAACTTCTTCACCACGGACCGGTTCCTGGCCGACGCGGCCAGCGGGGAGCTGCCGACTTACTCGTTCATCGAGCCCAACCTGCTGTACGGCCACAATGACATGCACCCGGCCTTTGACGCGATTTTCCCCGGCGTCGAACTCGACCCGCCGTCGTCGCTGCTCGGAGGAGAGGCGCTGCTCGCGAAGATCTACGACGCGATCAGGACGTCGTCCGCACCGGACGGGTCGAACGCCTACAACACGCTGCTCATGGTCACCTTCGACGAGCACGGCGGCACCTACGACCACGTCCCGCCACCGCGGGTGGCGCCCCCGAACCTCGCGGCGCCGGCCGGGCAGATGGGCTTCGGGTTCGACCGTTCGGGACTGCGGGTGCCCGCCATCGCCATCTCGGCGTGGATCGGCGAGCAGACGGTGATCCACGACGAATACCGGCACACGTCGGTGATCAGGACGCTGCGGGAACGCTGGCCGCTCGGCGCGCCGCTGACCGCCCGGGACCGGGCGGCCAGGGACATCGCGCCGCTCCTTTCCCTCGACCGCCCGCGGGACCCGGACAGCTGGCCCGTGGTGACGCCGCAGCGGGTGCCGCCCTTCGATCCGGCGCGCCTATCGCTCGAGGCTCGCCTGAAGGGCGTGTCCAAGGCGGCCTGCTTCCCGGTCCTGGCGCTCGCGAAAAGGCTAGGCCTGCCGGCCCCCGACATCGACCAAGACGAGGCCATCTGCCGCGCCGACGCCATGGCGCTCATCGGCGACGTGTTCGGGCACATGTTCCCCCACCTGCGTGGCCTCTAGCCGAGGCATTAGGGGAATAAAGCGACAAAAAGCGGCACGGGGATAGCCGGGATAAATAGGAACAGTCGGGAATTGACGCATGGCTCACCCTAACACGGCGGTTCCGGACAATACAGCTTACACACCCCTGATTCATGAGCGCATAAATCGGAAATATCGTACGACCGATTAGCGGCGACGCGGGCTCGTGACTCGCCGAACGCGTGCTATATTCCTCTGGAAGTTGCGGGGGGTAGCTCGGTTTGGTAGGTTCACCGCTAGGCCAATGCGCCACCTCAAATTAGGCGGTGATTTGGGCTAGATCTTGGCCTCTAGGCCGAAACGAACGGGTGCATCACCACCGTGTCGCATTGGCAAATCCGGAGATAACCGCCTCGCAATAGTACAGAAGATTGTGCACTTCCCTGGTATCAGCAACTAGGCGGTTACCGGGAAGACCAAGAAGGAAGAGGGAGTACATAATGTCCGAACTCAGCATTCACGAGCTGGAGACCGAGCACGCCGACCTCCTGCCCGAGCGCGAGGCGCTCAGCTTGGTCCACGGCGGCTTCGTCGGCGGGTTCAACCACGTGTCGGTCACCCAGGTCGCCATCGCAAGCGCCCACGATGGCACGAACGCCAACGATGCCCCCACCGCGATCGCCGGCAACCTCGCCATCGTCGCTGTTGGCTGACGTGTACTGAGCCCGCAAGGTGCTCTTATCAGGGAACAGCTGCCGGGGATTGCCCTGTCCGGGCGGTCCCCGGCAGGCATCTTCCCGATCTGCACGGTAAAGCCATAATGACCAAATTCGTCCTGATAAAGGACGCGCAAAATTTTCGTCGAACTTTGTTGCGCGACAGTTGCCGGATAAGCCGCTTGGAGACTGCTGCGTATGCTACGTTGGCCGACGGGAATAAGGAGGGGGAGGACCATGCTTCCTGCAATAAGGAGCGGAGTACGCCATCTGCGGTGGGTAGTGGCAGTTTTGGCGGTCATCGCGCCGCTCGCTTTCCCGGGCGCCGCGTCGGCCGATAATTCCGCGACCGCAGAGTCTTTGCAATACGTCAGCACATCGGTCGCTCCGGTGTCGGGTTCGGATGCGGAATATGACAATCAGGCGACGGCCACGCAGACCAGTAACGGGCAGACCGCCATCTCCGTGACCTTCAAGGTGCCGCTGAGTTCCGCTTCGGTCATTACCGCCAACAACAACGCAAATGCGTCGGTAAATAACTGCCAGAATTGCAATGCTGTCGCCATCAGCTTGCAGGCGGTGATCGCCGCGAAGCAAGACCTGGCCGAGCTCACCGCAAGCGATGTGGCCAATGCGTCGGGTACCAACTGCAACAATTGCAACACCCTCGCCGAAGCCTTCCAGATAGTTTACGCTCCGCTCTCGACGTCCCAGGCGTCCTGGATGGTCATCGCGGACTTCGGCAGGCTGCAGAACCAGTTCAACGCGCTGCAGAATTCCCGCCTCAGCCTGGCCCAGATACAAACCCAGTCCACCGCGGACGTGAAGGCCATGGTGTCGGAACTGCAGATCGCCACCGAGGATTCGCAGGTGACTCCCGCCTTCGGCGGTTATCAGCCGACGACCAACCTGACCAACCAGCAGCCCGTCATCGATCTGCTGAGCGCCTTCCACCACTGACCCTCGGTCAGTCGGCCGAACGCTCGTTTTGCCATCAGGCGGAAATTGGGTCGAAGTCCCGCTGTGTCACCCGCGTCAGCTTAGGCCGGGCGGCACAGCGGGATAAGTTTGTCTTCCCCCAGGCCGCCCCAAGGACCTCAACCATGACAACGACAGGCGGGTTACGGGTGGCGCTACGCGGCTCTGAGCGCACGACTGGGGAGCAGCGCGTCCTGCCGTACACCGGCCGGCGGCGCACGCAGACCCCTGCCGCTCCCGCCTCCCCCGCTCCGGGCGACGGCGGTCTGCGGCAGGCCGGCTGGATGGGGGACTACTACCGGCGGCGCCAGCTAGCTGCCCGCATCCCGGCGAATGCCGACACCGAGAGCGAGTACCCGCATCTGCGCAGGCCCGAGGCCGGGGCGATGGCGTCCGGCTGGGCCGATGCCCTGGTCATACCCCGCCTGGCCGCCGGGGTGGAACTGCTCGGTGAGTACCAGGGGTCGGGCCTGACCAAGGCTACGTTCCTGGTCCGCAATCCCTCCGGTCAGGTCGTGCACCTGTCGCGCCTGCTGTACCTGGTGCTGAGCGAGATTGACGGCCACCGGACGGTGGGTGAGATCGCCGGGCGGGTCAGCGTGACGTTCGGCCGTACGGTCAGCGCGGGGAACGTGGACTACCTGCTGGCGAACAAGCTGACGCCGCTCGGGCTGGTCGCGAGCGAGGCAGCGGCGGACCGCCGGAATCCGATGATCCTGACCCTGAAGCTGCGCCGGACGCTGATCCCCGCGGCGGGGGTGCAGCACATCGCGCGGCTGTTCGCGCCGCTGTTCGCCCCGCCGGTAGTGGTGGTGCTGCTGGGCTTGCTGGCCGCCGCGGATGTGTGGCTAGTGCGCTCCGGCCAGCTCCTGCCCGCATTCACGGACACGCTGACCCACCCGCCGCTGCTGTTGGTGGTGCTGGGCTTGTCGATGGTGTCCATCCTGTTCCACGAGTGCGGCCACGCCTCGGCGTGTCGTTACGGCGGGGCCCGGCCGGGCCGGATCGGCTTGGGCGTGTACGTGTTGTGGCCGGCTGCCTTCACGAACGTCACCGACTCCTACCGGCTGGGACGGGCCGGCCGGATCCGCGTCGACCTGGGCGGGGTCTACTTCAACGCGATCTTCGCGGTGGTGCTGGCCGGGATCTACCGGGCGACGGGCTATGGGCCACTGCCGGCGGCCGTCCTGCTGGTCCACCTGGAGCTCGTGCAGCAGTTGCTGCCTTCGCTGCGGTGTGACGGGTACCTGATCATGACCGACCTGATCGGCGTGCCCGACATGTTCCAACGCGTCGGGCCGGTGCTGGCCAGCCTGATCCCCGGACGGTCGGCCGATCCGAGGGTGCGCGATATGCGGCGGGCGGCCCGGGTCACCCTGACCGCGTGGGTCCTGGTCATGGTGCCGCTGCTGGGTGGCGAGCTGGTGCTGACCATCCTGACCATCCCCCGGCTGGCCACCACGTTCGCCCGGTCCCTGGTGACCAACGCGAACGCCGTGGCGACGGAGTTCGGCCGGGCGGAGGTGGCGGCCGGGGTGCTGAGCGTGGTCTCGGTGGTGCTGCTGGTTCTCCCGGCGGTCGGCCTCTGCTACGTGCTGGTGCTGACCGGGCGGCTGGCCGTTCGCCTGGCCGGGCGCGCCACCCGCAAGCGCCCGGTATTGCGGGTTCCGCTGACCGCCGCGGCGCTGCTCGCCGCGGCGGGCCTGGCCGGCTACTGGGGCGTGCTGCCGGTGCCCGGCCACCTATTTGCCCCGTCCCGGCCCGCTCCAGCGGTCGCCGCCTTGAGGCCCGCTCCGATCCAGCCCGCTCATCCCGTCCGCTCGCATCACCCGGCCGGACCGATCGTCGAGGTCCTCACGCCGGCCAGCGCGCACGGGTTCGACGCCCTGTCCAGCCCGGGCGCTGACCCGTCCGACGAGAACGACGATCAGGCGGGGTACGCCATCGACGGGGACCCGGCGACCGCCTGGGCGACCCAGCGCTACCTCACCAGCCCGTTCTTCGGCGGCCTGAAGACCGGCACCGGCCTGATCCTGGACATGGGCCGGCGGGTCCGGCTGAGGTCCGTCATCGTCACCTTCGGAGCGGCACCAGGCGCTGACGTGGCGATCGAGATCGGCAACGACAACACCCTGGCGGCCGCCACCCTGTCGACCTTTACCACCGTCGCCAGCGCCGACGACATCGGCGGGACGCACACCTTTACCACGCACAGCAAGGCCACCGGCCGCTACGTGCTCATCTGGTTCACCAAGCTCCCGCCCGACGTCCAAGGCGGGTACGCCGCGCAGATCTACAACGTCGTCATCCGCGGCAGCCACCCAGCGCGGCCACGGACACCTTCGGCTAGTAGCTAACGCCACCAGGCCGAGGAGGCCGTCGCGGCGGGTCTGGCGGACGAAAAGAAGACCTCGGGCGCCAGCGCGTGGCCCGCGCCGCCGAAGCGCTTGCCCGCCTGGCTCTCGTAGGTCCGGATCAGCGTGGCCTTGGCCTCGGCCGACTCGGGCCATCTCGTCTCGGCCAGGTCATGGCGGTAGATGAAGGCCTCGGCGGCCGGATCGCGGCGGTTACCTGGGAAGTCGCGGTAGTAAGCGACCGGGACCCCGCTGCTCTGCGCGGCAGTGCGGACCAGGATCCGGTCCACGTGACCGCCCACGCCCAGCGGCGCCAGCACCAGGTTGACCCCTGAGCCTGCCACGCGGTGGATGATCTCGCGCACTTCGCGCAGCAGGCTGGCGTCGGCGGTGACGATGCGGCCGGAGGTAGCGTGCGCGCGGTAGAAGGGATAGACGTGCGTCAGCCTGGACCGGTTCAGGTTGGCGGGGCGGCGGCGGAACAGCGCTTCGGTCAGCCCGGCGTGCACGCACGTGACACCGAGGGCTTCCAGCGCGGCCCGGTCCTGGTCTCGGCGCTGCTGGAAGACCAGATCGGCGTCGCGCTCGCCCGCCTGACGCAGGTACCGCCGCGCCGACCTCGTATACGGCGCCTGGCCTGGCTCGGTGAAGAACGTCACCACGGTCACCGAAGTGCGGCTGAGCGCATAGGTCATCAGCCCTCCGCACGAGAGCACGGCATCGTCCAGGTGCGGGGAGAGCACGACCACGGGCGCGCCCTGCCCGATCAGCCCGGCGAGTGCGTTCTCGTGCAGATCCGTCCCTACTGCGGTCATTTTTCCCGCCTTTCGTTCCGTTCAGGCCCCGATGGGCAATAGCGAGATATAGGTACGTAAATTGTCGGCTAGCGCCGACGCGATAAACACCAAGTGGAGCGAATGGCAGCCTATACGGAAAGGACGTTACGCGCCGGTTAATTGGTTGGGCCGTCGGTAAATTAGCCGGGTCATGGTAATTAGCTGGCTTTTCGGTAATTGATTGAGTTATCATTGGTAATAAGGAGTTATGTCGCATGGATGCTGAACTGATCCTGGTCCGCGCGGCGGTCCCTGCGGACCTGAAGGACGTCGCGGCGATTTACGCGCACTACGTGACGACGAGCGTGACGACCTTCGAGGAGGTCCCGCCGACGCCGGCCGACTGGCGGCTCCGGCTCGACGACCTGGCCGGGCGGAAGCTGCCGTTCCTGGTCGCGGAGGCCGCGGACCGGTCCGTCGCCGGGTACGCCTACGCGAGCCCGTGGCGGCCCAAGCCCGCATACCGCCACACCGTCGAGGACACGGTGTACGTCTCCCCCGCGCACACCGGCCGCGGGCTGGGCCGCGCGCTGCTCGGCGCGCTCCTCGCGGCCTGCGCGGACATCGGGGCGCGGCAGGTCATCGCGGTCATCGCGGATAGCGGCAGCGACGCGTCGCTCGCCTTGCACCGACGGCTCGGCTTCGAGCAGGCGGGCCGGCTCTCGAACGTGGGCCGCAAGCAAGGCCGGTGGGTCGATACTGTCCTCATGCAGCGAGAACTCGGGTGAGCACCGCGTTCACCGGGCGGGAGGGACGCTGGCAGGCCGGCCTGGGGAAGCTCAGGGACGTGGTGCGCCAGGAACTCGTGGCCCGTCAGCTGGCCGCGGAACTCCCGCCACCGCCCGTTCGGATCATGGATTGCGGGTGCGGTCAGGGGACCCAGGCGCTGCGGCTGGCGCGGCGCGGGTACGAGGTGACCGGGGTGGATGCCTCGGCGGAGCTGCTGGCCCGGTTCGAGCGGGACCTGGCCGCCGAGCCGGCCGAGGTCCGTGCCCGGGTGCGGGTCCGGCGCGACCTGATCGAGAATTTGGCCGAACGACCGCTTGCTCCGCCCTTCGCTGCCGTGCTGTGTCACGGGGTGCTTATGCACATGCCGGATCCGGGTCAGGTCCTGGGCGTCCTCGCCGGGCTGACGGCGCCGGGCGGGATCGTGTCCCTGCTGGTCCGCAACGGCGACGCGCTGGCCATGCGGCCGGGGCTGGCGGGAGACTGGACGGCGGCCGCGGGTGCGTTCGGGTCCGTCACCTACGCGAACCGGCTCGGGGCCACCGCCCGGGCCGACCGGCTGGGCGAGCTGACCTCGCGGCTGGCGGCCTGCGGTCTTGAGGTCACCGCCTGGTACGGGGTGCGGGTCTTCACCGATACCGCACCCGATGACGCCGAACCGCCGCCGGACCTGGAAGCGCTGCTCGCCTGCGAGGAACTGGCCGGGCGTACCGATCCCTACCGCCGGGTGGCGCCGCTGCTGCACGTGATCGCGCGGCGGGTAAGCGACCGTGGCTGACGAGCCCGTGACTGAGGAGCGGTGGCCGGGGCTGCTGGCGCAGGCGTGGGCGGCGCTGGCCGATGACGCCGATGGGCCGCCGGACGGGCTCGAGGTCACCGGCGAACCGGGGCGCCTGCCGTCGCGCCTGCCGGTCGAGGATACGGCCATCGCGTGCGCCGGGGCCGCCCTGCTCGCCGCGGGAGCTGGGCGTGGCGGGGCGCGGCTGGACCGGGGACACGTCGCGGCGGCGTTCCGCAGCGAAGCGTACCTGCGGCTGAACGGCGAACGCGCCGGGCCGGGCTTCGCGCCGCTTTCGCGGTTCTGGCGGGCCGCCGACGGGTGGGTGCGGACGCACGGGAACTATCCGTGGCACCGCGAAGCGCTGCTCCGGGCGGTCGGGACCACCAGCGAGCCTAAGGCCGTCGCGGCGGTTATCGCGGGCCTGGGCGCCCGCGAGGTCGAGACGCTGGTGACCGGGGCGGGCGGGGTGGCGGCCGCGGTCCGGACCGAGGACACGTGGCGGGCCGAGCCGCCCGGCCTGGCGGTGGCGGCGGCCAGGCTGGTCGAAGGGATGGAAATCGGCGGCGCGCCGCCCCGTCGCCGCGTCGTCGGGGCGCTGCCCGCCTCGGGCGTCAGGGTGCTGGACCTTACCCGGGTCATCGCGGGCCCGGTGGCCACGCGCTACCTCGGCGCGCTGGGCGCCGACGTGCTCAGGCTCGATCCGCCGCACCGGCCCGAACTTCCCGCTCAGGCGTACGACAGCCTGCTCGGCAAGCGCAGCGCGGTGCTCGACCTGCGCACCGCCGACGGTAACGCCAGGCTGCACGAGCTGCTGTCCGGGGCTGACGTCCTGGTGCACGGGTACCGGCCGCACGCCCTCGACCGGTTCGGGCTGACGCCGGAGGCGCTGGCGGAGCGGCATCCCGGACTGGTCGCGGTGAGCCTGTCGGCCTGGGGCAAGAGCGGCCCCTGGGGAGGCCGGCGCGGCTTCGACAGTATCGTCCAGGCCGCGTGCGGCATCGCGATGGCGGAATCTGCGGACGGCGAGGTCCCCGGCGCGATGCCGTGCCAGCTTCTCGACCACGGCACCGGTTACCTGTGCGCGGCCGCCGTGCTGCGCGCGCTGGCCGCGCAGTCCTCGCGGGGCGGCACCCTGTTCCGCGAGCTCAGCCTGGCCCGGACCGGCCACTGGCTGCTCAGCCAGCCGCGAGCCGACCCGGTGACCGCGACCCAGAGCGATGGTGCGGGCCCCTGGCTTACCACGGTGGCCAGCGCGGACGGGCCGGTGACCGCGGTGCTGCCGCTGGGGCAGCTAGACGGGTGCGGGTTCTCCTGGGGCGGGACGCTGCGGCGGTACGGCGGCGACGCGCCCGCGTGGGCCCGGTGATCAGGCGACCCCGGTGGTCAGGCTACAGGGACCAGGGTGAGGTAGGCCTGCCCGAGGAGGCCGCGGTAGCCGCGCAGCCAGAACGAGCGGTGCTCGTCGACCTGCTCCGTGATCCGGGCGGCTTCCGGGTGGCCGGAGTGGGTCGCCAGCCATTCCTCCTCGTCGCACTGGTAGCCCGACTCGAAGTCCTCCCACTCCTGTTGCGTGGCCGTCTCGATCCACGCCGGGCGGAAGCCCGCGCCGACCGCGAGATCGACGAGCCCGGGCAGGTCGGGCAGGTCACCGGCGGCGGACCCTGGCCACATGGCGGCCAGCTCGGCCTCGGTCGGGGGATGTTGCCAGTACGACTCGCTGAGCAGGACCCGCCCGCCGGGCGTGGCTAGCCGCCGCAGGATGGCCAGCGCGGCCGGGACGCTCTCGGGCGGTTCGGCCTCGGTGAGCGCGTGGCTTGACCCGATACACAGCACGAGATCGGCCGGGCCGCGGGTGGTCCCGACCCCGGATTCGCAGGCGAACGTGACCCGGTCGGAAAGCCCGCGGGCCCGGGCGGTATCCCTGGCCCGGGCCAGGTCGCCCTCGTCGGTGTCGAAGCCGAAGCCGGTCGCGTCGGGCAGGACGGCCAGGATGCGGAGCATCAGCTCGCCCCACCCGCAGCCGATGTCCAGCACGGTGGCGGGGCGGTCGCGGGTGAGCCGGTCGACCAGGCGCCCGGCCCGGGTCTCGGACAGGGGCCCGTGAAAGGTGAGCCGGGTCAGGCTCGTCGGCAGGTCAGTTCCGGTGTCAGCCGTATCGGTGTCAGTCATAACGGGGTCACCGTAGCTCCGGCGTTGGCGCGGGTCTACCTAATTTCCCTCGAGCCCCTGACCTGGGCCAACCTGGCCTCCCGGCGCGCAACGCCGGGGTCCGCGCCGCGGTAAGGCGGTTGACTACCCGGGCGGGCCCCATAGGGTAAGTAATGCTGTGAGAGCTTACGAGGACATTGAGCGGATTGACGCGTTCTGCGACGCCGTCCCGCGCAGGCGGGCCAGGGCCCAGGAATTCGGCCCCCTCGTGCTCTTCGTCCCCACCGGCCCCGGCTGGCCGTACTACGCCCGGCCGAGGCGAGGGCGGCGGCCGCCGATCACCGCCGCCGACGTCCGCGCGGTCCGCGCCCGCCAGCGCGAGCTGATCATCCCCGAATCCTTCGAGTGGATCGAGCAGGCCGCCCCCGACATGGCCGCAGCGGCGGCCGACGCAGGACTCGAGGTCGTACCGCATCCGCTCCTGGTGCTCGACGAGCCCGAGCCGATGTCGACCGCGCCGCCCCCGGAGATCATCGTCCGCGTCGTCGCTCCCGAGGAGCAGGAGCTAGACAGGATCTGGGCGGTGCCCGCCGTGGCGTTCGGTCACCAGGGCACGGCCGTCGGCGAGGCGGGACCGGCCGAGCGGGACAAGATAGCCGCTGACCACGACGCCGGCACGATCGCGATGCTGCGCGAGCGACTGCGTTCCGGGCACTCGGTGCTGGCCGCTGCGTTCGGCCCTGACGGCCCGGTCGCGGCGGGAAGCTACCAGGCGGTCGGCGGGGTCGCGGAGATCACCGGGTTGGGCGTGCTCCCGACGCACCGCCGCCGCGGCCTCGGCGCGGCCGTGACCGCGCTACTGGCCGCGGACGCGCTCGCGCGCGGGGTGGAGACCGTCTTCCTGTCCGCCACCGACAGCGTCGTCGCCCGCATCTACGCCAGGATCGGCTTCTGCGAGATCGGCACCGCGATGATCGCCGAACCCGCCGGCGCCTTACGGCCTTAGCTCAGCAGGGCCCTAGCTCAGCAGGGCCCTAGCTCAGCGTCTTGGCCATCCGGTAGTCGTGGATGGGCCCCGTTAGCCTTCGACGGCGGCGGCGAGCACGCGGCGGAACTCCACGGAGACCCGGTCGGCCTTGGTGTGCAGCTCGGCGGCGGGGTCGAGCGGGAACTCCAGGCCGGATAGGGCCCGCCGTTGCAGGTCCAGGTCCTCCTCGACGATCGACATCTCGTACTTCGCGGTGCTTTCCGCCTCGTCCGGGTCGGCCAGGCCCGGGGCGACCACGGTCATGTACAGCCGGCAGGTACGCGCGTCTTCGGGCTGCGCGGTAAAGGTGATGAACTGCCACCCGCCCGCGTCGAGGAACTCCAGGAGCAGCGTCGCCGTCAGCGGAGCCTGGTACCCGTAGGTCATCCGGCGGCGCTGGATCGCCGGCCGGGTGCCGTCCTGCACCGCCGGGTCTTGGAGGTTGGTGAACGTATGCTCGCGGACCGCGGTGAACGACAGGCCCCGGCGGTCGATCTCGGCCCTGGGGATGGGTTCGGGACCTGCGCCCCCGATAGTGGCCGCGTGGACGAACGGGAAGTGCGCCTCGTCGAGGAAGTTGTCGATGAGGATCGCGGCGTTGCCTTCCACCCGGGTGACCGGGAGGAAGACGGTCGCGATCCCGTCGCCGTCCAGCGGGACCCCCGGATCAAGCTCCGGCCGCGGAGCGCGCGGCGGCTTCGGGGTGAGCCACACCAGGCCGCCTGTCTCGGTAACCCCAGCTGGGCGCTGCAGTGTGGCCCGCTCCGGGATCGACGCGTCGTCCTCGAGCGCGGGAATGTGCACGCACCGGCCGTCGACGTCAAACCGCCACCCGTGATACGTGCACTGAAGCGTGCCGTCTTCCACGAGTTGTCCCGCCGAAAGGCGCGCCCGCCGGTGCGGGCACGCGTCGGCGAAGGCGGCCACCTGGCCGCCGATACGCGCCAGCACCCAGCCCTGTCCGGCGATGCGGACCGCCACGGGCTCCGGGCCGACGTCCGAGGACAGCGCCACCGGGTGCCAGAATTCCGCGAGAGCCGGGTGCGCGTTGGTGAACTCCTCTGCAGCCACGGCACTATCGTCGTGGAATGCTCTCGCGCTGGCAAGGCGGGTCCGCCGCGGTCGTCGTGACGCTGGTGACCTTTGCGCTGGTCATCGGTGACTTGGTCGACGACGGGATGCGGCGCTGGTGGGACGCGCACGCGCTGACCACCGACACCGTGGCGGGCCTGCTCGTGCTGCTGATCACCGTCCTGGTCGTCGACCAGGTGGTCAGCGCCAGGCAGTTCAACGACCGGTCCCGCGCGGTCGGCGCGCAGGTGGCCATCATCGTGGCCCAGGCCGCGCGCGCGACGACCGAGGTATCGCAGGCGGTGGCGCAGGGGCTCGGCCCAGGTAACCGCGATGCCGCCTCCGATGAGTTCCGCACGTACATGCTCATGCTCATGATGGCTGCTCCGGTCCTGATCGACGCGAAGGTGTCGCGGGATTTCCTCGAGCAGGCCCAGGCGGTGGCCGGAGAGATGGCCCGCGTACTGGGGCTTACGGCCGGGGCACACGGCCGTAAGCCGTTGCCCGACGCCAGGCTCGAGGACGCGGTGCAAAGGCTCCGCACGGTTTCGGCCCCGCTGCTCCAGGCGCTCGACCCGGAAACCCGGGCCGCCGTCCGCGGCGAAGACCCGGCGTGACCCGCGCCCGGCGCGGGACATGCCGGACGGATCGGGGCGCAGCAGGTCACACTACGCCAAAGATCGCGTTGGGCGGCCACGTGGCCTGCTAGGCTGCCGCCGTCTTCGGGGCCATATGTGCGCATGGGGGTGGAGGGATGGGCGACTTCGAGGAGGTCGAGCGGCTCCAGGCCGGGATCCGCGATTGGCTGCTGCGCACCTCGCGGAACGGCCGCCACGAACTGCGCGACATCCAGGCCCCGGCCGTGCTGCCGCTGCTGTGCGCGGCGGCCTTCTCCTCGGCGCTGGCCACGTCCGGTGACCTGGCCAGCGCCTCGGCCGTGGCCAGGATCGGCGTCTTGTCCTCGGTGGACGCCGCCGCCCTCGGTGACGTGCTCCGCGCCGCGCTTGAGCACGCCCGGTCAGCGCACTCCTCCGCCGACCCGTCGCGCTACGACATCCAGCGGGAAATCAACCTGAGCCTGCGGGAGATCCTGGCCTCGGCCGACGGCCAGGCCGACGGGGCGGCGCAGGTGCGATCCGACATCGCGATGGTGCTGCGGGAGATAGACGCGGGCGGCACCGTCTTCCGCGCCGCGATCGAGTCGGGCAGCGAGGAACTGCAGCGCGAGGTGCTCGCCGCGGTCGAGGCGGTGAGCGCCGAATTCGGTGAGCTGGCCTTCCTGCTGGGCGACCTGGCGCGCGCGGCCGGGGAGGTCCAGGACGGCCTGTCCGGGCAGGGGACCGAGCTGCGCACCAGCAGCGGACAGGTCGGACGGCAGTCGGCCGACGTGCGGTTGATCCGCGAGGAACTGGCGGTCATCGAGCGCCGAACCGCGTGGCGGCCCGGGGGCAACGGCCACCAGACCCCGCCCTGGACCGGCAGGTGTCCCTACCGCGGGCTGCTCCCGTACGACCGGGCGCACGAAGCGGTGTTCTTCGGCCGGGAACGTCTGACCGCTGAGCTCGCCGGCCTGCTGGCCGAGACCGGGATGGTCATCGTGACCGGCGCCTCGGGGGCCGGCAAGACCTCGCTCCTGCAGGCCGGCCTGGTGCCAGCGCTGGCCAGGGGCGTGCAGGTGCCGGGATCGTCGTCCTGGCCCGTGGTCAGCATGACCCCGACCACCCGCCCGCTCACCGAGCTGGCGGCCAGGCTGGCGGAGCTGGACGGGCGCGATCCCGCGTCGATCCGGGCGGGGCTGACCCAGACGCCGGGCAACGCCGACCTCCTGATCAGCGAGATCACGCAGGCCGTGGCCGGGCACGGGCGGGACGGCGGTCAGGATCAGGCCGTGTCGGGCGAGGCGGGCCGACTGGTCCTGCTCATCGACCAGTTCGAGCAGGTCTTCGCGGGTACGAGCGAGGAGAGCAGGCTGGAGCGGGCCGCGTTCATCGACGCGGTATGCGCGGCGGCGACCAGCCCGACCGGGCCGCGGGGTGAATCCCCGGCGCTGGTCGTCCTAGCGGTCCGCGGCGACTACTGGGACCGGTGTGCCGGATATTCCCAGCTCGCCCCGGTCATGCAGCACAGTCAGCTCGTCGTGGGCCCAATGACGGACGCCGCCCTGCGCCGGGTGATCACAGGGCCGGCCGAGGCCAGCGGGCTGCGCCTCGAGCCCGGCCTGACCGATGTCATCCTGGCCGACCTGCGCACGGCCGGCGGAGCGCAGAACGCCGGGATCCTGCCGCTGCTTTCCGAGGCCATGGTCCTGACCTGGGAGAAGCGCGAAGACGGCCAGCTGACCAGGCGAGGTTACGAGGGCGAGGACCGGCGAGCCGGTGTCGCCCGGGCCATCGAGGTCAGCGCGGAGGCCACCTACGGCCAGCTGAGCCCGACCCAGCAGGCGGTCGCCCGGGGCCTGTTCCGGGCCATGACGGCCCCGGACGCCGACCTCAGGATCGGCCGTCAGACGGTGACCA
>JBOHCK010000091.1:0-20122 GCA_050698755.1 Streptosporangiaceae bacterium | reverse complement strand
CGTCGCGTCGAGCCGGTCGCGCCTACGCGGGGCGGACCCTCGTCTACGAGGACACGGTCCGCGACGTCGACGTCCGCCTGGGGTGCCGGCTCACCGATCAGCTGGCCGGGCCGCTCGGACTGGTCCTGGACAGCGCGGCGTGGCTGGCGAACGCGGTCGGCGAACGATGCGAGGCCCAGGCGCTGGAGCTGTTCGATAGGGAACTCGCCAGATCTGGCCGGAACGCGATGCCGCTGCTCCAGCTGGCCATCGCCGTGCTGCCGGAACTTGGACTGCTCGGCACGACCGACTGCGAGCCGGAACTGGTCCGTGACGTGGTGACCGAGTTCCAGCGGCGGTGGCGCACGGTGCTCGGCCTGCCGCTCGAGGCATTCGAGGCGGTCCGCCTGCACCAGGTGACGGCGGACGCAATTGCCGAGCGCGCGGCCGCGGAGTTCGCCACCGGGCCGCCGCGCTGGAGCAGTGCCGGGTGGCATTCGCCTGACGTCATGCTGGCCGCCGATGACGCGGCCGCCCTGGCCCGGGGTGACGTAGACGTGATACTCGGCGAGCTGCACTGCGCGACCAACACGCTCGAGGGCCGTGTCTTCTACAACCAGCACCCGGCGGGTGACCGGCTGCGCGCCGCGGCGGCCGCCAGTGGCATGGACCGGCGGATCCTCTTCGTCCCGCGGCGGGACGCACCGCTGGCCACCTCCCGGATGGCCTGGCCCACCGAGATGATGCTCCCGACTTACACGTACGTGTGCATCGGCGAGGAGTCGGTGGCGCCACCAGCCGGCGCCACCGTCCTGCCCGCGGTCGACCTGGTGGTCCAGCGCCGGGCCGACGCGCTCGTCATCAGGCACCGTGAGAGCGGTGCCGAGTACGGCTTCCTCGAGGTGCTGGGAGAGCCGCTTTCCCTGCTGGTCAGCTCTCAGTTCCGGCCGATCGGCGGTACTGCGCGCCACCGGCCGCGCATCACGATCGACAGCATGGTGCTCAGCCGCGAGGCGTGGACCTTCCCGGTCGCCGAGTCGGCCTGGGCTTTCGTCAAGGACGAACAGGACCGCTACGTGGGGGCGCGACGGTGGCGGGCCGCGCACGGCCTGCCCGAGCGGGGCTTCTTCCGGGTTCCCGTGGAGCTCAAGCCGATGGCGGTTGACTTCAGGAGCCTCCCGCTGGTCAACCTGCTCGCCAAGTCGATCAGGGCCTCGGCCGAGGCCGGCCGGGGCGAGGTCACCATCACGGAGATGCTGCCCGACATCGACCGGCTGTGGCTGGAGGATGCCCGCGGCGCACGGTACACCGCCGAGCTGCGCATCGTCGCGGTCCGCAGCCCCGGCCATTAGGTGAGGAGGCGTTCCGGTGATCGAGTTCGAGACCCGTCCCGTCGAGCGGCCGACGCCCAGCCGGCAACGCGAGGCGATCCTTGCGGAGCCCGGGTTCGGCGAGGCGTTTGCCGATCACATGATCACGCTGCGCTGGTCGGCCCGGAGTGGCTGGCACGACGGCCGCCTCGAGCCGTACGGGCCGCTCATGCTTGCTCCGGCGACATCGGTGTTCCACTACGGACAGGAGGTGTTCGAGGGTACCAAGGCATACCTGCAGGAAGGTGGGTCCATCGCGCTGTTCAGGCCGGAAGCGAACGCGGCGAGGTTCAACAACTCGGCGCGGCGGATGGCGATGCCCGAGCTACCCGAGGAGACGTTCGTCCATGCCCTGGAGCTACTCGTCAGCGAGGATCGCGACTGGGTACCCGCCGGAGCGGGCAACAGCCTGTACCTGAGGCCGTTCATGATCGCCACTGAGCCGGGACTCGGCTGCTTCACCCACCCCTCGGATAGCTACCTGTTCGTCGTGATCGCGTCACCGGCGACCGCGTACTTCGGCGGCGGCGCGCCGAAGCCGCTGACCCTGTGGCTGGCCGAGGAGTACACGCGGGCCGCACCGGGCGGTACCGGCTTCGCTAAGGCGGGCGGCAACTACGGGGCGGCGTTCGCGGCCGGGTTGCAGGCCATCGAGCAGGGTTGCGATCAGGTGGTCTGGCTGGATTGCGCCGAGCACATCTGGATCGAGGAGGCGGGTGGCATGAACATGTTCTTCGTCTACGCGCCCGGCGGCTCCCCGCCGCGCATCATGACCCCCGGGCTGACCGGCACCCTGTTGCCCGGCGTCACCCGCAGCTCGCTTCTCACGCTGGCACCGCAGCTCGGCATCGCCGCCGAGGAGGGCAGGATCTCCACCAGCCAGTGGCGCAACGAGTGCGCCGCGGTCGAGCTGACCGAGGCTTTCGCCTGCGGCACGGCTGCGGTCATGGCACCGGTGGGCGCCGTGAAGGCCAGGTCCGGCGGGTGGATCGTGGGGGACGGCGAAGCCGGCCCGATCACGCTGCGCCTCCGCGAGGAGCTGCTCGGCATCCAGTACGGCCAGCGGCCGGACCCCTTCGGCTGGGTCCACAAGGTCTGCTGACATCGTCACCATGCGACTCTTGTCGTGCATTCAGGCGACATCCCGACCATCCACGGCCCCGGTAGTTTGCTGATGACGGAGCCGTCGCGGAGGAGACTGGATGGACACGTCGCGGTGCATACCCGAGATGTTCGCGGAGCAGGTTGCGTGCACGCCGAACGCCATCGCGCTCAGCCAAGGCTGCCGTGCCCTGACCTATCGGGAGCTCGACGAAGCGTCGGACGCGCTCGCCCAGCGGTTGCGTAGCGCGGGAGTCGGCGGCGGAGCCATCGTGGCGGTGGTGCTGGAGCGGTCGATCGAACTCATCGTGGCGCTGACGGCCATCCTCAAGGCAGGCGGCGCGTACCTCTATCTCGACCCCGCGGAGCCGGCCGAGCAGCGTGCGCGCATCCTGTCGGACGCGGCCGCCCGGTACGCCGTGGTCGACGCGACCACGCGGGACGCGGCTGAGGGCATCGCGAACGTGCTCAGCGTGGCTGACCGAACCGGCGTACCAGCGCCGGGAAGCCCCCGGCCTGCGATGAATCCGGACACGCCTGCCTACGTGTGCTACACCTCAGGGTCGACCGGTGAACCCAAGGGCGTCGTCGTTTCGCACCGCGCCATCGTCCGGCTCGTCGCCAATCCATCATGGATAGACCTGCACAGCGGCGACGTCTTCTTCCAGCTCACTCGGGTCGGCTTCGACGTCTCAACGTTCGAGATCTGGATGCCGCTGGTGCGGGGGCTCCGCCTGGCCATCGGCCCGCCGCTGCGCGCGGACCTGGACTTCGCCGAACTCACCGACATGATCCGCGCAGAGGGCGTCACGGTGCTGTGGCTGACCACCGGGCTGTTCCACAAGATCGTCACCCACCACCTGGAGGGCCTGGCCGGCATCAGGCACCTGCTCGCCGGCGGTGATGTGCTGTCCCCCGCGCACGTGCAACGGGTGATGTCCGCGTATCCGGACCTCATCTTCACCAACGGCTACGGGCCTACCGAGAACACCACGTTCAGCACCTGCTGGACTACCCGGACCGCTGGCCACGCGCCGCGGGTACCGATCGGCATACCCATCGACGGCAGCACCGCCGCGGTCCTCGACGGCCACCTCGAGCGCGTCGCACGGAGCGAGACGGGCGAGCTGTGGGTGGGCGGGCTCGGCGTCGCCCTTGGCTACCTGAACCGCCCCGGCGCGACGGCCGAGAGGTTCGTGGCCGATCCCGACCCGGCGGCCCCGCCGGGCAGCCGGATGTACCGCACCGGAGACCTGGCGCGCTGGTCCGACGACGGGACCCTGGACTTGTTCGGCCGGGCCGACCGGCAGGTGAAGATCCGCGGGTATCGCGTTGAGCCGAACGCCGTGGAGATCGAGTTGCTGCGCCATCCGGGCGTCGAAGAGGCGGCCGTGATTACCCGCGCCGACGGTGCCGGTGACACGCGGCTGATCGCGTACGTGGCCGTGGGCGGGATGGATCCGGCGCAGTGGACCGCGTTTGGCACGTCGTTGCGGGAGAAGCTGGCGGGGACGATGGCGCCGCACCTGGTGCCGTGGGCGATCATCGTGCGGTCCGCCATCCCGCTCAACCCCAACGGCAAGGTCGACCGCCTGTCGCTGCCCGCCGACAAGATTCCCCGTAACGTCTGGAACGACTACGTCGAGCCGAACGATCTGGTCGAGCAGCGCCTGGCGGCCATCTGGAGCGATGCGCTTGACGTCGAGCCGATCGGCGTCCGGGACAACTTCTTCGACCTGGGCGGCCATTCGCTGCTCGCGGCCGAACTGCTGGCCGCACTGCAGGACGAGTTCGATGTCGCCCTTCCGGCCCGCGTGCTCTACTTGCGGCCGACCATCGCCGACCTCGCTGAGGAGCTGCGCGATCGGCAGGCCGTACCCACCGGTGCCGTGGCCAGAGAGGAGAACGCGGATGCAGCAGTCCAGTAGCGCCGCCGAGTCGGCGGCCGCCTGCCCGGTGAGCGCGGCCGCGCATCACCTGGCGGACCCGATGCTCTACGCCGCAGGCTTTGCGTTCCGCTCGGTCTGGGCTGGGTTGCGCGCCACGGACCATCTTGAGTGGACGCAGGTCAACGAGCGCAACGGCTTCTGGTCGGTGGTGAACTACCATGACGCCGACCGCGTGCTCCGCGACACGCAGACCTTCACGTCCGAGCGCGGTACGTTGCTCAACATCCTCGGTGTCGAGGACCCGGCCGGCGGCCGGCAGATCGCCGCGACCGACCCGCCGCGGCACACCATCATGCGCGCCCGGCTGCAGAAGGCCCTGGCCATCAAGGCGACCGAACAGCAGGAAGGGCTGATTACCCGGCTCGTGCGGGAGGTCATCGACCCGTTGGCCGACGGCGGCCCGTTCGACTTCGCGGAGGCGATGCTGGCCCTGCCGGTGGCGGTGGGCGGGGAGTCGATGGGCCTGCCGCGGGCCGACTGGCCGCGACTGGCCCGCCTGCTGAACTCGTCGATCGCGGCCGACGACCCGGAGTACCGCACCGGGGACGGCGCCCAGGCCACCCTTGACCTGGCTCACCGCGAACTGTTCGCCTACTTCCAGGACATCTACCACCAGCGGCGCCGCAACCTGGGCGACGACCTGGTGAGCGTGCTCATCACCACCGAGGTCGACGGCCGCACCATGTCGCCGGGCGAGGTGATGTCCAACTGCTACAGCGTGCTGCTCGGCGCGGTGGTCACCACCCCGCACTCGCCCAACTACATGATGAGCGAGCACATCGGCGACGGCCTGCTCGGGGCGTGGGCGGCCGACCTGACCGTGACGCCGACGGCGGTCGAGGAGGCCCTGCGCCTGGGCTCACCGGTGAGCCACTTCATGCGCTATGCGGTGCGCGACACCGAGGTCCGCGGCACGAAGATCAACGCCGGCCAGGCCGTCGTCGTCTGGCTCGGCGCGGCGAACCGCGACGCCGCGGTCTTTCCTGACGCCGAAACCTTCGATCTGCGCCGCAGGCCCAACAAGCACCTCGCCTTCGGCATCGGACCGCACTACTGCGTCGGTCACGCGGTCGCCCGCGTCACGCTGCGGATCCTGTTCAACGACCTGCTCTCGCGGTTCACCGGCTTCGCGCCGGCCGGCGAGCCCGCGCGGCTGCATTCCAACTTCATCTCCGGCTACAAGCACCTGCCGATCACCGCGCGGCTGGCCTCTAGTGCCGCCCTCAGCCCGTCCCGCCCACTCCCCTGAAGGGCCGTACCATGCGCAACCGGTCAATCCGGCGGAACAGGTGGCTGCCGCACGAGCCGTCGGCCGCCGCCACCGGCCGGATCTTCCTGATCCCCTACTCAGGCTGCGGCGCCAGCATGTATCGCCAGTGGCCGCGCCACTGCGACGGGGTGGAATTCCTGCCGGTCGAACTGCCCGGTCACGAGACGCGGTTCGCCGAGCTCAACTTCGAGAGCTACCAGGAACTGGCGGCGATGATGGCGGCCGGGCTCGAAGACCATCTCGACGTCCCGTTCGGCTTCTTCGGCCACTGCGGATCGGCGCTGGCCGCGTACGAAGTGTCTGCGGAACTCATCAGGTCCGGGGGTCCGGCCCCGGCGCGGCTGTTCGTCTCGTCCGAGGTGGCGCCGCAGGACGGCCCGGCCGGCCGCTTCCTCTCGATGGACGACGCCGAACTCGGGGCGGAGCTGGAACAGCTGATCCGCGAGCAAGGCGGCCACCCCTCCGCCGAGCTGATCGAGCTCTACCTCGAAGTGCTCAGGGCCGATGTCGAGACCAACAAGCGGTACGTGATGGCGGACCCGCTCCGCCTGCCGTGTCCGGTCACGGCGATCGGCTGGACTGAGGACAACGAGATACCGTTCTCCACGATGGGCGGGTGGTCCTCGTGCGGGGAAGCCACCTTCGTTCTGCTTCCCGGGCGCCACCACCGGTTCATGGAGGCGCCGCCCGAGTTGGTCCAACTGATGTGCGGCGGCCTCGGAGACCGGGCGTGATAGACCAGTCGGCGCCGGAGCTGGAGCGCCGGTGGCTGAAGCGGTACGGCCGGCGCGAGCAGGCAGGTATCCAGCTGTTGTGCTTTCCTTACGCGGGCGGCAGCGCCGGGATTTTCCGGCACTGGTCACGGCTACTGCCCCCGCACGTCGAGCTGGTCGCCGTGCAGCTGCCCGGGCGCGCGGACCGCTTCCTCGAGTCCCCTTACGAGCGGATGGCACCCCTGCTCGACGACCTGATCGGCGTACTCGGGCCCGTCCTCGGCCGGCCGTTCGCGTGTTACGGCACCAGCATGGGGGCGAGGGTGGCCTGGGCCCTCGCGCACGCCTTGCGCGAGCGTGCCCTGCCGATGCCGCGGGCGCTGTACGTCACGGCCAGCGCCGCGCCGCGGCTCGACAACGGGAGCTGGCGCTGGGAAGGGCGAGCGGACGGCCTGGAGGGCTACGTCCGCGAGATGGGCGGCACCCCGGACGAGGTCCTCGCCGAACCTGAGCTGGTCGCGGCGCTGCTGCCGACCCTGCGCGCCGACCTCACCGTGCTCAGTACCCATGACTTCCGCCCCGCTACACCGCTGGACGTGCGGATCCGCGCCTTCGCCGGCGTGGCTGACGACGAGGCCCCGCCAGCCCGGATGCGCGCCTGGGGGGATGAGACGTCCGCGCGCTTCGACCTGGACGTGCTCGGGTGCGGGCACTTCGCCGACCCGAACACCGAGCGCTGGATGGTCGAGGCGATCAGCGTGGACCTGGCCTGAGCGCCCGAGGAGCGTGGAGGGAAGCACCGATGGATCAAGCCCCCTCGACCGTCCAGAGCGGGCCGCCGCCGGGAACGGTCGGCTACGACCCGTTCGACTACCGGATCCACGAGGATCCGTATCCGACCTACGCCTGGCTGCGCACGCATGCGCCGCTTTACTTCAACGCCCAGCGGGACTTCTGGGCGCTATCCCGGCACGCCGACGTGCAGGGTGCGCTGCGCAACCCCGCGCTGTTCTCCAGCCGCAACGGCATCTCGCTCGAGCCGGAGCTTTGGGGCCCGCACGCCCCGAAGACCAGCCTGTTCCTGGCGATGGACCCGCCGGAGCACGGCGCCTACCGCAGCGTGGTGTCGAACGTGTTCACGCCCCGCCGGATCGCCGCCATGGAACCGCGAGTGCGCGAGCTGGCCCGCGCTCGGCTAGAACCGCTGTGCGGCCAGCGAAGGTTCGACTTCGCCGCCGATTACGCCGCCGCGCTGCCCAACGACGTTCTCTGCGAGATGCTCGGCGTACCGCAGGCGGACTGGGACCTGGTCCGCGCGGATATCGAGCAGATGAACCATCGGGCGGACGGGTCCGACGAGCGCGGCCCTAACGCGGTGGCGGCCGCGTACCGGCTCGCCAACTACCTCGTCGGCCTGGTCGAGGAGCTGCGCCGGCATCCCGGTGACGACCTGACCTCGATGATGCTCAAGGCCGATATCCATGACGCCGGGCTCACCGACGCGCAGGTCGTCGGCTTCCTGTTCGTCATGATCGGCGCGGGTAACGAGTCCACCGGCAAGACCATCGGTCACGCCTGGTACCACGGCTGGCTCCGCCCCGACGTCCAGCGCCAGGGGCTGTCAGGCCGCGCCGAGGACTGGGCCAGCGAGACGCTGCGCTACGACTCCGCCAGCCAGATGGTCGCGCGGCTGCTCACCGAGGACACGATGTTCCACGGGACCCTGGTACCGGCCGGGAGCCGGATGGCCATCCTGCCCGCCTCGGCGAATCGAGACGAACGGGCGTTCCCGGACCCGGACCGCTTCGATCTGGACCGCGACACCAGGAAGATGATCAGCTACGGCCACGGGCCGCACCACTGCCTGGGCGCCGCGCTCGCCGGACTCGAAATGAGGGTAGCACTCGACGAGATCGGCGTCCTGGTGTCGGGCTACGAGATCGACATGGCCAACGCCCGCCGGGTCCACTCCCCGCACCAGCGCGGGTTCGCCTGCCTGCCATGCGAGGTGACCTACCGCAGCACGCCGCGGGATACCGGAGCCTGAGCGCCGCACACCACGGCGTCCTGCCGCAGCACCTGCTCCAGCCGGGCCAGTCCGGCCGTCAGCTCGCCGGTCGTGCCGCCGAAGCCGAGCCGCGCATGATCGCGATACGCGTCGCCGAAGCAGGCGCCCGGCACGAGCAGCACCCGGTGCTGCTCGGCGAGGCGGCGGCAGGACCGGACCACGTCTGGCTGGTTGAGCAGCTCAATGAACGCGGTAACCCCGCCGTCGGGCGCGGCGAACCGCACCAGCTCCGGCAGCCCGTCGGCCCACTCCTGCAGCAGGCGCAGATTGGCGCTGGCGTGCGCACGCTGGAGCGCGACGATCCGCTCGGCGTGCCGGACCGCCTGCTCGGCGAAGAACTCCAGCACGGGCGACACGTACAGCGCGATGTAGTCCCGCATCAGGGCCATCCGGGCCAGCAGCCCCGGCGGCGCCACGCACCAGCCGACCCGCAGGCCCGCCAGCCCATAACTCTTGGAGAAGGTGCCGAAGGCGATACACCGGTCGTAGGCGCGAGGCAACGGTAGCGGCTCCGCCGTATAGGTCAGTTCACCGAACGCGTGATCCCACACCAGCCAGGCGCCTGCCTCAGCCGCGATCGAGACCAGCTGCGCCTGCTCGCCGGCGGTGATCGACACGCCCGTGGGATTGTGCGGGAAGTTCACCACGATCATCCGTGGTCCCGATCTGGTCAGCTCGCGCAGTCGGCCCAGGTCGGCCGCGAACCCGTGGCCTGCGTCCAGCGGCCATCGGGTGACCCGGCAGCCACGAGCCGCCGCGATATCGTACAACTGCTGGTAGGCCGGGTCCACCACGACGACCTCATCGCCTGGCTCCAGCGCCAGGTGCATGACCAGGTAGATCGCCTCACTGGAGCCGTGCGTGACCATCATGCGATCGACGTCGCCCGCGGTCCAGCGGTCGGCCAGGGCGGCCCGCAGCCGGCTGCCGCCGTAGCTCTCGCTGTCGTGGAACACCATCGGATCGAGCTCGGCCAGGTCAAATCCGCACAACGCGCGGAACTCAGCCATGGACAGGTCCCGCACCCCGCTGCTTCCGATGTCGTAGTCGACGTTGTGGTAGTAGTCGCGCATCCACGCCTCGAGCTGGGCGATGGCGAGGTCCATGCCCGAACGCTACGCGGTTTCACGAGCCCGCCGATGTCGCAGGAAGCCGGGACAGCAGCGCGGATGCCGGGGTGAGGTAGCGTGCCGACATCTGGACCTCGGCGAAGGAGTCGACCCCGTGAACCTGTTCGATGACCCGGATGGCATGTTCCTGGTACTGGTCAACGACGAGGAGCAGCACTCGCTGTGGCCGGCGGCGCTAGCCGTCCCGGCCGGGTGGCGCGTCGTGCACGGTGAGGACACCCGGCAGGCGTGCCTGGACTACGTCGAGACCAACTGGACGGACATCCGTCCGCTCAGCGCCCGCCGGGACAACCTCAAGCCTGCCGGGCGGCCCTGAACGGCGCCTGCTTACCCGACGTCGCCGAGGAAGGCGAGCATGCGCTGCTTGAGCAGCGCCGCGGCCGCCTCGTCATACGAGGACAGGCTGCTGTCCGCGAACAGGTGCTGATCGCCGGGATAAAGGAACAGTTCGGCGTGGTCCGCCGACTTCACGAGCTCGCGGGCAGCGTCGATATCGCCGCCTTCTTCGGCGAAGAACGGATCGGCATCCATCGCGTGAATCTGAACGGGGACACCCTGCGGCCACCCGCCGCCGAACATCGATGCCGGAACGCATCCGTGCAGCAGCAGGGCCCCCTTCGCACCCGGGCGCGTCTGCGCCAGCTGCTGCGCAGGCACGACGCCAAGTGAGAGCCCAGCGTACACGATACCGTCGGGCAAGCCGTCGGCGGCCTGGACACCGCGCTGGCTGAGGGTACCAAACCCGACCTTCTTGGCGTAGGCGATACCGTCGTCGAGCGTGTCGAAGGTCGCGCCGTCGTAGAGGTCCGGCACGTGGACGACGTGGCCAGCCGCACGAAGTTCCTCGGCAAGGAGGAGGCACCCGTCCGTGCGCCCCTGCGCGTGGTGGAGTAGCAGAATCTCAGCCATTGGTAGTTAGGGCCGAGGACCACGATGGGCCCGTGGCCCATCCTCCTTCCGGTCGGTAGGTGCGGTTAGCGATTTCCGACACCCCGGGCACGATATGCCAGCAACCTAGCGGTTTGTCTCTAGAATCGCAAAGAACCGCATCACGCCGCGATGTCCCCTGAAAGGGGGACCAGCATCGCACCGCATATCTAGATAGACAGACCCTACCTAAGTCGCAAGGTATCGCGCCGTACCGCACCGAATTCTGGAAATGCTCAGGCGATCGGGAGGCAGGCACTGTGATCCGAACCGATCTCCTCGTCAACGTGCCCATCTTCCTCGCCGGGCTCGTACGAATTCTGACGGACGCGGAAATCAAGGTCATCGCCACGCGAAGCTCACCCGACGAAGAGCCGTCCTGGCTGGCTGATGCGGCCGTCATCGACGTTGGCGCCCTGTCACTGCCCGATGACCTGGTCCACATCCGCGCACTGGCCGAGCAAATGGCCGTGATCTTGCTGAACAGCGAGACGGCCAGTGAGGGCGCGATCTATTTCCAGGCGGGAGCGTCGTGCGTGCTCGGCAAGCGGGAGTCGGCCGAGTGCCTGGTTCGGGCCGTACGGACCGTCACGTCGGGGGACCCCTTCGATCCCGGCGACTGGACCGCGCAGCCGGTCGTCAAACGGGCCGAGGCCGCCGGCCGCCACCTGTCTAGGCGGGAGGAGCAGGTGCTGCGCCAGATCTCCGCGGGCCTGACGCACTGTCAGATCGCCACCCGGTTGGGTATCAGCCCGTACACCGTCGACACGTACGTTAAGCGCATCAGGGCCAAGCTCGGCGTGGGGAACAAGGCCGAACTCACCCGGGCCGCCCTGCTCGGCCGCCAGGTGAGCCGGTGAGCCCTGACTGGTCACAGCCGCGGGTGGAGGAGCTCGGCCGCCTCGATGCTGACCTGCTCGACCAGCTAGACGCGGCGTCCGCGAAGTACCACGGCGGCGTGATGGAACTCCTCCATCTCGCGCAACTCCGCCGCGGGTCGAGCATCAGCTACCTGGTCGCGCGTGATGATCAAGGAAAGCCCGTCGGCCTGGCGCCGGTCTACACGGCCGCGCCTGAGTGGGAGGATGCGGTCGACCCGGCTGCGCTGTTCGAACCACCGGTGCCCGTCACACCCCCGAAGCTGTGTCTGGCGGGCTCGGCGGGCACCTACGACAACCACCTGGCCGTGGCCGCGTCCATCCGCGGATCGGAAGCCAGGCGGGTCGCCCGAGCGCTGGTTGAGGGGTCGCTATCGCTAGCCAGGAAGGCCGGATGCCCGTACGTCATGTGGCCGTACCTGGATGAGCAACAGACGCTGTGGCTTGAAGAATACCGGGCTGCGGCGACGGCGATCAGCGTACGGGACAAGGCGGTACTCCCGGTGATCTGGGGCTCCTTTGAGGACTACGTAATGTGGCTGCCCCATAGCAGGCGAAAAAACGTACGCCGCTCAAGACGCCGTTTTCTCGACAGTGCGCTAGATGTGCGTGAGCAGCCACTGGCCGACGTGGCGACAGAGGTGGCGCCCCTGATGGCGCAGACGGAAAGGCGGTACGGCCGGGACATCGAGGCCGGGCAGATAGCGTCCTACTTCATGCTGCTCGGGACGTACCTTGATGACGGCGGCTTCGCGTTGGTGGCGCGCAAGAATGACCGGCCGGTTGGGTCCTCGATCGTCCTGACCTGCGGTGACCGCTGGATCCTGAGAGCCTGGGGCTGTGACTACGCGGCGCTTGGAGACGAGGAACTGTACTTCAACCTCGTGTACTACGAGCCCATCACCCGGGCCATCGAGCGGGGTGCCGGGTTGCTCGACTTCAGTGTCGGCGCGCTCACCACCAAGCTGCGGCGGGGGTGCGCGACAGAGCGGCTGCACACGATCCTGATCCGGGCGTAAGCCGGTGAGCCACGGCCCCGCGCTGCTCGCGACCAGCGACCTCCACGTCGGTCACCCGGCGAACCGTGAGCTGCTGCGACGTCTGTTTCCTTACTCGCCGGCGGACTGGCTGATCGTGGCCGGAGACGTGGCCGAGCGGATGGCCGACGTCGAGTGGGCGCTCGAGCTCCTGGCCGGGCGGTTCGCGAAGGTCATCTGGGCGCCAGGTAACCACGAGCTGTGGACCACGCCGAGCGATCCGGTCGCGCTGCGCGGGGAGCACCGCTACCGCCAGCTGGTGGCGATGTGCCGGTCACTGGGCGTCGTCACGCCCGAGGATCCGTATCCGGTGTGGCAGGGACCTGGCGGCCCGGTCGCGGTAGCGCCACTGCTCCTGCTCTACGACTACAGTTTCCGGCCGGCCGGGACGGAGACCAAACAGGAGGCACTCGCCCGCGCCTACCGGGCCGGCGTGGTCTGCACGGACGAGGTGCTGCTGCACCCAGATCCGTACCCCAGCCTGGACGCCTGGTGCGAAGCGCGGGTAGCCGAGACCGAGCGTCGCCTGGCGGCCGTCGATCCCCAGCTGCCCCTGGTGCTCGTGAACCACCATCCGCTGGTGCGCGAACCGACGGCTGCGCTGAGGTACCCCGAGTTCGCGCTGTGGTGCGGCACCGACCGGACGGCCGACTGGCACAGGCGCTTCAACGTCGCGGCGGTCGTGTACGGGCACCTGCATATTCGCCGCACCGCCTGGTACGACGGCCTGCCGTTCATTGAGGTGTCGGTCGGATACCCGCGGGAGTGGGCCGCACGGGCCGGCTCGATGGGCGATGCCTCGACCCGGCCGTGCCAGGTGCTGCCACGTTCGGGGGTGGGATGTGCTCGATGAGCTCCTGCCGCCCTCGGTTCAGGCGGTCGAGGTGTACGGGGATCCGCCGGGGCTCACGCTCTACCCCGAAGAGGAAGCGTGTATCGCGCGCGCGGTCGAGGCGCGCAGGCGCGAGTTCACGACCGGGCGGTATTGCGCCAGGGCTGCCCTGCGCCGGTTCGGCGTCACGCCGGCCGCCCTAACCAGGGGGGCCAGCGGCGCGCCCGCCTGGCCGGACGGCGTCGTGGGCAGCATCACGCACTGCGCGGGCTACCGAGCCGCCGCGGTGGCGCTCACGACCGATCTCGTGACCATCGGGATCGACGCCGAGCCTGCGGAGGCTCTGCCGGACCGGGTCCTCGACATGATCTCCATCCCCCGCGAGCGGGCGGAGCTCGCCATGCTGGCCGACGCCTGGCCCGGCATCCCCTGGGACCGGCTTCTGTTCAGCGCGAAGGAGTCGGTCTACAAGGCCTGGACGCCGCTGGCCGGCACCTTCCTCGACTTCGAGGGCGCCGACGTCCGGATCGACCCGAAGGCCGGCGGGTTCGCGGCGCGGCTGCTCGTACCCGGCGCAGACGCGGTGGTCGGCCCGGCCGGCGAGCTGCGCGGCCGCTTCGCCGTACGGGACGGATTGCTCGTGACCGCGATCGCCCGCTCGGCAGGCTCCTGCGGCCGCGCTGGACCAGCAAAATAGCGCCCTGAACTTGGTCTTTCGCCTGAGAGCCAGCGGACGGAGCAGGCATCCCCCGTTCGGGTGACACGACAGAGCTGCCGCGCGATTCATACGCTCCCCCTGCGACGGGTCTAGGGAGGAGGCGGCGGCCGATGCGTCATCGGGCGGTACGGCGCCGTGGCTTCGAGGTGAGCAGATCATGACGCCGGGGCTGCCGTCGGTGCGCCGGTGGGCGCCTGCGCTGGCCGCGGGCGCTGTCTCGGCCGTCGTGCTCGGCGTGCTGGCGCTCGGGTACGGACCGATCCCGGCGCTTGGCCGGGTACTTGACCCGGGACTGGGGGTATGGACGTCGGCCGCTGGCGGGGTCCTGCCGCGGTCGCAGACCCTGAGCATCCCCGGCCTTGAGCATCCGGTGTCGGTTTACTTCACCGCCCAGGGCGTTCCCTCCATCCGCGCCGCCGACGACGCCGATCTTTACCTGGCTCAGGGCTACGTGGAGGCGAGCTTCCGGCTGAGCGAGATGGATCTGGACCGCCGTCTCGGCGAAGGCGGCCTGGCTCAGATCGTGGGGCCCTCCGGCGTGGCCTCCGACGAGTTCGAGCTGCGGCTCGGCCTGCTGCGCACCGCGGAGGAGGAGTGGGCGCAGACACCGCGCACCAGCCCGGCCGGGCAGGAGCTGTTCGCCTACGCGCGCGGCGTGAATGACTACCTGGCCCAGGCCCGCGCGACCAGGATCTGGCCGGCGTTGTACGCGCTCGCGGGCGTCTTCCCGCAGGAGTGGACGCCGGTGGACAGCCTGGTGATCCAGGGGGTACTCACCCAGGAGCTTGACTTCACCACGACACCGCTCGATTATGCGCTGCTGGAACGGTCGCTTGGGGCCGCGAAGACCATGGCGTGGTTTCCCGTGGAGGCGGTGAGTACCCAAAGCCCCTATGACCCGGGTCCCTATCGGTACCTCGGCGTCACGCCCATCGCCGCTGACGCCGCGAGCACGGTCGATGACGCAGGCTCGACCGGCGCGGTGCAGGATGAGCCGGCCAGCAGCGTGATCGCGGCGCCAGGGCACGTAGGCGCGGAGGTTGCGGAAGCCGCAGGTGCGCTGCTGGCCAGCATCGGACGGCTGCCGGCCGGGCAGGTTCATCAGTATCCCGACAGCAACGCTTGGGCCGCCAACGGTCCTAAGGTGAGCGGTGGCGGCGCGATGCTGGCGGGCGATCCGCACCTGCCGCAGACCCTCCCGTCCATCTGGTACCAGGTTGCGCTCGGTGCACCGGATCTCACGGTCAGCGGAGTGAGCTTGCCGGGTGTACCGGGCATCGTGATCGGCCACAACGCGCATATCGCCTGGTCGCTTACTGACGTGCAGAACCAGTCGACCTTGTTCTACGCGGAGCAGACGAGCAAGGCCCACCCTGGTGAGTACTACTGGCGCGGGCAGTGGCGGCCGGTACGGCAGGTGCACTACACGATCAAGGTCCGCGGCGGTGCCCCGGTGCACCTCACCGTCGACGTCACCGTGCACGGGCCGATCATGACGCAGGCCGGGCAGACCATGGCGGTCGACTGGATGGGCAACGTCTCCTCTCCGGACGTCGCGGTGATGGGCCAGGTCAGCAAGGCCGGCAGTTTCGCGCAGTTCCGCGCGGCGCTCGCGGCCTGGAAGGCGCCGACCCAGAGTTTCGTCTACGCCGACGACGCGGGAAACATCGGGGCGATCTCGGCCGGCTACTACCCGCAGGTGGCGCACGGGGATCCGTGGCTGCCGCTGTCCGGCACCGGTGCCGACGACGTCACGGGGGTCATTCCCTACGCGGCTGTCCCGCAGGTCTACGACCCGGAAGGGCATGCGGTCGCGACCGCGAACCAGCGGCCGGTCGGCCCCTCTTATCCCTACTACATCGGCACGTCTGCGGACTTCTTCGATCCCGGCTACCGGGCCGGTGAGATCGACGCCTTCCTGAACGCCCATGCCGGGATGGATATGGCCGACTTCGCCGCGCTGCAGGCCAGCGTCACTGACTCCCTGGCGGGCACGATCATGCCCAGCCTCCTCGCCGCCGTCGCCGACCCGGCGCTGGATGCCACCGGGCAGGCGGCGCTGCGGCTGCTGGCTTCCTGGAACGACACGATGACCGCCAACTCCGCGGCGGCCACGATCTGGTTCACGTTCTGGCGCGACTACGTGACCGCGGTGTTCCAGCCCTGGTGGAAGGCGGCGAAGGTGCCGCTGGCCAAGGATCCCACCGGCCTGGCCGCGAACTGGCAGCAGTTCAACCTGGATGAGGATCTGGAGGCGTGGACCACGGGCGATCCCGGCAATCCGGCGTTCACCCCGCCGGGCGGCACCGCCAGGACCGCTACCCAGGCGATGCAGAGCGCCTTCGGCGCCGCCGTGACGCAGCTGTCGGCGGAACTCGGCGGTGCGCCAGCTACCTGGATATGGGGCAGGGTGCACAGCCTCCAGCTCCAGTCGACCACCGGGGCGGGCGCGCTGGGTTACGGGCCGCTGCCCGCGGGCGGCGACGAATGGACCGTGGCCGCCGCCGACGGCTATCCCGTCTCCAGCCAGGGGCCCAGCTGGCGCATGATCGTGGCCTTCACCGGCCGCGGCGCAAGCCGCGCGGAGGGCATCTACCCGGGCGGCCAGAGCGAGAACCCGGCGTCACCGTGGTACTCCGACCTGGTTGCCTACTGGCAGAAGGGAACCTATCTCGCCATGCCGCCCGCCGGAGGCGATTCCGCCGGCCCGATCACGTGGTCCCTCCGGCCCGGGGGTGGAAGCTGATGCGCAAGCTGCTCAGCCCGGCGTCCGTGGTCTGGCCGCGCCTTCGGCGCGCCGCCCCGGCGGGAGGCAGCGTGCTGGCCATGGTCATCATCGCGGTCGGCGCCCGCGCCGGCTACTGGTTCCTCCCCTTCGCCGCCGGACTCGTCATCGGGCTGGCCGCCCGGAATCGCAGCCTGCGTGTTGTCCTGCCCATCGCGGTCGGCGTCGCCGTGGCCGGCTGGGCCGCGCCGTTGGCGTGGCAGGCCGTGCACGGAGAACCTGTCGTGGCCACCGCCGGGATCGTCGCCGCGCTCGCAGGATTGCCGGCGTCCGCTGGGCTTGTGCTGGCCGCCACCTTCCTCGTCTGCGCGATCCAGGCGCTCGCGGGCGTATGGCTGGGCCGTGCCATCCGGGGCCCGGCGCAGGCCGGACCGGCGACCGGGGAGCAAGGGGAGCCCTTGCACATGCGGAGGTTCACCGCCCTGTGTGCCGGCTACCTCGTGAGCATGACGGGCTCGGGGCTGAGCGGCTTCGCGCTGGGAGTCTGGATCTACCTGCGCACCGGCTCAGCCACGCTGTTCGCGGTGAGCATGGTGCTCACGTTGTTGCCGGGGTTGCTGGTGTCGCCGCTGGCCGGCGCCCTGGTCGACCGCTGGAGCCGGCGGATGATCTTGATGATCAGTGACGTGGCCGGCATCGCCAGCACCGGTGTCCTGGCCTTGCTCTACGCGCTCGGGCTACTGCAACCGTGGCACGTCTTCATCGCGATCGCCGTCCGCTCGGTACTGCGGTCGCTGCAGGTCCCCGCGCTCAACTCCAGCGTGATCCTCCTCGCGCCGGAGAAGGACGTCGGCCGTGCGAACGGGATGGTGCTCCTGGCGACCGCCGTGAGCCAGACCGTGGCGCCCGTGCTGGGTGGCGTGCTGCTGCTCGCGATCAAGCTGACCGGCATCCTGCTGATCGACTGCGCGACGTTCGTGGTCAGCGTGGGCGTACTGGTGCTGATCACGATCCCGCGTCCGACGGCTTCGGCGGCTGGCTCGGCGGGCAAGGGAACGCTCAGGGGCGAGATTTGGCAGGGCTGGCGCTACCTGTCGCGCCGGCGTGGCCTCGTCGGCCTGGTCACCTTCTACTCGGCGCTCAACGTGAGCGTGGGCTTCGTCGATGTGCTCTTCACTCCTCTCGTGCTCGGCTTCGCTACCGCGGCGGCGCTGGGGACGGTGCTATCGGTAGGCGGCCTCGGCCTGATCCTGGGGGGCGCCGCCATGACGGTGTGGGGAGGTCCGCGACGCCGGATCCACGGTCTGGCCGGCTTCGCGTTCCCGCTCGGGCTCTGCCTCTGCCTGGGCGCGCTGCGCCCGAGCGTCACGCTGATCGCGATCGCGGCGTTCGGCTTCATGTTCTGCACGATGATCATCGACGGCACCAGCCGCAGCATCTTGCAGGTGGAGGTCGAGCCGGATATGCAGGGCCGGACGTTCGCGACGTTCAATATGGTGACCAACTTCGTCCTGCTGGTGAGCTACCTTATCGCCGGGCCCGTGGCCCAGCACGTCTTCGACCCGCTGCTTCGCCGGGGCGGTCCGCTGGCGGGAAGCGTGGGCAGCATCATGGGGGTCGGCCCGGCGCGCGGCGCCGCGCTGCTCATCATGCTGCTGGGACTCCTGGTGCTGGTGACCGCGGCCACCGGCTACCTGCACCCCAGCCTTTACCGCCTTACGGCGCGCGGGGAGAACGGCGACCGGCCCCTGACCCTGTCCGTGCCCGAAGCCTTCCCGGGCGCAGCTACCGGCCAGGTGATGCCGGTCGACGCTGCGCCGTGGATCGCGGCAGGCAGTGCCGCCGCAGCAAGCAGCCGATAACGAGGCGACGCAGACACACGCAGACGGGAGTGGCCATGACCGACCTGCAGCACCGCATCGCAGCACTGTCGCCGGAGAAGAGGAGGCTGCTCGAGGCGCGGCTCGCCGATCTGACGGCGGCCCGCGGCCCGGCGTCGGCCGACCGGATCATCCCGCGCGATCGCACGCGGCCGACCCCGCTGGGGTTCGCGCAGCAGCGGGAATGGGCGGTCGAACGGTTCCGGTCAGCCAACAACATCACCGGTGCGATGCGGCTCGAAGGCAGGCTTGACCTCCCGCTTCTCGGCCGCGTTCTCACGGAGATCCTGGACCGGAACGAGGTACTCCGCAGCACGGTGGAGATAACCCGCGACGGGATCCCGGTTCAGGTCGTGCAGCCGGTCACGGCGGTGCCGACACCGGTCGTGGACCTGTCGGACCTCTCGCCGCGGCAGCAGCGGGAGGAGGTGCGCCGGTGCTGCACGGCTGAGGTGCTGCGTCCCTTTGACCCGGCCGACCCGCAGCGGATGCGGGTCACCCTGCTGCGCCTGGCGCAGGACGTGCACATCGCGCTGTTCGCCACCGACCATGCGGCGTCGGATGCCTGGTCGCTGTCGACGATCGCGCAGGAGCTCGCGACGGTGTTCCGCATCCTGACCGATGGCCGCGGGCGCAGCCTGTCCCGGCCGGAGATCCAGTTCGGTGACTTCGCCGCCTGGCAGCGCGCCCGGTTCTCCGAGGAACGGACGGCCGCCGAGCTACGGCACTGGCGGGAGGCCCTGAGCGGCCTGGCGGCCAGTTCGGCGTTCCCGACGGACCGGCCGACCCCGGCGAGACCGACGTTCGCCGGCAGCCTGTGGTCCATGGAACTGTCGGCGGAACTCAGCGCCGATCTCGGCCGGTTCGGCGAACGAGAAGGCGCCTCGCTCTTCACCATCATGCTCGCCGCCTGCTCCGTCCTGCTGTACCGCCATCTCGAGCAGGACGACCTCGTCATCGGCTCACTGGTGTCCGGGCGCTCCCGGGTGGAGACGGAGCAGCTCATCGGCTGCTTCGCCAACCCGCTCCCGTTGCGCATGCGGCTGCGCGAGGGCCAGACGCTGCGCGAGGTCGTCCGTCAGGCGCGCGACACCTTTACCACCGCCCTGGATCACCAGGACGTGCCCTTCGACCGCGTGATCAGCGAGCTCGGCCTCGGGCGCGAGGCCTCCCAGACGTCGCTGAGCCGGATCTGGATCAATGTCCTGACGGTGCCCGACATGACCGTGGAGCTGCCCAGCCTGCACATCACGCCGGAACCGATGGATCTCGGCATGGCCTCGGTAGACCTCACCCTGAACGCCTTCCCTCGCGCTGACCGGCTGGCGCTGCAGTGGGCCTACATGACCGAACTGTTCGACCGCGACACCGTGCGGCTGCTCGCCGAGCAGTTCCACGGCGTGCTGCGCCAGCTCGTCACCGCGCCGGACGCTCCGGTGGGGCGGGTGGAGCTCGCCGCCCCGGCGGCGGTGCGGCACCCGTCGCCCGCCTCGCCGGCGGCGGCCGAGGCCGGATTCGTCGAGCTGTTCCAGCGCCGGGTCGCCC
>JBOHCK010000090.1:0-20157 GCA_050698755.1 Streptosporangiaceae bacterium | reverse complement strand
GCTGGCCGGTGTGGACCTACCTGTCGATGGCTGGCTCGATCATCGCCCTGGCGCTGTTCGTCGTCTCGGAGCGGCGCAGCAGGCATCCGGTGATCACCCCCTCGCTGTTCCGCAAACGCAGCTTCGTCGCAGGCCTGACCATCGTCGGGGCCTTCTTCGCCTCGCTGAGCGGATTCCAGCTGGCGTTCAACCTGCTGCTGCAGCTCGGCCTGCACTGGACTCCGCTGCACACCAGCCTCACCCTGATCCCCTGGGCGCTCGGCAGCGCCGTCGCCGTGGGACTCGCCGGCGCTGTGCTCACCCGGAAACTCGGCCGCGCCACCATGCAACTCGGCCTCGGCATCGCCGTCATCGGCCTGCTCGCACTGTGGTGGTCCATCGCCCGCCAGGGCGGCAGCCTCACCTCCTGGACGCTGGCCCCATCGCTGCTGCTGATCGGGTTCGGCACCGGCCTGGTGTTCGTCCCGATCTTCGACTTCATCCTCGGCGACGCCACCACCGAAGAGGTCGGCACCGGCTCAGGCATGCTCAACGCCGTCCAGCAGTTCTCCGGCGCCATCGGCGTCGCCGCTCTCGGCACGGTGTTCTTCGCGCGGGTCGGCCACGGCGGAACCGCAGCCTTCGACAACGCCGCCGAACTCGTCATCGGGCTTGCCGCCGGGCTGTACCTGATCACCTTCGCCCTGGTCTGGCTCCTGCCGAAGCACGCCACGGGGTCCGGGCCTGGCCGGCACCAGCCCTCCAGCCCGGATCCGGCAAGGGCAGCGGCTGCCTGATAGTACGACGGCCGGGAGTACCCGAACGCCGCCGCCGCGGCGGTGACCGGCTCGCCGTCCACAGTGACGCGGCGCACCATCTCGTATTTGACCTGCACCGTGTCGCGGGCGTCGAAGAACCCGCCGGCCCCGAACGCCGGATCGGTCACCTGCCCGGGATGCGGGTTGAGGCACCGCGACTCGCGAAGAGCCGTCACCTTCGGGTCCTCCGGTGATCCTCGCACGGCCACGTGGCCTCCCGGTCAAGAGGATAGTAAGGAGAATTATGCCGGAGCCTTGCAACCCCATCCTCGTGACACGCCACAGGACCAGAGAGAATCCCAGAAGAGAATCCCCGCAGGTACTCGCGAGCCCGCCAGGCCAGCCCTGGCCGGGAAGCGATCCCGGCGTAATCCGCTTAACGATCACGGCGTAATCCGCTTGACGATCACGGCGTAATCCGCTTGACGATCACGGCGTAATCCGCTTGACGGTCTCGTCACTGTCCAGCCCGGACCTCAGATAGCCGATCAGATCTGCCAGGGCCAGCAGGCCCTCGACGTTGAACGGGCACCGGCCACCGGCAATGACCACGAACGAATCAGCGGCCACTGCATCGGCCCACCCGGCGGGCAGCGAGAACAACTCGCCGTTCTCGTCGTGAAGATGAACCCGGTCCTCGCCCCAGTTATGACGATGCGCGACGAACTCGAAGTCCTGGCCGAACAGCGGATGGAACCTGTGCGTCACCCGGACACGTCGGTACCGATCGTCCGGATGGGATGTAGTTGACGGCGTTGTCGAACGCAACCTGCGAACGCCTGATCGGCACCCTGCGCCGCGAGCTCCTGGACCGGACCCTGATCCTGAACCAGGCACCCCTGCAGGCGGTCCTGGCTGAGTACCAGGAGCATTACAACACCGCCCGGCCCCATCAGGGCATCGGCCAGCGCATCCCGGACCATAACCCCGCTCCCCGCGCCCCGCGCCGACCTCGGCACCTGCCGGATCCGCCGAAAACCTGTCCTGAGCGGCCTGATCAACGAGTACAAGCGAGCCGCCTGAAACCGGGGAGGCCAGGTCAAAGCCCGAATCCTATTTCCGAGCGGCACAGGACCGGCGCCCTGAATGCTTACCCTTACGCTGAGGTGGTATGCCATGTACCATCCCTACGAGGTATCCCAGGAGGACGGCGAGCATGGCCAGCGACGAGAGTATTCCCTTCCAGGTGCTGGAGCGTTCGCCCACGCTCTCCGACCGGGTTACGCAGAGTGTGCTGGACCTGATAGCCCAGGCAGCCCTCAATCCGGGGGATCGGTTGCCTTCTGAACGCGACCTCGGCGAGCGATTCGGGGTGTCGCGCACGGTTGTTCGGGAAGCGCTGCGCTCGCTGGCAGCCAAGGGGGTGCTCGACGTGCGCAGCGGTGCTGGCGCGACCGTAGCGCGGGTCAACGTCGAGCGTGCCAGCGAAGCGCTGCGGCTCTATGTGCAAGGGTCGCACGGCGACGTGGACGGCGTGACCTACGAGCAGATCAACGATGTCCGGGAGATGATCGAGACCCGGGTCGCGCGCATTGCCGCCACGTCGGCATCAGCCGACGACATCACCCATCTGGCCTCCGTACACGAGGAATTCTGTGCGCGTTCGGACGATCCTGAAATGACCCCCGAGCTTGATGTCACATTCCACCGGGCCATCGCCGAAAGCGTGCACAACCCGCTCTTCCTGATCATGCTGGACTCGATCGAACCGATTCTGCTGGAGATCCGACGACGTGTCGCCCGCGTACCCGGTCGGCCGGGCCGCGCGATCGAAGCGCACGGCCTGATTTTGCAGCGTATCCGTGAGCGCAACCCTGACGGGGCTGAACTGGCGATGACCGAGCATCTTGAGGAATCGCGCGCGATCTGGCGTGATCTTGGGGTCGGTAGCTCGCCAGGGAACGGCATCGACCTGCCCTAGCCCCTAAGGGCTCTCCGAAGATTTATTTCCGCATTGCCGGGCGTGTCGGCCGCGAGGTGGGGAGCAGTGTGTGGTTCCACTCCCCGTGGAAGTCGTGGCGCCTGATTGAGTAATGCTCCAGGTCCTTCATCTGCTTGTCGGAGATCTTGGTGTCTTTCTCGTAGGTGCCGGCGTCGAGCGCTGCCCGGACTGTCAGTCCAGTCTGAGTGGTGGTCGCGGCGATGGTCTCGACGATGACTTCGTGGCTGGTTAGCGGCCTGCCGCGCGAGTTCATGGAGATCTAGGCGAATAGACGGTGCTCGATCCGGTCCCATTTCGAGGTGCGCGGCGGGTGCGCGGCGGGAAGTGGAACACGCTGATCTCCAGGCCGATCTCTTCGGCGAGCTTGGCCAGTTCCACCTTCCACAGCGGAAGCCGGATGCCGTTGGAACCGCCGGCGTCGGCGGTGATGAGGAGCCTGGTGGCCTGCGGGTAGGCGGCTTTGCCGATCTGCTGCCACCAGCGGCGGATCGACTCGACCGCGAACGCCCCGGTGTCGGCGTCGGTGCCGAGGTTTACCCAGCTGGCGTTGGCGTTCATGTCATAGACCCCGTAGGGGATGGCCCGTCCCTGTTCCCCCTTGAAGTCGCGCACCGCCACCGCTCAGGCTCACTGTGCGGATGCCACTCCTTCCCGCCGTTCTTGTAGTTGCCGACGAGTTCCTTTTTCTTGATGTCCACGCTGATCACCGGCCGCCCCGGCCCGGCGGACCCGGCCATCTGGCCCCACGCCGGCCTCCATCTCCGGGCCCCCGGCCCGCCGTGTCTGGATGAACCCCGGCCAGCGCCGCCACCCGCTTGATCCCTCCCCGGCCCAGCGACCGCGCCCCCAGCAGCAGCCGACACTGCAGCTCCTTCAGGTGCGGGCGCCCCTCCGCCAGCATCCCCGCGAACCGGTCCTAATCCACCAGCAGCTGTCCGCCACCACACCGCAGACAACCGTCCCGGACAAATATGCCTAATTCTGTGGAGAGCCCTTAGTGCTCCGGAGCCGGTCGCCGACTGCGGTCGTGGGCCGGATGTTGTTCCTGACGGCTATGTCTGATCACTGTCCGCCGGCACTGCTCTGACGGGTTACGGTCGCGCTGGCGCTGGCCGGTGCCCGGCCAGATTTGGGCCCAGCCAAACCGTTGACATGAGTGGCATGCCAGCATACGGTCTACCGCATCTGGTCCGGATCGCGGATCTTCCGTGCGAGGAGTCAGGCATGAGAGTGACCGAACTGTGGCAGCGCAAAGCGGCGTACGCCCTAGTCGTCCCCGGTGTGGTCGTGGGGCTGGCGCTGGCCGGATGCGCGAAGAGTTCGACGACGGCCGTGGGCAGCGGAACGCAGAAGACGCCGTCGAAGGACATCACCATTGCGTTGTCGAACTCGTTCCTCGGCAACACGTGGCGCCAGACGATGGTGAAGATTTTCCAGGACACGGCCCAGAAGGCGAAGGCGGAGGGCCTGATCAAGGGCTACATGGTCAGCAATACCTCGGAGAACACGGCGACGGAGCAGATCGCCGCGATGAAGTCGCTGATCCTGAAGCGGCCGAGTGCGATCCTGATCGACTCGGCGTCCCCGACGGCGATGGACCCGGTCATCGAGCAGGCATGCAGCGCCGGAATCGTGGTCATCACATTCGACTCGGTCGGGAGCGCGCCGTGCGAGTACAACGAGCAGGCCGACCTAACGCAGTACGGGGCGCTCGGCGCGGAGGGCGTGCTGAACGCCATCCACGGCAAGGGCAATGTGATCGTGGTCCGCGGCGTTGTCGGCTCCGCGCCGGAGAAGACGATCTTCAATGCCCAGATGGCCCAGATCAAGAAGCATCCTGGCGTCAAAGTCATCGCCCAGGTGCAGGGTGAGGCCAGCAATTCCGTGACCCAGCAGGCCGTCCAGGCCGCTCTGCCGAGCTGGCCCACGATCCAGGGTGTGATCACGGGCGGCAGCACGTTCGGCGCGCTGGAGGCATTTAAGTCCGCGGGCCGGCCGGTGCCGTTCGGCAACTTCGCCAATGACGGCACCGACTTGGCTCTGTGGGAGAAGCTGGTGAGCAAGAACCCGAAGTTCCGGGCGACCTCGGTGCGCCCGGACCCGGGCCAGTCTGCCTTCGCGTTGTGGCAGGCGCTCGACATTCTCCACGGCGCCAAGGTGCCGAAGAACCTGACCTCGCCGAACGTCGTGATCACCGACACGACGCTGAACAAGTGGATCGCCGTCACACCGGTGTCGGACACGGCCGCTTGGCAGTGGACGCAGCAGCAGGCACTCGCCGGGATCGCTGCCCAGCAGGCAGGCAGGCAGATGCCCGAGCCTCCCATCCCAACCAAGACCCCATGAGGTGAGCATGCACGGTGGCAGGGCTCACGTCCTGGAGCTGAGCGGAATTTCGAAGACCTACGGTGTCACCAGGGCCCTGACCGATGTCAGCATGACGATTCCGGCGGGCGAGATCGTGGGGCTGATCGGCCACAACGGCGCGGGGAAGAGCACGCTGATGCGGGTCATCGTCGGCCTTACCAGGCCGGACACCGGTTCGCTTACCGTGGCCGGCGCGGCGGCCGGAGCTGGCTACTCGATGCAGGAATCACGCGCGCGCGGCGTCCGCATCGCCTACCAGGAGCTATCGCTCGCCCCCGATCTCAAGGTGTTTGAGAACGTCTTGGTCGCCGCACCGGCCGTGGCGGGCTGGCAGTGGCGCCGCCGCAGCCAGGGACTGCTGCGTGCGAGCCTGGATGAGGTCTTCCCCGGGCACCGGATTCCCGTCCGGCAGCAGGTCCGCAAGCTTACCCTCGCGCAGCAGCAGATGCTGGAGATCGCTCAGGCCGTGCTCGAGGTGACCGGCCCGTTTTCGCTGCTCATCCTGGACGAGCCCACGTCTGCGCTGGCCGGTAAGCAGGCTGAGAACCTGTTCCGGTACCTGAAGCAACTGAAGGGCAGGGGCATTTCGACGGTGCTCATCACCCATAAGCTGCACGAGGTTCTGGGGCACACCGACCGGGTCGTGGTGATGCGCGATGGCCGGATCGTTTCCGAGCACCCGACTCCGGACCTCGACTACGCCAGGATCGTGGCGGTCATGGGGGGCGTGGCCCGTCAGGCCGCCGGGGTCAAGTCGGCCTCCCTGGCCGGCGGGAATGGTGAGGAGCTGCTGTCGGCCACGAGTGTCAGAGACCAGTGGCTGCAAGACGTCAGCCTGGCCGTGCGCTCCGGTGAGATCGTCGGGCTCTCGGGCTTGGACGGGCAAGGCCAGCAGCAGTTGCTGCGCTACCTCTGGCGCAACCGCGGCGGTAAGCGTTCGGTGCGTTTCAGGGGCGGTGTCTCGTTCGTCACTGGCGACCGGCAGACCCGCGGCGTCTTCCCGCTGTGGAACCTGGGCCAGAACATCAGCGTCGGTGTTCTGGGCGAAACCGCTCCGCACGGGGTCGTCCAGCGTCCCAGGGAGCGGCTGATCGTCGCCGACTGGCTGGAACGGCTGGCCGTCCGCGGTACCGCCGGCACGCCCATCGGCGCCGTGTCAGGCGGCAATCAGCAGAAAGCACTGATCGCCCGGGCCCTGGCCTCGGCATCGAGGATGGTGCTGCTCGACGACCCGTTCCGCGGCGTGGACGTCGAGACAAAACAGCAGGTGTACCGGCTGATGCGCGAAGAGACGGCCATGGGCCGCGGTTTCCTGTGGTTCACGACGGAGAACGCCGAGCTCGTGGAGTGCGACCGCGTCTACGTCATGTCCGCAGGTAGGATCGCCGCCGAGCTGCACGGCGACGAGATCTCCGAGGAAGCAATCATCGGCGCATCCTTCGAGAAGATCTGACGATGGCGGTAGAACTGGAGGCGCGTACCGGCGCCGCCCTCCGCCCCGGCGCGCGGGGGGCACGGCCGCTGCAGCTTCTCGGCCGGGGCCTGTCGCCTCTCGCCCTGATCGTGATGTTCATCGTCTGCGCTTCCCTGCAGCCGAGCGTACTCAGCATCAACGGGGTCGCCCTGCTGTTGTCCCCGGCGATCCCGCTGATCCTGGCAGCGGTGTCACAGATGTTCATCATCACCGTCGGCGATATCGATCTCGGCAACGGCTACCTGATCGGCCTGGTAACTGCGGTCGTGGCCGTGCAGTTGGTGAAGGACCCGCTGCTCGCTGTGGCAATGCTCGCAGGCATCGGCGTCCTTTACGTCGGGCAGGCCGTGCTCGTCCAGCTGCGCGGGATTCCTTCGCTCATCGTGACGCTCGGGGCCTCGTTCGTCTGGCTCGGCCTGGGCCTGGCCCTGCTGCCGATACCCGGCGGCACGGCGCCGGGCTGGCTGGTCAGCCTGATGAGCCTCAAGATGCCGCAGACAGCACGGTACGAGGTCCCGGTCCCGATGTCGCTGATCCTCGCTGCGCTCATCGGGACGGCGGCCTACCTCGTGATCATCCGGATGCCATACGGGGCGATCATCCGAGCGGCCGGATCGAACCCCGACGCGCTGCGCCGGGCAGGGTGGTCGGTGCTGAAGGCCCGGATGGCGGCCTACGCTTTCGCGGCGCTGTTCGCCATCCTGGCGGGCCTGGCACTGTCAGGGGTCATCTCCTCTGGCGACCCGACAACCGCGGCGAACTACACGCTGCTCTCGGTGGCGGCGGTGATCCTCGGTGGCGGCCAGTTCTCCGGAGGACAGGCCGTTCCCTACGGCGCGGTGATCGGTGCCCTGGCCATCTCCCTGGTGACCTCGATGCTCTCGCTACTCAACGTCTCGTCCAGCTACCAGACCGGCGTCCAGGGACTCGTGCTGATCCTGGTGCTCGCCGGCCGGGTCCTCACCGATCGGGGTGAACAGTGACCAGGACGGCAGCAAACGCCGGCCCCGCACCGCGCGGGCCGCGGGCGTGGCGCGGACCGCTCCGCGACTGGCCGGCGCGGCGGCCCTGGATATGGTCCTATCTCGCCGCGCTCATCACCTGGATAACGATCGGCGCCATCGCCGGGAAGGGATTCACCGGCACCCTGACGTCGAGCTTCGGGCTCGCGCCGTTCCTCGTACTGGTGGGGATCGGGCAGATGGTCGTGATCACCCTCGGCAACGGGAACATCGACCTATCGCTGCCCAACACGCTCACCCTGGCGGCCTACGTCTCGACCGGTGTCATGGCGGGCGGGAAAGGCTCGATCGCCCTCGGCTTCCTGGCGGCGATCGCGATCGGCCTGGCCGTCGCGGCGATCAACTCTTTCGTGATCCTCGCGCTGCGGGTCCCGCCCATCGTCGCCACACTATCGGTTGGCCTGATCATCCAGAGCGCGGTACTCGTCTACTCGAACTCCATGTCGGCCGTGCCCGACCCGGGCCTGGTGACCTTCACCAGTTACCGGGTGCTCGGCCTGTCCATGCTGGGCCTGATCTGCATCGCCGTAGCCGTCGGGGCGGGATTCGTGCTGTTCCGCACGTCGTTCGGCCATTCCCTCCAGGCGATCGGGCAGAAGATACAGGCGGCCCGCCTGACCGGTTTGCGAGTCCGCACGGTGATTGTCTCGAGCTATGTCATCGCGGCGCTGTTCGCCGCCATCGCGGGCGTACTGCTCGGCGCTTTCAGTTCACCGAGTCTCGACCTCGGCTCGCCTTACCTGCTCAACTCGATCGCCGTGGTGGTGCTCGGCGGCTCGCTGATCGCCGGGGGACGCTCGAACGTGGCGGGGATCTGGGGCAGCAGCCTGTTCTTCCTGTTCCTGCTGGCCCTGCTCGAAGTGATGGGGGCCAGCGTGGCCGTGCAGGACATCGTGCAGGGACTGCTGATCATCTTGGTGCTGCTGCTCGTCGGGAACCGGCGTGATGAGTAACCGCGCCCGGCGCCCGGCAGCGGCGGTCATTCAGGCGGTCGATCACGTCGCCATCGCGGTGCGTGACGCCGACAAGGCCGCCCGGACCTTCACACGGCTGCTCGGCTGGCCAGTCGTTCATGACGAGATCGTCGCGGCGGCCGCGGTGCGGCTTGTCTACCTCGGCCCTGCGGCGGGAGCGGCGGGAACCGGGGCAGCGCAACTGCAGCTGGTGCAGCCGGTAGCAGCGGGAGCGCTGGCGGATCTGGTCGCCGCTCAGGGCGAGGGGCTGCACCACGTGTGCTTCCGCACCGCTGACATCAACGGCGCGCTTCTGGCTGCCGGTCAGCGGGGAACGGATGGCGTGTTCACCGGAGGGCGCGGGCAGCCCTGCGCCTTTCTGGCGCAGGAGCCGCACGGCGCGCGGATCGAACTGACCGAGATGGCCGGCCCGGTCACCGCCGCATTCGAGAGGGGACAGTCATGAAGGTCGTGGTGACCACCGGACCGGGCACGATGGAAGTCCAGGAAGCGGTGCGGCCCGTCCCCGGCGAAGGACAGGCGCTTATCGCCGTCGAGGCGGTGGGGCTGTGCGGATCGGACTTTCATCTTTACGACGGGCGTCATCCCTACGCGCACTTCCCGCAGATCCAGGGACACGAATTCACCGGGCGGATCGAGGCGTTTGGTACCGGGTACGACGGCCCGCTGGTGGCGGGGAACCGGGTGGCGGTCGAGCCGCTCATCGCCTGCGGGCATTGCTTTGCCTGCCGCCGGGGCCGGTACAACTGCTGCGTCACGCTCCAGGTAATGGGCGCGCACGTCGCAGGGGGGCTCTGTGAGTTTGTGGCGGTCCCGGCCGGTCAGCTGCACCCGGTCGGGGACATGCCGACCCGCGTGGCGGTTCTCGTCGAGCCGCTGACGATCGGCTTGCAGTGCGTGGTCCGGGCCGGCGTCGCCCGCGCCGACACCGTCGTGGTCATCGGCGCCGGCCCCATCGGCCAGGCAGCCGCGCTCGGCGCATTCGATCGTGGCGCCCGGGTGCTTGTCGTCGACCGGGTGCCGAGCCGTCTCAAGCTCGCCAGTCACCTCGGCGCGGAGGCCGTCGTCAACTCCGGGGAAGAGGACGTAGGCGACGCAATCGCCCGCTTCACCGAGGGTGACGGGGCCGCCGTCGTCATCGAGGCGACCGGCGTGCCGGCCCTGATCCGCGAGGCGCTTGACGGCGCCGCCCACTCCGGCACGGTCGTGATCGTCGGCATCTCCGACAACGAGGTCACGATCCCCGTCGGGCTGTTTTCCAGGAAGGAGATCAACATCCTCGGGTCACGCAACAGCACCGGCCTGTTCCCCGAGGCGATCGCGCTGGCCGCCACGTACGCGGACCGTGTCTCCGCTCTCGTCACGCACACCTATCCGCTCACCGACACCCCGGAGGCGATCAAGTACGCCATGCATCACCCCCATGAAGTGGAAAAGGTCATCATCCTCGCCGGAGGCGCCCAGTGAAGCTCGCCGTCATAGGGGCAGGCGCCATGGGCGGGTCGCTGGCCGGCCATGCGGCCCGCGCCGGGCACGATGTGACGGTCGTCGACGTGTCGTCAACGGTGATCGAGCAGGTCAGCAAGCACGGCTTGCGGGTCTGCACTCCGGAGGGCACGTTCACCGCGGCCGTATCCGTTACCGATGACCCGTCTACCGCCGGTCCGGTCGACTTGGTCGTCCTCTTCGTCAAAGCTCAGCACACCGAGGCCGCCAGCCAGAGCCTCCAGCCGCTCGTCGGCCCGGCTACGGCGGTGGTGACGCTGCAGAACGGCTGGGGAAACGCCGACCGCATCGCCAAGTTCGTCCCCGAAGAGCAGCTTGTCGTCGGCGTCACCTACAACTCGTGCACGGCTTCCGGGACCGGCCAGGTCGTGCACAGCGGCCGGGGCCGGACGGTGATGGGACCTTTCCGCGGCACTGGCACGCAGTACGCGCACCGGGCGGCCGATCTGCTGAACGACTCCGGCTGGGAGGCCGAGGTGAGTACCGCGGTGCTCACCGAGATCTGGAAAAAGCTCGTGCTCAACACGGCGACACTGCCGACCGCGGCGCTGACCCGGCTCAACGCCGGCGCGGTGGGCGAACCCGGAGAACTGCTGGACCTTGTCGATGGTCTGGCCGCTGAGACCGTCGCGGTCGCCGTCGCCCAGGGGCTCGACATCGACCTGGGCGAGCGGGTGTCCGCGATCCACGGCGTGCTCGAACGTGCCGGTGCCGGCCGGGCATCGATGCTGCAGGACGTCCTGGCCGGCCGCAAGACCGAGGTCGAGACGGTGAACGGCGCCGTCGTGGCAGCCGGCGTTACGTACGGCGTGCAGGTACCGCTCAACAAGGCAATGGTCGCGCTGGTGCACAGCCTGGAGAGGAGCTACCTGTCGTGACCACGAACGTCACCTTTCACGGCACGTCCTGCTACTTCATCGAATCGCCACGCGGCCGGGTGCTGATGGACCCGTTCCTGTCCGGCAGCAGCAGCGCCGACGTGGGCCCGGACGACGTGGGCGACCCGGACGTCATCCTCGTCTCGCACGCCGCGCAGGACCACATGCAGGACGCCGCGCCCGTGGCCCTGCGTACGGGTGCCCCGGTGATCTGCGGCTCGGATACCGCGCTGCTGCTGCGTGAGGCAGGCGTCCCTGAGCAGCAAATCCGCAAGACGATCTGGGGCATCCGGGTGCGTGTCGGCGATCTCGTGATCAAGCCGGTGTTCTGCGCGCACTGGTCACAGGCCGTCCTCACCGACGGCTCGATCGTCACCGGGATGCCGATGGCCTTCGTCGTCGAGACCGAGCCCGACGTCAGCGTTTACCACTTCGGCGACAGCGCGGTGACCAAAGAGATGGAGCTGATCGGCCAGCTCCACCAGCCCACGGTCGGCCTGCTCGGCGTCACCCAGCCCTGGTCACTGGTCGCACCCGGCGGCGGCGAGGTCGTCAGCGGGGAAATGAACCCGGCTGAAGCGGCCATCGCCGCCGAGATGCTGGGTGTGCGTTACGCGGTGGCGACACACTACGAGGACGTCGGCCATCAGGATGTCGTGGCCTTCCTCGACGAGGTGCCGCACTACGACTCGTCGGGCCGACGCGTCGCCCTGGCCCTGCGCCCCGGCCAGACCCTCGCCATCGATGAGGACTCCCACGAGGTGATCGACCCGTGAAGCTCGTCCGCTACGACACCCCGACCTCGCCGGCCTCGGTGGGCATTCTGACCGGTGCCGGCGTGCGGCCCACCGGCCAGACCGACATGCTCACCCTGATCGCATCCGGCGTCGCGCCGCGCGCCACGTGGCCGGCCGTACCGGACTACCGCCTGCTCGCGCCGGTCCCCCGGCCCGGCAAGATCTTCGGCAGCGGCATCAACTACGCGAGCCACAAGGAAGAGAACCCGGGTGCTGTCATGCCCGACGAGCCAGGTTTCTTCGCCAAGTTCCCGAGTTCCGTCTGCGGGCCGAACGACCCGATCCGGCTCGCCGCGCCCACGTCGAACGTCGACTACGAGGTCGAGCTGGCGGTCGTGATCGGCGCGCCGGGCCGTGACATCACCCGCGAGACAGCGATGGCCCACGTTTTCGGCTACACGGTCATAAACGACGTCAGCGACCGTGGCGTGCAGTTCCGCCCCAACCAGATGGTGCTGGGCAAGGGCTTCGACACCTTCTGCCCGATGGGCCCGGTCCTCGTGACGTCTGATGATCTGCCGGAGCTGGACCACCTGACCGTGCAGAGTTACGTCAACGGCGAGCTGCGCCAAAACGCGCGGGTGTCGGACATGCTGTTCGACATCCCCGCGCTTATCGCGCACGCCTCCCAGAACATCACGCTCGAGCCCGGCGACCTGATCACAACCGGCACGCCCGCCGGTTGCGGGACGTTCCGCAGCCCGCCGCTGTGGCTGCGGCCAGGCGACACCGTCGATGTCGCGGTGGAGGGTGTCGGAACGCTGTCCAACCCGGTGATCGCGGGGTGGGCCGCGAGTGCCTGACCTGACAGCCGGCCACCTGTCGGCCGCCCTGGCGGGCGCTGAGCTGCGCGATGTCCGGGTGGCCGGGCACCCGGCGCTCGACGCCGTGTACGTCGCCGTGCGCGACGAGAGCTGGCGCACTGTCCCCGGCGAAGTGACCGCCCGCCGTACGGCCGGGACGGCGGAGGGGACGATCACCGAGCTGGAGGTCAGGCACAGGTTCGGCGGCATCGGCTTTCGCTGGCGCGGCACGATCGAGACGTCTGCCGACGTCGTCCGCTTCACCATGGACGGCGTCGCCGAGAGCGACTTCGACGCGAACCGGATCGGGTTCGGCATGTTGCACCCGCAAGCGCTGAAGGGCCGGCCACTCCGTGTCTGCGGCTCCGGCGGCGAGCTGACCGGAACGTTCCCCGGCGAGATCAGCCCCGCTCGGCTGTTCACCGGCGTCACGTCGATGACCTACGGCGTCGGCGACGGGGCCGAACTGGAGATCCAGCTAGACGGCGACCTGTTCGAGATCGAGGATCACCGCAACTGGAGCGACCCGGGATGGAAGACCTACTGCACACCGCTGTCGGCACCGCAGCCCGTACATCACACGACCGGCCAGCACACGCGGCAATCCGTGGAACTGCGCGCATGGGTGCCGCGCGTCGCGGCGCGCCGGCGGCGTGCTGGCGGCGCGGCACGCCTGGAGGTGGGTTCCGCGGTGATCGGCGCCATCCCACCGCTCGGCCTCGGCGCATCCTGCCTGCCGCCGGCCCGGGCGGCGGCCCGTGACGTCGTACGCGGCCTTCGCCCGGCGCACCTGCACGTCGAACTGGAGGACGGCGGGCCGTGGGAGAGCAGGCTCGAACTCGCGCTGGCGGAGGCGGCCGGGCTCGGGGTGCCGCTGGACGTCGCGCTGGTCGCCACGGCCGGCCGGGTGGCCGCGCTGGCGCGGCACATAGCGCATCATGCTGGGGAGCTCGGCCGGGTCTCGGTCTTCTCACCGGTGCGCCACAGCACCGACGCCGGCACGGTCGCGGCGGCCCGGGCCGTGTTCAGCGACCTGGGGAGATCCGTGCCGCTCGGCGGAGGCAGCCGTGCCCATTTCGCCGAGCTCAACCGGGGCGACTTCGACCTGGCATCCTGGGATTTCGTCACCTACGGACTGACGCCGCAGGTGCACCACGCCGGCGGCCGTTCTGTCCTGGCGACCGAGGCGGCAATCGCCGACGGCCTCGCACAGGCGAAGACCATCGCCCGCGGCCTGCCGGTGGTCACCGGGCCGATCACCCTGCGCCCCCGGTTCAACGCCGCCGCTGCCCGGGCCGAGCCGCTGCCCGCGGCAGATGACGATGGCCCCGACGTCGACGAGCGGCAGCATACGCAGCTCGCCGCGCTGTACCTGGCTGCGGCGGTGTCGCGCCTGGCGGGCGCCTACGCGGCGACGGCTTTCCGCACGATCGGAAGGCGCGGAGTGGTCGCGGCCGACGGCACGCCGGCTCCGGCGGCCCGGGTGGTCGCCGCGCTGACGTCACTGGCCGGCTCCGCGGTCCGCCGGACAGCCAGCCCGGGGACGGTGGTCGGGCTTGCCGCGGCCACGCCTGCGGGCCTGAGCCTGCTGGTCACCAACCTCGCCCCCCAGAGCACTCCGCTGGAACTGGCGGGCGCGAAGGCCACGGAGGCGGACGTCCTCGGCGGTGGCGCCCTCAACCCGCACCGGCTCGTGCTGCCGGGCCACTCGGTCACCTCGATCCGGGCGGTCGAGGCATGAGCGTGATCGGACGGCGGCCGTGATGCGGCTGGAAGGCAAGGCCGGGCTGGTCACCGGGGCGGCTGGCGGGATAGGCTCCGCTGCGGTGCGGGCCTATGCCGCCGAAGGCGCCGTGGTCGGCCTCGTCGACCTCCCCGGCACCGCCCTGGACCGGCTCGCCGCGCAACTCGGCGACGTCGTCGTGGCGCTGCCTGCGGACGTGACCGACGAGGCCCAGGTAGAAGACGTGATGCGGCAGTGGGCGGACCGGTACGGCCGTGCCGACTTCCTCTACGTGTGTGCCGGCCGCCAGCTCCACGGTGCCGACGGGCCGGTCGGTGAGGTGTCGCTCGCGACCTGGAATGCCACGCTGTCAGCCAACCTGACCGGCGCTTTTCTCAGCGTCAAGCACGGCATCGGGCTGCTCTGCGCAGCACCATCGGGATCGCTCATCCTCTGCGGCTCACCGACTGGCATGACCATGGCCGGAGTCGGCTACGCCGCCTACTCCGCATCCAAGGCCGGGATGATGTCGCTGGCCCGCACCACGGCCGCCGACTACGGCATGTGCGGGGTGCGGGCGAACGTGATCGTCCCGGGAACCACGGTCACGCCGCTGATCGAGAGCCTCGTCGCCGACCCGGCCACCCACGGCCGGCTGCTCGCCGGCAGCCCGATCGGGCGGCTCGGGACCCCGGACGACCTGACTGGGATCGCCGTGTACTTGGCCTCGGACGAATCGCGTTACGCGATGGGCGCGACCTTCTGCGTGGACGGCGGGCTGACACAGCGCTAGATCGAGACCGCGCACCGGCACCCTCCGGTGCCGCACTGCCACAGAATGGAGATCCAGTTGACAGAGGCAAGATCTGGCCCCGGCACGTGCCTCACCGCCGCTGGCCTGGAGGGCAAGGCGATCGATATGCGCCTCGCCACCCTGGCGGAGATGCAGGTAGCCGGCTCCGGGCACATCGGCCCGGCCTTCTCGTGCATGGACATCCTCATCTCGCTCTACTACGGCTACCTGCGGGTGCGCCCCGAGGACCCGGAGTGGCCTGGGCGGGACCGGTTCGTCCTGGGCAAGGGCCACGCAGTCTCGGCGCTGTACCCGATCCTCGCCGACCTCGGTTTCTTCCCCGGGTCCGAGCTCGAGACCTTCACGATGCTCGGCAGCAACCTCGGCGACCACCCGGACATGAAAAAGGTGCCCGGCATCGACTTCTCCTCGGGCTCGCTCGGCCATGCGCTCTCGATCGGGACCGGGATGGCCGACGGGGTGCGCCTTGGCGGATACGACTCGCGCGTGCTCATCCTCCTCGGCGACGGTGAGCTCAACGAGGGACAGGTCTGGGAAGCGGCCGGCTACGCCAGCCACCGCCGCCTGGGCAACCTGCTCGCGATCGTCGACGTCAACAGAGTGTCCGTCGACGGCTACACCGCCGACCTGCTCGACTACGAGCCCATCGAGGATCGTTTCGCCGCGTTCGGCTGGGTCGCTGAACGTCTCAACGGCCACGACTTCGGGGCGCTGCGGGCCGCCTACGGCCGCTTCGACGGCCGGCGCGCCGATCCCCACGCCCGGCCCACCGTGCTCGTCGCCGACACCGTGGCGGGCAAGGGGATTGGCTTCATCGAGGGCATGGCCGAGTGGCACGTCGGCTACCTGGGCGACCTCGATCTCGACCGGGCCGTCCTGTCCATCCAGTCGATGTTCGCCAAGCCGGGGAGGTCCTGACATGCGGGTCGCGATGAAGATCGCTTCAGACACCTCCAGGGCGCAGGCCGACCTTCGTGACCCCGCCTCATTCGACCACGTCGGGCGCGACGCGGGCGCGAACTTCGCCGCCGGGGAGATCCTGACCGAGCTCGCCGACTCCGATCCCCGCATCGTGGTCGGCTGCGCCGACCTCACCTACGTGACCCGCCTGGCGGTCTTCGGCGCCCGCCACCCCGAGCGGCTGCTCTACTACGGCATCTCCGAGCGCAACATGCTCGGCGCCGCGGCGGGCCTGGCGACCACCGGCCTGATCCCCTACGTCTGCACCTTCGCCAGCTTCTCAGCCATCCTCGGCTACGAAAACATCCGCACCGACCATGCCTACCCATGCTTGCCGGTGCGGATCCTGGCCACCCACGCAGGCATCTCAATGGGCTTCTTCGGCACATCCCACCATGCGACCGAGGATCTCGCGGCGCTGCGCGCCATAGCTGGCCTGCGGATCGTGTCGGCATGCGACCCGCAGAGCACCCGCGCCCTGATCCGCCAGACGGTCGACCACCCTGGACCGGTGTACTTCCGCATCGGCCGCGGCCGGGAGAGCACGGTCTACACCGGCGAGCCGGTGTTCATCCCCGGGCAAGCGTCCGTGGTGCGCGAGGGCACCGATCTGCTCATCGTGACCACGGGAATCATGGTGCAGGAGGCGCTCGGCGCCGCCGAGTTGCTGGCCGCGCAGGGCATCTCGGTGACCGTGGCCGATGTGCACACCATTAAGCCGTTCCCCGGCGATCACCTCGCGGAACTGGCTGGCCGGCATTCCGCGGTGGTGACGGTCGAAGAGCACACCGTGGAAGGCGGCCTCGGCACCATGACCGTCGAGGCGCTCGCCGCTCACGGCATGCGCACGCCGTTGTTCAAGCACGGCCTGCGCGACGAGTACGCGCTCGTCGGGCCCCCCACCCGGCTGTACCGCTACTACGGGCTCGACCCCGCTGGCATCGCCACCGTCGGCTCACGCCTGCTGGCCCGGCCGGCCTGCGCACCGCTCGTGTCCGAGCCGCTGTGGAGAGCGGACGATCGCCAGAAGGTATACGGCCAATACGGCGTCCAGCGATGAGCTGCCCGTCATGACGGCAGCGATGAGCGCGCGCGTTGTCGTCCTCGATGACGACCCGACCGGAACACAGTGCGCCTCCGGCGTGCTGGTGGCAGTCGACCCGGACCCGGCCGCGCTGACCGGCCTGGACGGCAGGGCGCTCTATGTCCTCACCAACACCCGCGCGGTTGACGCACGTTCCGCTGCCCGCATCGTCCGGGGAGTGCGCTCGGCATTCGAGGCCCGCGCTGGGGAGACTGTCATGGTCCTGCGCGGAGACTCGACCTTGCGCGGGCACGTCGCGGTGGAGATGGAGGCACTCGGGCTGGACCGCGGGGTCGGCCTGATCGTGCCCGCCTATCCCGCCGCCGGAAGGCTGACGCTCGGCGGCGTCCATTACCTCGAGTCGCCTGCCGGGCGGCTAAATGCTGCCGACACCGAATTTGCCAGGGACCCGGTATTTGGCTTCCAGTCCCGGACGCTGACCGGCTGGTGCCGCGAGGTGGGCCTGCGCGGACCCGTCGTCCTGGTCGGCCTGGACGAACTCAAGTCGTCCGGTCCGGCATCCGTGCGGGACGCGCTGCTCGCCGCGCCGCCCGGCGCCGTCGTCGCCCCGGACGCCGCCGACGACGATGACATCACCGCCATCGCCCGCGGCTTCTCCGCCGCCCGAGCCGCAGGCCGCCACGTCGTGGTTCGATGCGCGGCACCGCTCGCGGCGGCTATCGCCGGCACGCCAGGGCGGATGCTCGCCCCCGCGCACGCACCGGCGAGCCGGATGCTCGTGGTCTGCGGCTCCCACACCGCGGCGGCGACACGCCAGCTGGAACGGCTGGCCGGTACGCGCCGCCCCGTCCGGATCCTGGCGGCTGCGGGCCTGATGGGTCCGGACACGACAGACGAGCTTGCGGAGGGCGCTCGGGCTGATCTGGCCGACTCTGGACTGGCAATCATCGCCACCGAGCGTATCCGCCGCGATGAGCACGCACGCTCGATCACGCGGCGCGGGTGATGGCCGGCTTGATGCGCGTGGTGCGAGCGCTGGCTGGCGACGTGGACGTGATCGTCGCCAAAGGAGGGATCACGTCAGCCGAGGTCGCGACCACCGGGCTGGGCGGACGGGTCGCTCGCGTCCGCGGGCAGATCGCCACCGGTATTCCGCTCTGGGATGTGACTACCCGGCACGGCCGGGTGGTCCCGGAGGCCATAGTCCCCGGCAACGTAGGCAACGACGCGACCCTGGCGGATGTCTGCGGGTTCTTCGGCAGGTGCTGACTTCTCATCACAACCACCCTGGAGATCACATGTCACCGTCACCCGGAATGGAACTGTCCGGTGACCTCGGACTCCGCGGTTCAGTGGTCATCGTGACCGGCGCAGGCAGCGGGATCGGGGCCGCGGGGGCGCGCCTGCTCAGCCGGGAGGGCGCGGCCGCATGACGGCTCCGGGCTCGGCCTGGCCATCGTCGCGTCCATCGCCGCAATCCACGGCGGCACCGCCACCGCCCGCCTCCGCAATGACGGCGGCCTGTCCGTCACGGTCACCATCCCCTCGGCCGGCACCCCGGCCCAGGGCACCGGCATCAAGGCAACCAAACGACCAGGTGTCCCGCACCCAGGCTGACGCTTGCCCGTTTCACGGCCGCTGCTGGTTCTGCGGCCGTCAGGGATAACTGGAACAACCAGCAGGCACCATCACCGGTGCCGGTTCTGGGCCATCTGTTCCTGGGCACGTTGGAGGATCTGAAGGGCCTCCTCGATGAACTCGCGGCCTGCCGCAGCAGGGCCAGCAGCGGGCCGGCCGCCCTGGCGCTGCTGGACCGTGCATCCCGCACCAGCACAGAAGCGGGTCCGGCGGCGTGTGATCGGATAGCAGCATGCCCGGTAACCCCATGAAGGTCAGGATCGGCGTCTCGCTCGGTGCGGCGGGTGTGCCCGCCCAGTTCGCCGCGGCGGTGGACACCCTGGAGACGGCCGGGGTCGATTCCCTGTGGCTGCCGGAAATGGTCTACGGATCACTGGTGGACCCGTTCATCGGCATGGCGCACGCCCTGGCCCGGACGTCCCGGCTGAAGGTAGGCACCGGGGTGGCGGTGCTGCCCGGCCGCCACCCGGTCCTGGTGGCCAAGCAACTAGCCACCCTGGCCGGCCTGGCCCCCCGGCGGGTCCTGCCGGTCTTCGGCCTGAAACCAGCCCGGCCCGGGGAACTGGCAGCCTTCCCGGTGCCGCCGGGCCGACGGGCCGCCGTCTTCGACGAGTCGCTCACCCTCCTGCGGCTGCTGCTCAGCCAGGACAGTGTGACCTTTCACGGCGAGTTCTTCTCGGTCGAGTCCGCCGGCGTCGGGCCGCGGCCGGCCAGGCCGCTGGACATCTGGCTCGGCGGCAGCGCCCCGGGGGCGTTGCGGCGCGCCGGGCGGCTGGGCGATGGGTGGCTGGCCAGCTTCCTGACCCCGGCCGAGGCCGGCGCGGGCCGCCGGGCCATCGAGGCGGCCGCCGCCGAGGCGGGGCGCGAGATCGAGCCGGACCACTACGGCATCAGCCTGGCCATGGCCGACGACGCGTCGCTGCCCGCGCTGCTCGAGGCCGCGCGGAGCCGCCGCCCGGACTGCGATCCGGCGGCGCTGGTGGCGTCCGGCTGGGCGGGCGCCCGCGCCCTGATCGAGGATTACGTGGCGGCCGGCCTGACCAAGTTCGTCGTCCGGCCGAGCTGGACGCCGGTCGACCCGGACCAGTTCACCGTGGACTTCGTGCGCGAGATGGTGCCGCTGCAGACCTGAGCCGCGCCGCCGCTCCGGAGCAGGCGAAGGCGGGCCGGCCGAACTGGCGGAGCAGCTGCCGGTCGTCGTCGCGCGCGCTCCGGACCGGGCCGGCGACCGGCGGGAAGTGCGAGGAAAACACGGCGCAGAACCGGCTCAGGCCACCTCGGCCGGCAGCATGCAGGCGATGTCGGCCTGGCTCCGCCCGGGCCCAGCACCGCAATGACCATCGCGCGCCGATGCTGCCTCACGACGGGCCCGCTCAGTAACCAGGCGGCCAGGAGTGCACGGGCTCGTTGGTGTGCA
>JBOHCK010000089.1:0-20389 GCA_050698755.1 Streptosporangiaceae bacterium | reverse complement strand
CATGGACGTCCTGCACGACCTCATGCTCGGCAGGCCCTGGCGACCGCCCGCGCTGGCATTCTCCCCGTAACCGGCAATCGCAACCCGCGCTACCCATCACCCTGCGTGCATGGGCTGATTGTTTACCGCTCAAATGGACCTGACCCGTTACCGATTTTCCAGCGTTTCGCAGGCCGCAGCTACGGCAAGGGCCGTGACGGCCCCATGGTCGCGAAGCGTATAGCGCCACCGGCCGAGATCGGTGAGGTTTTAGGAATCGGGCCGCCCCTCCACCAAAAGCCCATCAAAAGGGCATTTGGTACAAACTCTAAGCGGGGCGGGCCCGGGCCGGGTTTTCTATCGGAGCCAGGAAGTATTGCCGATTTCTTACGAGGTGCTCCGCGTCCGAACGCGCCAGGAAATCAGGCCGTGTTCGATTTTAAAGGGCCAGTGTCCCGCAGCCGCCTTCGGAGATCTAAAGGCCATTCGGCTTAACGCTGATGATCACGATTATGCGCCCGGGCTCGGAACGACTAAGGGAGTGCCGTGAATTCAGCGCCCAAGCACCGCCGTCCGCCGAAGGTCAGGCGGACTGGCAGACACGCCGCGCCGTCCCAGCTCGAAAAGGCGGCGGAGAAGGCAGGCAGGGCGGCGCCGGCGGCGGCGATCGCGGGCATGCTCGTCGCCGGGCCGGCCCACGCCGCCGTCGCGTCCCCCGCCACGACCGTTGCGGTCGCCGGGCAGGTCCACACCGACGCGTTTGTGAGCCACCACCAGCAGGCCAGCCGCACCTACGTCGTCCAGCCGGGTGACACGCTGTCGTCGATCTCGCAGCGGATCTACGGCACTCCGGCCGACGCGCTCTGGCTCTACAAGGTCAACATGTCGAAGATACGTAACCCGAACCTGATCTACCCAGGTCAGGTGCTGAGTGTCCCGTCCGACCCTCCGGCCGGAGCCGCCGCCGCTCCCGAGGTAGCCCACGAGGCCGTGGCGACCGCCTCCGTGGCGCTGAGCGGGACGCTGAGCTGCAGCGGGCTCGAGGAGTTGTGGGAAGAGGCGGGCGGCTCGTCCGGTGAGGCCGTCATGGCCGGCTCGATCGCCATGGCCGAGTCAAGCGGCCAGCAGTACGCCACCGGCACCGTAGGCGAACGCGGGTACTGGCAGATCAACCCGAACCACGGCGCGCTGTCCACCTACGACCCGCTGGGCAACGCCAAGGCCGCCGTCATCATTTCCGCCGACGGCACCAACTGGACTCCCTGGACGACCTACACCAGCGGCGCCTACATAGGACGCTGCTGACCACAGCCAGCGCCTGCCTCAGGCCTTCTTCTGGGACAGGGAACGACAGGAGAGATCGCTGCTGGTCGGCGAGGTCTTCCACTGGGTGACACTAATCGCTCCTCCGCTGGTCAGCGGGGCCTCGTGGCAGTTCTTCTTGGCCTGCGAGAGCGTCTTGGCGCCAGGTATCCAGTCCGGCGCCCGGTAGAGCGGGCTGGAAGACGGGACGGTTCCCACGATCGGGTCCCACTGCTTGGCCGTCGAGTAAATGCCGACGGTGGCGCCGATGCGCCGGAAGTAGGAGGCCATGCCCTCCAGGTCAGCGCGGTTCTCCTTGGCGTTGGACTGCCAGCTGTTGATCGTTTCGACATCGAGCCACCACAGGTAGCTGCCGGGACTCTGCACACCGCGGGTCTGCGCGTCAAGGTCAGCCAGGTCCCATCCGTACTGCCAGGCGCACGCCTGACTGTTCCCGCCCGTGCAGCTGCCGTATGGATCAGCGACGTGCTGGCCGCTGAACGGGTCGTAGTTGGTCTGCGGCCAGTCGGTGACCCCCTGACTGCCGGGGTCCGCGGTATTGACGTAGAGCGACACCTTCGGCTGCCGCGCCCCACCAGTCGACGTCTGAGCCCACGCAATTTCTGCGGCCAGGCAGGGGCTCGTGATGTTCGCCAGCCCGTCGTTTACCGCGACGATGCCGAACGCCTGGCCCACCGGCAGCACTATGCCGCACTGGGGATAGGAAACATCGTTTCCCGTCGGTGTGCCGCCGCCCTGCCCGTACGCGGCCACGGCCGACGTAAGGACGATCGCCAGCGAGGCAAGCACAACCGTCATGCCGACCTTCATGACCACCCCCAGAGGAATCAGCCCGATCCGGTCAGGCTCTCATGTCGTCACGGTGAGACCCGGGAATCCGGGCACGGGACTCCTTCCGCCCCCGGCAGCCTACCGGCCTCGAGCCGCTAGCTTGTGGAGATGGCATCAACCGACAAGATCGGGGCATTCTTCGCCGAGCCGCCTAACGTCGTCGTCGCCGGGATCCGCCGCGACGGGCGCCCGCACCTCAGCCCCAACTGGTTCTACTGGGACGGTCAGCGCTTTTACGTCTCGACCAGGCGAGGCCGGGTGAAGTACGCCATCTTCCGCCAAGACCCGCGAGCCCAGCTACTCGTTGACGACCCTGTCGGCTTCCGTGCGGTACTGGTTCCGGCCACCGTGGAGATCCGCGAGGGTATCGCCGCTGAGCTGCCCCGATTCCGCGCCATCAGGGAAAAGCACGGTATGCAGGTCCCCGATGACGAGCAGCACCTGGCGGCCCTGGAGGCGGACGGGCGGGTGCTGCTGGCCATCACGCCCGACGGGCCGCCCGCGAGCTGGACGACCTGGGGCCTGGACTGACCGCCGTTCGGTCGGCCAGCGGCACCATCACCCGGCCGACCTGCGTGATCTGCACCGGCCTCGCCTCCCTATCATGAGCTTCACACTGGTAGACGGGATCCTCGGGCGCAACTCAACCGCAGCGGGGAACCGTAGGTTCGGAACGCACGTCACGGCGCCGGCGGTGCCGCGGTGATTCAGGCACGTCGCGAGAATCCTTCAGCATTCCTTCAAGTTGAGTCGCGAAAGTACACACGATGAGGACTGAGTGGCCTCTGGCGCTGAGCCGGACCGCGGCTGATGCGCGCGGCGCCCAGCCATCAGGGCGCCGGCGGGGCGACGTCGTATCCGTCGCCCTGCTCATCGCGCTGCCGGCCGTCATCTTCGGCGTCCCGGCTCTGCTCGGGCACCCCGTCCTGCTCGGCGACGACCTGACCCAGAACTTCCCGCTGCGCGTGCTGACCGGGGACCAGATCCAGAGCGGGCACCTGCCTCTCTTTGATCCGTACATCTGGAGCGGCGCGCCGTTGCTGGCCGGCTGGAACGCGGGCGCCGCGTACCCGCTCACCTGGCTGTTCGCCATCATGCCCGGAACCGCGGCGTGGACGCTCAACATGATCGCCACCTGGGCCACGGCCGGGCTGGGCTTGTTCTGGTTCCTGCGGGCTCTCCGGCTGGCCAGGCTGGCCAGTTTCCTCGGCGCCCTCTCGTTCGCCTTCGCCGGGGCCATGTCGGCGCAGGTCAGCCATTTCGGCCTGGTCGCAGGGATGAGCTGGGTGCCGCTGCAGCTGCTGGGCGTCCTCAAGCTCTCCCAGGACCGTCCCGTCAGGTCCCGGCTCGGCTGGACCGCGGTCCTCGCCACGGCCACCGGCCTGGTCATCCTGGCGGGCGAGCCGCGGGCCATCGACGACTCCTGCGTGATCGTGCTGATCTACGCGGCCTGGCAGGTCGCCCGCCTGCGACGCCGCGCGGGCCCCGCCGCGGTCTCGGTCGCCGCGGGCCTGGTCCTAGGCGCGTGCCTGGGCGCGATCCAGTGGCTGCCCGGCCTCGCGGCGATCAGCACGTCACAGCGGGGCGTTAATTCGCTGCAGCTGTTCAATTCCGGCTCGCTCCCGGTCAGGTGGCTGCTGCTGACGCTGGTGCCGGACCTCCTCGGCGGCTCCGGCTCGCTGGGCCAGCCCGGCTTTCTCACCAACTACAACCTGACCGAGGTCACCAGCTACGTAGGCATCCTCCCGCTGGTCGCCGCGTTCGCCCTCCTCGGCCGCTTCCGGTTCCGCCCCAGGCTGCCGGAGTGGCTCGTCTGGCACGTCACGGCGCTCGCCGGCATCGTGCTCGCGCTCGGGAGCAACATCCCCCTCGGGCACCTGCTCTACCACGTGCCTCTGTTCGGTGACCAGCGGCTGCAGAGCCGCAACATCCTCGTGCTGGACCTGGCCCTCGCCGTCCTGCTCGGCTACTGGGCCAACCAGTCGTTCGGCGGGGAGCGGGACGAGGAGGCGGAACAGGCCCGCACCGGCCGCCTCACCCGCTGGGTCGCCCCGGGGACCGTTCTCGGCCTGGTACCACCGCTGGCGGCGGTCCTCGTCGTCGCGCTGAGCTTCACCTGGGGCGCGGGCCTGCTGCACTGGCTCGGGATGGGCCTCAGCCAGAGCGCCAGCGTCATCGGCCACCTGAAGCCATGGCTGATTCCCTACGCGGTGCTGGGCCTCGCCGCGGCCGCGCTAGTGGTCTTCGGAAGGCGCCTCGGGCCGAGGCTGCGCTCGCGGCTGACCACCGGCTTCGTCGTGGTCGACCTGGTCGTCTTCACCGTCCTCTGCGTGGTCGAGGTCGGGCCCGGGCTCTTCTCCGGAGCCGACGGCTCCGCCAGCTCCGCCAGCTCCAGCCTGGCGAGCAGCTCGAGCAGCCCGAGCAGTTCGGGCAGTTCGGGCAGCGTCAGCGATGCCATCCACGCCAGCCACGCCATCTCGGCCGCGGCCAGCCAGAGCATGTCCCTCGCGCCCTCCCCGCGCCCGGTGGCGGCGCTCGGATACCCGGGGCGCTTCGCGATCTACGACCCCGACCTGCTGGATCCGGGTCAGCTGTCCGCCCTCGACCCGCCCGATGTCAACGCCATGGGCAGTCACGCGATGCCGTCCGTGCAGGGCTACTCGTCCATAGTCGACGGCCGGTACGCAGCCGCGACCGGATCGCACGGGGCCTCGGGCGACGGGCAGGACACGCTCGCCCCCAGCGCCGTCGCGGACGGGGTGCTCGACCAGCTTGATACCTCGGTCCTGCTGACGCTGTCCGGGTACCTGACCACCCAGGTCGGCGGGGACGGGCCCGCCGCGGGACCGCCGGGCACCGGTCAGCGCGACCTCTCCGCGGATCAGCGCGCCACCTGGTACCTGGGCACCCCGCTTGAGGTGACCAAGGTCGAGGTACCCGACTCCGAAGCCAGGCAAGACGCCGCCGCCGGAACCCAGATCGGGCTCATGGCGCCGGACGGCTCCACGCACTGGTACCGGGCGCGAGCGCTAACCCGCTCCACGCTGGGCATCACCCTGCCCAGGCCGGTGCCGGGCATCGCGGTGCTCGGCCAGGCGCAGGGGGCGCCGTCTCCGCTCGGCCCGCCCTCGGTGGTCGTGGCGGACGGGAGCGTGTTCGTGGCCGACGGCCAGCTGCAGAACGCGCTCGTCCCGTCGCACTGGAAGTTCGCGGGGTTCGACGGGCCGTTCGCGGTTTTCGCCAACCCCTCCGCCCAGGAGCCGCTGCACATCCAGGCACTCGCCGGCCGGTCAGCCTCTGGTGCCTGGCTGACCGTCTCCGGCGGCGGCCCAGCCGAGCCGACGGCGGCCACGGTGTACTCCCCGCAGGGCGTCCGCGTCGTTCGCTCGGTGGCTGCGATCCCGGGCTGGACCGCTACCTGGCAGCCCCGGCAGGGCCCGGCCAGGGCGCTGGCCGTCCAGCGGGACGGTCTCGTCCAGGCCGTCGACGTGCCGCCCGGACTCGGCGTCGTGACCTGGAGCTATACGCCGCCGGACTTCCCGGTCGGCCTGATCCTCTCGCTCGCGGCGACCGTCCTGGTCCTGCTCTTCTTCCTGGCCGCTAACTGGGTCCGCAGGCCCGGGGCGCGGCCGGGCCTTCCGGTCACCGGGGGCGCGGAAGCGGGCTGATCCCGGCGCACGCCGGTCGCGATGTCCTCACATCCCGGCGCACGCCGGTCGCGGCCTGCTCACACCTCGGCGCACACGGGTCGCGGGCTGCTCACAGACTCGTGACCCCCACCGCGGCGTTGAGCGCGTCGATCGCCGATCCCTGCCGGGCCGCGTCGGCCCGGTCGAACGGACCGGTCCAGGCCAGCCCGATCTGGTTCCGATGGTTCCTGCTGTTCCGCCACAGGCAGGCCGCGTTGGCCAGGATGAAGTCGCGGTATTCGGCTCGGGGACTGCGCAGGTACAGCTCGTACAGGTTCCTGACGAAGATGCCCTTGAACTGCGCGTGGTCGTGGTCACGGCCCCGGCGCGGCTGCTTGCCCGGCTCGGCCAGGATGCCCGGCGGTACCGTCAGGTCGCGCAGCGCGGCCGCCGCGATCGCCTCCGCCTGCGCGAGGTAGGCGCCATCGCCGGTGATGTCGTGCAGGACCGCGAGCCCACCGACGATCACGCCCTGGTTGTAGGTCCAGGTCGTGCGGCCGTTGTTCGCGCAGTCGGCGGTCAGCCCGTCGTTGACCAGGCCGGCCGGGCCGATCATCCCGCTGCCCAGGAACCAGTGCCACTCGCGCAGCGCCCAGTCGAGGTAGCCGGCGTCCGGCGTCGTGCGCTGGTGCAGGCGGCCCGCGATGAGCAGGAAAAGCTCGTTCGGTATCGCGTTCTTGTACGTCTTCCTGCGCGTCCACCACACGCCGCCGCCGCACACGTCGTCCCACCCGGCCGCCATCCCCGCGAACAGCCCGCAGGCCAGGTCCAGGTACTTCGCCTCGCCGGTCAGGTCAAACGCCGCGATCCAGGCCAGGGCCCACCAGCCATCGTCGTCGTAATACTGGTTGGTGAAGCCCGCGTTCACGCGCTGGGCCCGGCCGAACGTCGTCTCCATGACGTACCGGTACCTGCTCTCGCCGGTCCGCTGGGCATGGTGGATCACCACGGTTAGCGCGTTCGCGGAGTTCCACCAGCCCGCGCTCTTCCACAGCCCGGTCCTCGGGCTATACCAGTGCTGCAGCGCAGCGACGGCCTCGCCGGCCCAGGCCCGGTACTGCTCAGGCTCTAGCTGCATGGCTACCACTGCACCACTGCACGACTGAACGGCGGCATGGCTACGGGCTCGGGGCGCCCGGGTGGTTGGCCGGCTGCCCGGCGCTGAAGTGCAACAGCGCCAGCGCGGCGGTGGCCAGCGTGAGCCAGCGGGTCAGCGAGTTACGCGGCAGCAGCGCCAGCGTGACCCAGGCCAGCGCGGTGTACCAGGCCAGCGACCAGGGGGCCACCAGCACCCAGGCGAAGGTCAGCGCGCACGTCGCCGCGAGCACGGCGGGAACGTCGGGGGACAGGCGGTTGTACAGGTACCAGGCCAGGGCGAGCAGCAGCGGCGGCCACAGGGCGCCGATCACCGCCGAGACCGTGGACCCGTGCCCCGGGTCCACGCGGTTGGCGACCCCCTGGATCAGCCCCCAGACCGAAGGGGAGATCACCCGCGACGAGGCGGCAGGCAGCGGCCTGATCGCGGTCAGGCCGTAGCTGAAGAAGTACAGGCCGGACGTGACCACTGCCGCGATGGCGCCCGTCCGCAGCAGGCGGATCCAGGCCCGGTCGCGGATCAGCGCCACCGCGATGCCCGCCCCGACCAGCACCGCATTGACCTTGATCGCGCCGGCCACGCCAATCAGCATCCCGGCCGCCACATCGTACCAAATAGTGGCACCGCGGCGGGAGATCAGGATCGCCGCGATCCCGGCCAGCGCGACGTAGGCGTCAAGCTGCGCCCCCATGACGAGCTGGTCGATCAGCAGCGGGTTCGCGACCCAGATCAGGCAGGCGCGCACCGGGTTAGCGGCCGATCGCAGCAAGATGTACCCCGCGCCCACGAACGCGGCCCCGGTCATGATCATCAGCATCCAGATGGTCAGCCACGGCCTGCTTCCGCCGACCAGGGCGGCGGCCAGGTGCGTCCAGGTCGCCACCGGCCCGTACACCGAGGGGACCAGCCGCCACCGCGGATCCACCAGCGTGGTGTACGGATTGTGGCTGCCGCCGGGCAGGTCGGCCGGCAGGAACACGTAAGGGTTATGCCCCAGCGCTGCGATCCGCCCGTACGTGGCGTAGCTGGCCGGATCCGACGTCCCCACCGGGGTGATATTCACCACGATCGCGACCACCGCCGCCCCGCAGCCGAACACCCACCGCGGGTCCGGGTGCCAGCCGCGGCTGTTGGCCCACAGCATTCCGGCCAGGCCCAGGGCGCACAGCGTGATCGCGGTGTACATCATCAGGCTGATGGTGAGGCCGCCGAGCACCGGCGCACCCAGTCGGTGCGCCAACGCGGTGAGCGGCAGCAGCACCGGCAGCGTCGCCTCGCTCGCGCTGGGCGCGGTCGCACACAGCCCGGTGAAGGCCACGAGTCCCAGCCCGACGGCGGACACGCACACGGCGGGCCGCGGCCTGGCCAGCGGGCTTGACGTGAGCACCCGGATCAGGACGCCCATCAGCGCCTCGACCCGGCCGCCGGGTATCGGCGGCTCGGCGAGCTTCGTGCCCTGAGCTACAGCGGGATCCTGCGCCGTCGTGACGTCCTGCGCTCCGGTGGCCGTGCCCTCGGTCATCAGGTCATACCGCTCGTACCGCTCATGCCGCGAGAGGATCCGACGCCGCGCCACGGCTCGCACCGGCCATCATTACCCACGCCCACAGATAAGGAGATTAGCGCGGTCACCCACCTGCCGGGGTTCCTCGCGGCCGCGGATGCGCTGCTTCCCGGTCCGATCGTGACCATCCCGTGGCAAGCCCGTGCCGGTGAGGGCCGACGGCATGGATCCGCCTGATCGCGATCCAGTTCTCTATTCCTATTAAATAGATTGGAAAACTCGACTAACGATCACTTCCTTGTCATGCTCGGAACATGGCGAGTTTCCTCGGCACGCGACGTCGCCATATCGACTTCCTCACCATCGCCATCGCGGTCCTGGGGCTCACCTTGGATGCCTGCCTGCGCGGCCTGCTCCTGCTGGCCGACCCCAGCCGACGGCGGTGACAAGCCGCGGCCGTCGTCACGTCCCCGGCCTGCTCCTGCTGGCCGACCCCAGCCAGCGACGGTGACAGGGCACGCCGCCGTCACGTCCAGTTGCCGGCCTGCGTCGCATCAGGTGCTGGGATGCGGTTAGCTGGAGTCCATGTCGCCGCCGCCTGGGTCGCGCGCTGCCTCGCCGGCGTTCGCCTCGTCCCGGCGCGCCACGGCCGAGTTCGCCGGGCGCTGCCGGGTCGCGCTGCGCCGGCACTGGCTGTTCGCCGTCGTCGCGGGGTGCGCCGCCGGGCTGCGCGTCGTGGTGCAACTGGCCTACCAGCCGGCGCTGATCTTCCCGGACAGCGTGCGGTACCTGCAGTACGCCCACAACTTCGTCACGGGAAGCTGGTCGCCGGATTGGCTGCGCACCAGCGGCTACTCGCTCCTGCTCATCCCGGCGGTGCTGACCCACAACCTCGCGTCGGTCGCCGCCGTGCAGCACCTGCTCGGGCTGGCCACCGCCGGGCTGGTCTACGCGGTCCTGGTCCACTTCGGCGCCAGGCGCTGGATGGCCGTGCTGGCGACCGTCCCGGTCCTGTTCGACCCCCTCCAGCTCGACATCGAGCAGTACGTCCTCACCGACATCAGCGCGACGTTCCTGCTCGTCGCGGCGCTCGTCGTGCTGGTGTGGAAGCGTGACGCGATCGGGAAGGCGGCTCCCGTCGCGGCCGGGCTGCTGCTCGCCGCCGCCACGATCATCAGGGAATCCAACCTGCTCGTGCTCATTCCCGCCGTGCTTTACCTGGTAGTCGTTTTCCGGCCCAGGCGCCGCCTGGCCGCAAAGGTGGTGGCGCTGCTGCTCCTGGGCTTCCTGCCCCCGGTGCTCGGCTACCTCGGCTGGGTCGACGTGTGGTACGGGCGGTTCGACTTCGTCAACTACGACAGCCAGTTCCTGTACGGGCGGATCGCGCAGTTCATCGACTGCACTCACCTGACGCTGCCGTCCTACGAGCGGTCGCTGTGCCCGCAGCAGCCGCCGGCGCAGCGCGACCCGAACTTCTACATGTGGGACCCGCGGTCACCCCAGGTGGTCTTCCAGGCGCCGCCCGGGATGAACAAGGGCCGCATCATGCAGGACTTCGACCGGCGGATCATCGAGCACCAGCCGGTGGCCTACCTGGAGGCGGTGGCCGGCGACGTCCTCTACAGCTTCTCCCCGGTGCGGGGGGCAGGACCCGAGCACTACCCGGTCCTGTACCACCAGTTCCAGACGTTCTTCCCCGGCGACAAGGACTTGCCTGGCGGCGTGGACCTGCTGACGGCCATCCCGGCCTACACGGCCCGCGGCCCGCACCTGGAGCCCGCGCTGGCCGATTTCCTGGCCGGCTACGGCCGGGACTTCTACGTGCCTGGCCCGCTGTTCGCCGCCGGCCTCGCGCTTGGCCTGGCCGGGGTGGCCGGGATCGGCCGGGCCAGGCGCAGTGGGCTGCGCGCCCCCTGCCTGCTCTTCGCGATCGGCGCCATCGCCGCGGTGGAGCCCCCGTTCCTCATCTCCACCTTCGACTGGCGGTACGAACTGCCGCAGTTCTCCCTGATCCCGATCGCCGCGGTCCTCGCCCTGACGGCCCTGACCCGCCGGGCCGGTGCCCCGGCCCCGGCGCCGCCGGCCGCCACCGACCTGCTGGTGCCCGTAGGCGAACCGGCGAACCCGGTGCCCGCGGTCCGCTACGGGGCCGACGAGGCCGGCGACCGGGCCGACGCCCAGGGTCCGCCCGACGATCTCCCGGGCCCGCCGAGCGGCCCGGATTAGGGCCCGTCAGTCGTCGCGGTGGACCGTGCCCGGGGTGAAAGCAGGCACGCATACCGCGATGTATTCCGCGCCGTCGGCTCCCGGGCTGCTGTAGCGGACCCATTCACCAGCCCGGGCGTGCACCGCCTGGCCGGCCTGCACGGTCATCTGGCCGTCGGCGTACTCGACGATCAGCGCTCCGCGCAGCACGACCGTGAACTCGTCAAACTCCGGGCGCTGCCCGGGCTCCGCCCAGCCAGACGGGCTGCGCATGTGGGCGATGCTCAGGGCGTCCTGGCCCGTGTTGACCCGTCCCACGTACTCGTCGATCAGCTTAGGCGGCTCGCCGGCCGCCGTGACCCTGCTCGGCTCGCGGATCAGTTCAGGCATGATCGCCAGTATCCCGCAGGCCGGGTGCGCCGCGCCCGCCAGGTATCGTGGCGTCGCGTGGTGACGGAGGATCCCAGGGAAGTCGTCAGGCGCGGGTACGACGCTCTCTCGATCCGCTACGACGAGCACTACGACGGCCACGCCAAGTACCAAGCGTGGCTCAGCGAACTGCGGGATCGCCTCCCGGCGGGCCGCGCGGTGCTGGACCTGGGGTGCGGGAGCGGGCTGCCGGTGGCCCGCGATCTGGCGGCCGCCGGCTACCGCGTCACCGGCGTCGATATCAGCGAAGCGCAGATCAACCGCGCCAGGGAACTGGTGCCGCAGGCCGAGTTCGTCCGCGCCGACGTCACTGCGATCGACTTCGCCCCGGCCTCCTTCGACGCGGTCATCTGCCTGTTCGTGCTGATCCACCTCCCGCTCGAGGATCAGCCACCGCTGCTGAACCGGATCGCGTCGTGGCTGCGGCCCGGCGGCCTTTTCCTGACCAGCACGGGTTACCAGGCCTGGACTGGCGTCGACGAGAACTGGCTGGGCGGCGGCGTGCCCATGTGGTGGAGCCAGGTGGCGCTGGCGTCAGCGTCCCGCGGCGCCACGCCACGGCACACGGCCGTGATCCCGCCGGCGTGCGGCAACGCGAACCCGGCCCTGCCGGGCGGCGCCTTCGTCTGGGCGTCGGTTCCTGGCGACGGGTTCGCGGGCGGCGTCGGCTACGTCATGGAGATCACCAACGAGGGCCGCTACGCCTGCTCACTGCGCGGCGTCCCCGGTGCCGCAGTCCAGGGCGGCAACGGCCACCTGATCGGCAGCAAGCTCCCGGCGTCCGGCCAGGGCCCGCTCGTCACCTTGCCGCCGGGAGCGACCGCCCACTTCCTGCTGACCATTCACATCGCTGGCGCGATGTGCGCGCACCCCGAAGGCGGCCAGGTCCTCATCTACCTGCCCGGCCAGCAGCAGGCCAGGAACGGTTGGCAGACCGCGCAGGCCTGCGCGGGCCTGCGCGGCGGGGGAGTACTTAGCCCGGGCACCATCGAGCCAGGCGTCGGCATCCCGGACTACGACGTCTGACCGCTCCGCGCTACAGGACCCGTGGGCCAGCGGCGCAAACCGGCCAGTGGCGGTCCCCGGGGCGGCGGTTAGCATGAGGCATGAGCAGCACCCGGATGCCGGTCGTGTACGTGAGCCACGGGGCGCCCCCGCTGGCCGATGACCCGATCTGGCCGGGGGAGCTGGCCGGCTGGTCGGCCAGCCTGCCGCGGCCGGAATCGATCCTGGTGGTCTCGGCGCACTGGGAGAACGCGCCGGTCTCGGTGAGTGCCACCCGCACCGTGCCGCTGTACTACGACTTCTGGGGTTTCCCCAGGCACTACTACGAGGTCACCTACCCTGCCCCGGGCGCGCCGCGCCTGGCGGAGTCGGTCCGCAGGCTGCTCGGCGCGCAGGTGCACGAGCACGCCGAGCGCGGCCTGGACCACGGGGCCTACGTCCCGCTGGTGGAGATGTACCCAGGCGCCGACGTGCCGGTCATCCAGCTGTCCATGCCGACGCTCGACCCGCGCCAGCTGATGGACCTCGGCCGCAGGCTCGCCCCGCTGCGCGATGAGGGCGTCCTGATCATGGGGAGCGGCTTCTTCACGCACAACCTGCGGGAGTTCGTGTTCGAGGGTCCCGTGCCCGAGTGGTCCCGCGAGTTCGACGACTGGGGCAAGGCTACGCTGGCGGCCTGCGACGTGGACGCGCTGCTCGATTTCGCCCGCAAGGCCCCGGCCGCGCGGACCGCGCACCCGCGCACCGAGCACTTCGCCCCGCTCTTCGTCACCCTCGGCGCGGGCGAGGACGACCTCGCCGCGCAGCGCCCCGTCATAGAGGGCTTCTGGGGCGGCCTGGCCAAGCGCTCGGTCCAGCTCGGCTGAGGGGCGCCGCACGGACCGCGAGCAGAGTTCGTTCGTCACCGGGGCGACCCTGATCGTCGACTGCGGCAGGTCCATCTGAGGGTAAGATCCAGCCGGCTTCCCTGGCGATGCGGATCGCGTCGATCCGGTTGCGGGCTCCGCTCTTGCGGATGATCGCGGACAGGTAGTTCCTGACCGTGCCGGCGGAAAGGAACAGCCGGGCGGCGATCTCCCCGACCGTCGCGCCCTCGGCGGCACAGCGCAGCACGACCAGCTCACGAGCAGTCATCGGCGCGCCTTCCGCGCGGATCGCCTCGGCAGCGGCTTCGGAGTCGATCACCCGTTCGCCCCGGGCGATGCACCTGATCGTGTCGGCGAGCCGGCTGACGGAGGTTTCCTTGAGCAGGAATCCCGAGGCGTGAGCCTCCAGTGCCCGGCGCAGCTCCCCGGGTCGGCTGAGCCCGGCCAGGATGAGCGACCGGCAGCCGGGCAGCCGCTGATGCAGCACGCTGGCCACGGTGAGCCCGTCCATGCCGGGGACGTCGATGTCGATGACGGCCACGTCGGGGGGACGTTCGGCCGCGGCGGCGATCAGGTCGTCGCCACGTCCCACCGCCGCGGCGACCTCGATGTCTGGTTCGAGCGAGAGGAGCGCGACCAGCGCGCTGCGCAGGAGAGGCATGTCTTCGAGGATTACGACCCTGACCACCCGCTGCCCCTTCCGTCATGCCTGTTTCTGCAACGGTGGGATTCCGTACCGGTAGCGCCGAGCGATGGGCGGCTCGGCACAGGGGATCCAGCCCCCCGCGCCGTTGCGGGGTGCTGGACGCTGGGCCACGCGGGCATTCGTCCGTCTCGATGATCCGTCGCGATGACCGGTTTTGCCAGACTCTGCGGGGCCTTGAGTCACATCCAGCCGTTCACGGTCGCGATCCGGGCGGCATCCGCCCCGTCGCCGGCCCCGGTCTTGCTCATGGCGGCAGACAGGTAGCTGCGGATGATGGTGACCGACAGGCCAAGCGCGCCGCCAATCTCCTTAAGCGAGGCGCCAGAACTGACGGCCGAGAGCACGCTGCGTTCCCTGGCGGTGAGCGGTGACCCCAGCGGGGCCTGGCCATCGTGGCCGGCCGCTCCGGCCGCCTCGCCGCGGGCGACGGGGTCCTGGCCCGCGATGCTCCTGATCGTCTCGGCGATCTCGTGAGCGGGCGCCTCGTGGCGCGCGTAGCCGTCGATGCCTTCGGCGGTTGGCTGACCGCGGCCGGATGCGCCCAGGACGAGGACCCGCACGGCCGGGGCCTGCGTGCGCAACCGGGCGACGAAGGCAGGCCCGGCCGGGCCCCGGATGTCATCGCCGACGACGACCACCGCGGGCAGGAGCCGGGGGACATCGGTGAGCATCGTCTCGGCGCAGCCGGTCTCGCCGACCACCCGGATGCCCTCCTCGGCGGCCAGCAGGCAGACCAGCGCGCCTCGTCTCAGTTGCTGGTACTCGGCGATGTAGACATCGATCATGGCTGCTTGGACCACCTTCCCTGGTCTGAGCTTTGACGGGGCAGTTGACCTGCGGATGCCCCCAGCGGCAGGTCGATATCGAGCCGGAAGCGTCCGTCCCCCTCCGTGCAGGTGCACTGTCCGCCGGCCCCGGCCATCCGGTCGGCCAGGCCGTTCCCCGTCGCCGCGTCCCCCTCGTCAGCCGGCCCGTCGGCCGCAGACCCGTCGCACGTGACGGCGAGCCGGACGCGGGAGCGGTCGGCCCGGATGGTGATCTGGCCGCTCGTGGCGTCACGACGGCCCAGGATCGTGAAGGCCGCCTCGTGGATGGCGAAGGCCAGCAGGTCGCACACGTCGGCCGGCAGATTCGCGGGCGTGGCGCTCACGTCGCAGGCGATGCCCGCCGCGCCAAGCACCAGCCGGACGGCCTCGGTCTCGGCGGACAGTTCCGAGGTGCCGCCGGGCGCGGGTCCGCTCGCCGTGCTCCGCGGCCACTCCCGGGCCAGCCGGTGAATGTCGCCCAGCACCTGCCTGGCCACCCCGGGCCGGTCCCCGGCCGCCCGGCCCATCAGGTCGGACATGCGCGATATGACCGACAACCGCCAGCCGAGGATGCCGAGCAGGTCGTCGGCCTGCCGCAGGCGCTCCTCCGTGCCGGCGTGGGTGTCGGTCAGCGCGACCATCGCCGCCTTGAGCCGGCCCAGGTCGTCGGAGTGCGCGGCGAGCATGACTACCGCGGTCACGGCCGCCGCGATCAGCGCGTCCTGCGCCACGGCGCGGGTCGCGGCCCCGGCGGACTCACCGAGCGCGATCGCCGTCGCGAAGGCGGCCGGCAGCGCGGCGAGCCCCAGCCACGGCCCGCCCGACCACCGGATCCCTGTGCTGGCCGCCGCGGGCAGCACGAACCCGAGCGCGAGCCAGCTCCGGCCCAGCGGTATCGGGGCCAGGACGGTGCACAGGGTGAGCGTGGTCACGTTGATGACCTGGGACCTGGGCGCCGCGCCTGCGAGCGCCCCGTACATCACCTTGAGGTAGCACAAGACGGCCGCGGCGAGCAGCGCCACGCCCGCGACCCGGGTACCTTCGGGCAGCGGCCCGGCCAGGTGGCGGACCGGGCCGACGGCAAAGGCCAGGACGCCTGCCACCACCGCGAAGGCCAGGCCCCAGGCCGCGCGCTGGCCGGTCATGCTCTGGCCGGTCATGGCTCGGCCGGTCGCGGAAAGGCCGGTTACCTGCGGCAGCGATCGGGGACCGATCCCGGTCAGGTCGTGGTTCATCGCGCTCCCTACTCATAAATCGGGGCTGGTCGCCGGATGGTTCGTGCCGCCTCAGCCACCCACTGCGCGTCATTGGCCGGCTGGTAGCTGGGCACCGCCGCGGCGACCGGATTGTCAGGGAAGCTGGCCGGGCGGCGGCCGAGCATGAACTCGCCGACCGAAGATTCGCGGGCCCAGTCCAGCCCGAAGGCTCGCGCGGCCAGATCCGCGTCGCCGCTGCCGAGCCCGCACGGGGCCAGGCCCATGGCCGTGGCGACGAGATAGAAGGTCTGGTACAAGACGCCGACGTGCTTCAGCGTCGCGGCGTACGCGATGCCGCGGTACTTCCAGCCCAGCCGGGCGAATCGAGCCGTCAAGGTGATGAGCACGTCGGGCACCGTGGCCCCGCCGCACGCAACGAAGGCGCCATGCAGCAGCTGCTGCCGTGGGCCTGGGGCCTGGCTGAGCCAGATCAGCTGGTGACCGAGCGGGTCGTAGAAGTAACCCCCAGGCTCGAGGCCCTCGCAGCGCCGCACGGTCAGGTACAGGTCCAGGTCGTACGCGGCGCCGCCGCAGGGGTAGGGCCGGTCGGTGGCCGGGTAGGGCATGCCGTGCTCGGGCTCCGGCCCCAGGGTCGCCCGGACCCTCGCGGTGCGGTAGAGCAGTTCCCCGAGTTCGTCCACGGTCGGCGGGCGCTCGTCGTAGTGCCTGACGGACCGGCGCGCCTCTATGGCGGCGGTGAGGGTGGCGTCGCGCTTGAGGAGGCTGGCCAGCTCCGGGCGCGGCAGGGGCACTTTTGGTCCGTCTGGCAGCGGCCGGACGGCGGGCTGCGGCTCCAGCTCGCCGAGGAATGGGAACGTCGCGCCGAAGTCGTCGTCGTGCCGCCCCAGCCGGCTGCGCGAATGGAAGAGCAGGTCGTGGAAGGCCCACTGGCGCAGCACCTCATCGTCGTCCTCGGCGAAGCTGCGCTGGCCGGCTGCTTCCGAGCGGGTCCCGGCCATCCCGGCGGAGATGAGCAGGCAGGCGATGGCGTACGCGATCTGTGGCTGGCCGGGCAGGCCGGCGGTCGTGGTGACGCTGGCCAGCGCGGTGAGCACGGCGGCCGCCTCGGGGCTGGTCGATTCGAGCCGGTAGAGCGAGAGCGGGCTCTCGGCGGCCAGCCCGTCGGCATGCCGGTGCAGGTAGGCGAACCTGGACAGGCGTACCAGGTCGTCCGGGCCGGGACGGGTGGCGGCCAGCCGGGCCCTGGGGACCAGCGGCACCGCCGCGATCAGCTGCCGGCCACCGGACCACAGGCTGCACACCGTGATGCCCTGGAGCTGATCGAGCAACCAGTGCAGGGTGGCCAGGTCGGTGTCGGCTGCGCGCGGGTCCCGGTCGCCGCGGAGCAGTCCCTCCGCGAGCTCGTCCGGGCTGACCGGGCCGGCCTGGAGCCGGTGCAACGCAGCCACCAGCGGCGCGCCCGGCTGCCGCAGGGTCAGCTCTCCCCAGCGGTACGTGATCCGCAGGCGGTCGCCTTGCGGCTCCAGCCGGACGTCGGGCCGGAACGACCGGCGCTCGGTGACCTCGCCGCTCGCTGGCCGGTCTCCGTTGAGCGCGACGGCCGGCGCGGGGACCTCGGTCGGGATCGTCGTCATGACCGCCTCCTGGTTTCCGCCTACAGGAACATGGGAACCGGGTTGAGCCGCTCCTCGGTGGTCGGCGCGGCCAGCCAGCCCAGCTCGACCGGCACGTCGTACAGCCGGCCGGGCCCGAACCTGGTCCAGAAGTGGCGCATGCCGGGCACGATGACCTTCACCACCGGCAGCCCGATGTCCGGGCGGGTCTGGTCGAGCACGAGCATCTCCATGCCGCGCGCCTCGGCCTGGCGCTGCGCGGCGAGCACGTCATCGAGCAGGTCGGTGCCGGACCGGTCGGTGAAGTCGGCGAGCGTGCGGGCCGGCTGGCTGGGATCGGGCAGCAGGTACTGGTGCTCGCTCACCGTAGCCTGGTGCCACCAGGCCAGCTGGAACTCGTCGTGGTAGGCGTATCCGCTGCCGTCGGCCTTGACGTCGATGACCGCGGTGATGAACTGGTTGAGCTCGGTCACCGCGCGCAGCAGCGCGATGCGCGGGTCGTTGTGCGCGCCGAAGGCCATCAGGATGTCCTCGACGGGCTTGTCGGTGCGGCGCGAGATGGCCGCGACCGCCGGGATGCCGAAGTCGGCGGTCAGGTCCAGGGCCCAGATCTCACGCTGCTGGGCGGCGTAGAACGACAGGCACCGGTCGAGCCACCTGTCGCCGAAGGAATGCAGGTCAATGGCGGGCCGGCGGAGCCGGTTATACCACCAGTAGGCCACCGACTCCCGCTCGACGAGCTCGAGGAACCCCTGCAGGACGGCGTCCTCCAGGCAGGCGCCGGCCGCGTTGCCGTTGGAGTCGGCCCAGGAGTGGACCTGGCCTTCGGTCAGCGGGTACCCGTAGTACAGGTAGGCGGTCGGCAGGTACTTGTGCCGCTGCTCGGTCAGGGACCACACCGGGGACCAGTCGATGGGCGCCGCGGGGTCGAACGGATCGCTGACAAAGGCGAAGCCGGGTGACTGCTTGTTGCTCGCGTGGCGGTTCGCGTACTGCCGGTCGCTGTAGAGCAGGCAGGTGTTGGGGTGGATCGCGTCGTCGCCCAGGTCGGCGAAGCTGGCCCGGATCCGCGGCTCGTCGCCCTGGTAGATGCCCGAGTAGCGCTCGATCGCCTCGCACATGGCACTCGCCCTGGCCTGCGTGTCGGTCATGCCCTTACCCGAGCTCTGGCTGCGCATCCCGCTGCGCAGCGAGGCCAGGTCCGTGGCGCCCTTGGCGAAGTTGTGGCCGGCCAGGTAGCACTTGACGAACTCGTCGCCGCCCGCCGCGCCGCCCGTCCCGGCCGCCTTGCGGAGCTCGCGCACCACTCCGGTCACCGGGCTGACCAGGTGCTGGTATCGGGCCAGCACTTCCTCCGGGTGGGCGGCCCGGTGCCCGCCGTCGCCGGTGAACGCTTTCGGGCGCCGGATCAGGGTCACCGGCTGGCTCGCCCGCTCGGCCACCAGGCCCGGGTTCCCGCAGGCCGGGCACTGCTCACGCCTGATGAGCTCGTGCCGCGTGCCGTCCACCGCGATGGTGTCGAAGGTGAAGACCGCGCTGCGGCCCGGCTGCCGCAGCCCGGCCAGCCACTTGGCCGCCTCGGCGGCGACCAGGTTGAGCCCGAGGGCCCGGGTAGCCGGCAGGTCGGCGGCCGGAGCGCGCAGCGGCCCGGCGAGCGCCAGCTTCCGTTCCAGGTAGCCGACCGCGGGCCGGTGACCACGCAGTCGGTGCTCCAGGCAGGCCCAGCAGGGACCCCCGGGCTCGAAGACCGGTCCGACCCAGACAATGGAGCCGGCCGGCTTGGCCAGCAGCCAGGCCGAGCCGGCCCTGAGCTGGCTCGCGTTGATGTCGGCGAGCTCTGGCCTGAGGTAGTCGTCGGTGATGACGACGGTCAGGGCGGCACCGTCACGGCCGGCCGGCGTCTGGCGGATTCCGGCCCGCCGCAGCGCGGTGCCGCATTCGGCCGCCGGGACCTCGCCGAGCAACACCAGGCGTACCTCCGACGAGCGCGCGGCGGCCATGGCCGAGTCGCCGTCGAGACCGGCCATGTCCCAATACGCCGCCGCCCTCGGCTCGGCGGCCGGGTCGGCCCACGTCGCCTGGCCGCGCCGGACCAACTCGTCGACGAAGAACGCGGTCCGGGCGGGGTCGAGCCGGCCGCTGGTCGCCTCGATCACGTCGTCGATGCTCCGCTCGCCGTCTAGCAGCGGCGCGACCAGCTTGACGGCGTCGCCGCGCAGCACCAGCAGGTCCCGCTCGGAGATCAGGTAGCCGCCTTCGCCGTCAACGGTCTCGACCCGGAAGTGCCGCTTGAACCTCGGCCGGGCGGTCATCACAGCGCCAGCCGCGGAGAGGTCGCGTCGTCGTCGGTGAGTCGCAGGCACAGCAGGCCGACGGCGGCCAGGCCGTGCAGCGCCGACAGGTTGTGCTGGTCGGCGGCCATGCGGTCGGCGAACCACTTGCCGGTCCGTTCGTGCCGCGCCAGCAGGGACCGCATGAGGCGCATGGCCTGCAGGCGGTACCGGTCATCGCGGCCTCCGTCCCCGGCGGCCGCGAACGTGTCCGCCCACAGCGCCATGTCGGCGTCGACCAGCAGGTGCTCGCAGGTGTGCTCCCAGGTGCTGGCGCACCTGGCCAGCAGCCGTTCGGTGACCGCCTCGGGTATCGGCTGGCCCAGATGGTGCGCGGTGGCCAGCGCGGCCGCGACCGAGCCCGCGCCGTCGAGGCCGAACGAGTGCGCCGCGAGCAATGGGCCGTCGCGCTCGGTCGTGCCTAGCGCCCGGGCGCTGCGGGCCAGGGCGTGCACGATGCCATCGGCGCCGGTGGGCAGGCCCTGCAGCATGTCAAGGCGGGGCGGGTAGGGGCTGACGATCAGCGGCGCGGCCGGTTCGGCCAGGTCGGCGAGCAGCGAGGCGTGCAGGCGCTCGGCCAGAGCGTCCGCCGCCGGGATCGCCGTGGCCGAGGCCTCGCGCAGGCGGTGTACGGCCAGCAGCAGCCCGGCCCGGCCGAGCACCACGTCCGCGGAGGTCTTGCGCTTCTCGATGATCTCGCTGGCCAGCGGGAGGAACTCGGCTGCCTTCCTGACCAGCTGCGGTTCGGCGATCAGCTGACCGCAGCGGCTCAGCGCGTAAATGGCCGCGC
>JBOHCK010000088.1:0-20411 GCA_050698755.1 Streptosporangiaceae bacterium | reverse complement strand
TCGGACGGGAAACCGACCACCGTGGACATGCCAATCGCCTTCTGCCAGACCGACCGGCAGCGATTGGCTTGCGCGACGGCGTGCAGGAGCGTCGCCTTCGGCGACTCGTACGGGTTGTCGACCGGCAGCCGCCGCGCGGCCGGCCTGTCCTTGCTCCCGGACTGGGCGGCGAGCAGCGCGTGATCAATGCTGTGCTTGGCCATCAGCTCCTGCGCGCGGGCCGACAGTGCCTCCGCCTCGTCCGGGAACTCCGTGGACTCCGCCTTCGCCAGCAGCGCGCGGATCTTGCCGAGGATCCGCTCGTCCGCGTCGCTGCCCGCCGCCCAGGCCCCGGCGCGGGCCGTGCCCGGCAGCGGGCACAGCCGTTCCAGCACGGGCACGTGCTGCAGCAGGTGCAGCAACTCGATGGCAACCCGCAGCGGTTCCCCGCCCCGAGCGGACAGGAACTCGGCGTCGCTCCCCCACCACACCCCGGCACCGAGCGCCGACACCTGCACTGCCCAGCGGTCATCCACCATCGATGGGGCGTAGCCGCGCATCTCGTCCACGACCATGTCGGCGGCCATGTCCGCGTACGCGTCGCCCAGTTCCCGGCCAACGTGCCTAACCAGCTCCGCCGGCTGCCAGCCGTGTCGCCACGCCGCCGTGACGGAAAGACGCAGGAAGCCCACGATCTCCCGGCTGACGGCCTGCGTCCAGCCGGGCGACTGCTCCGCCGCTAGCAGCTTGAGGTACTCCGCGAAACCGCGCTCGTCACCCCGGCAGACGGCATCGACCGCCGCGCTCACCGCGGTCACGACGAGCTCCTGCTGCGACGGGACTCTCTGCTGGCCCGGCGACCAGCCCAGGCCCGCCGCCCGCGCGCTGCGGCGCCGCTGGCGCTCCTTGTCCTTCTTCTGCCGCCGGTTACGGCTGGCCTTTCCCACGATGCGAACCTCCGTGAACTCCGACCCAAAAGACAGGATTCCACCAGATGCCCGCAGCGCGGGGGCGGACACGCGGAAGACGCCCCGATCAATCGCGGCGCGCCGCGATGGGGATACTTACCGTGCGGTACCGGGGTGACCGGCCGGGCGGGGACGACCGCCCGGAGCGGCTTGTGACCCTCAGGATGCCAGCCGTTGCCTCAGCCGCAGGGGATTACCCAGGCGCTGCGGGGAACCCGTTACCAACGGGCTCATCGAGGCGACCGCACCGCCCCGCAGTCCCGATCGGCACTACCGCCTGGTTCAGTGAGCGACTCCCATTCGCCGTGGTTGGTCATGGGTCCGGCGCCGAGCTAGGCGCAACTGATACCATGCGGTATCATTTGCTCATGGCCATGACACTTCGGCTCAGCGACGAACAGACGGAGGCCCTCCGGCGCAAGGCAGAGGCTGAGCATCGTTCCATGCAGCAAGTCGCGCTGGCTGCCATCGATGCCTACGTTCACCGGGCCACCCCGGCGCGCCGCCAGTCGGTGCCGGTCACTGAGCTCATGACGCTGTTCCAGGACCTGCCGCCCATGAGCGCAGAGACGTTCCGCGCCGAGCAGGATCGCCACGCCGATACTGAGGCATCCTTTGATGCCTACGAACGCGTCCGCGAACCCGGGGACGGAGAGTGACCGCCCGCTACCTGCGAGGGCTCGGCGACACTAACATCCTTATCTACCTGGAGCGGCTGGCAGTCGACCAACTGCCCGCTGAGCTCCTGACCAGCACGGTCAGCCTCGCCGAGCTGTCGGCAGGGGTACATTCGGCCGAGGGCGCCGTCGAGCGCGCCCGGCGGGTCATGCGCGTTCAGCGAGTGGAAGCCACCTTCAGCCCGCTGCCGTTCGACGTGGAAGCCGCCCGGCAGTACGGGATCATCGCCGCCGAGGTGATCAGCATGGGCCGTAAGCCGCGCAGACGCGTGGCTGACCTGATGATCGCGAGCATCGCCGCGGCGAACAGGCTTCCCCTGTTCACCACCAACCCCGCAGACTTCAATGGGCTCGAATCCGTGTTGACTGTCGTTCCAGTTCCCGTCCCACCGTCTGCTCCTTGACCAGGGGATGCAGGAAACCCTTGCTCACGGGCAGCGCGAAGAACGTCCTGGCGACGTCAAGCTAGAAATCCGTCAGGTCCGGCGAGCCGCCCGTCCCCGGTTTCGCACCGCGAACCGCTTCCGGCATCTACAACGCCACCTCGTAGGACGCCTGATCACTGGCGCCCACGCTGACCGGACCGCCCTCGGGAGCACCAGTTCGCCCCACAAAGTCAATAAGCAGCGCCCTGTCCGCGTAGGCCAGGATGTCGGCTGGGCGTGCCTCTTGCAGCACGACCTCAAATACGCGCGCCGCTTCCTCCCCCGCCTGCTCCTCCGGCCGCTGCCCGGCACGCAGAGACGAAGCGGTCCTGTGTAGTCTCCTGCGCCGGATTCTTCCTTGGGATGAGGCTGGGTTACCAGTTTCCCGTCACTCCAGGGGAGGGTTTCCGTGACTTCGTTCGATGTCCGTGTCTTCGCGATCCGGCGCAGGCCCGGCAGGGCTGCCTTCGAGGTGCGGTGGCGGGTCGCCAGGCGGGACCGGTCCAGGTCATTCATGACCCGGGCATTGGCTGACAGCTACCGCGCCGAACTGGTCCGCGCGGCCCGCCGGGGCCTGGCCTTCGACCCGGTGACCTGTGAGCCCGCGGCGTGGGCCGCGGAGCCTGTGACGGTGACCTGGTATCACCACGCGGTGAAGTACGCGGAGATGAAGTGGCCGCGCCTGGCGCCGCATTCGCGGGCCAGCCTGGCCGAAGCCCTGGCCACCGTCACGCCGCTGCTGACCCTGGAAACCGGCCGCAGGCCGCCGGACGCGACGGTGCGCAGCGCCTTGTACGGGCACGCTTTCAACCCGCGCCAGCGGCGATCCTGCACGCTGGATCCGGTTACCGCCAGCACGCTGGCCTGGCTGGAGCGGGTTTCGCTGCCGGTCAGCCAGCTCAGCGACCCTCGGGTCATCCGGGCGGCCCTGGACGGGCTGTGCACGCGGCTGGACGGCTCGCCCGCGGCGGCGAACACGATCGCGCGTAAGCGGGCGGTGTTCCACGGGGCCCTGGGCTATGCCGTCGAGCTCGGGCTGCTGCCCGCCAACCCGATCAGCCTGGTGCAGTGGCGCGCGCCCCGAGCCGCCGTGGCCGTCAACCCGGCTGCGGTCGCCAGCCCGGCGCAGGTCCGGGCTATCCTGACCCAAGTCTGCCGCATCCGCCCGGACCTGGCAGCGTTCTTCGGCTGCCTGTACTACGCGGCGCTGCGCCCGGAAGAAGCCGTCGCCTTGCGCCGCGACGATCTCATCCTGCCCGTGCACGGCCGCGGGAAGCTGATCCTTACCGCGGCCTGCCCGCGTACTGGCAGTGCCTGGACCGGCACCGGGAGCCCGTACGAGCCGCGCGGTCTCAAGCACCGCCGCGACGGCGCGATCCGCGTCGTCCCTATCCCGCCCGTGCTGGTCCGCATGCTCCGCCGCCACCTCGGCGAGCATGGCAGCATGCCGGACGGGCGGCTGTTCCGCGGCGCCCGCGGCGGCGTGCTCAGCGAGTCGGTCTACGGCCGCGCCTGGCATGCCGCCCGCCAGGCCGCGCTCGGCCCCGAACTGGCCGCCACCGCGCTCGCGCGCCGCCCGTACGACCTGCGGCACGCCGCCCTGTCCTTGTGGCTCAATGTCAGCGCCGAGCCCGCCGAGGTCGCCGCGCGAGCCGGCAACAGCGCCCGCGTCCTGCACGACACCTACCTGCACTGCATCGACAGTCACCAAGACCTCGTCAGCCAGCAGATCGAAGACGCCCTGGATGCAGACCCCGGCACCCGGCCGCCGTCACAACGCTTCAAAGCAGGCGGTTATACGCACCGTCGGCACCACCCACGACCCTGTCCGCTATATGTACGTAGATCTCACCGCCGGCCCGCCCTCGGCCCACGAACTCCTCCCGCAGCAGACCAGGGCTGGGACCGCCGACCGCCTCGCAAACCGACTGTTTCCGCAGCTCAGGCTTCATTGTCCGGCTCTTCATGCGACTTCCGGGAACGGCCGGATCCGGCCCACGCATAGCCCACAGACCAAAGCCGACGGTCTGCGTAACCGCTCCCTTTGACGCCAAAAGCCAGTGACGCAAGATCGCGTCACTGGCTTTGAACTGCGGAAATGTGTGGCAGGTGTTGGGTTCGAACCAACGAAGGCTTAGCCGACGGTTTTACAGACCGCTCCCTTTGGCCACTCGGGCAACCTGCCGTATGCCGCCGCGCGGACGGCACAGTGAAGAATAGCCCAGAACCCGGCAGGCTGGTAAGCCGAACCCCGGTCAAGCCGGGGACTGCCGCACAGCCGGTGGCCACGCCGTCTAGCCTGGACGTCGTGGCAGCACAAGAATCCTCCTTCGACATCGTGTCCAAGCTCGACCGGCAGGAGGTCGACAACGCGCTGAACCAGGCGGCCAAGGAGATCGGCACCCGGTTCGACTTCCGCGGCGTCGGCGCGTCCATCGCCTGGTCGGGCGACCAGGCGGTCGAAATCCGGGCCAACAGCGAAGAGCGCGCTGGGGCGGTCCTTGACGTATTCAAGGACAAGCTGGTCAAGCGCGGCGTTTCCTTGAAGACGCTAGATCCGGCCGATCCAAGGTTGTCCGGCAAGGAATACCGGATGAGCGTGGCCCTCAAGGAGGGCATCACCCAGGACAACGCCAAGAAGATCACGAAGATCATCAGGGACGAAGGCCCGAAGGCCGTGCGCGCTCAGGTCCAGGGTGAGGAGCTCCGGGTCTCGGCCAAGAAGAAGGACGACCTGCAGACGGTCATCTCCCTGCTCAAGGGCAAGGAATTCGACTTCGCCATCCAGTTCGTCAACTACCGGTAAACCGCAGCTCAGCGGCGGTAGCCCGCCAGGGCCTCGAGCCTGCGGATCCGCTCGCCCGCGGGCGGGTGGGTGCGGAACAGCCTGGCGAACCCGTCCGCGCGGAACGGGGGCGCGATCATCAGGTGTCCGACCGAGGTCAGCCGCCCGTCCGGCGCCAGCGGGAGTTCCTCCGCTCCGGCGTCGATCTTGCGCAGCGCCCTTGCCAGGGCGACCGGGTCGCCGGCGAGCTGCGCGCCCGCCGCATCGGCCCGGTATTCGCGCGTCCTGGACACCGAAAGCCTGATGACCAGCGCGGCGATCGGGCCGAGCACCAGCATCAGCGCTGACTCCGGCAGGCGCAGGCCCGATGACCCGTCAAGCGCGGAGGCGCGCGTCCCGGCGCGCCCGGGCAGCAGCCTGGCCAGGCCGGCCGGGAACGTGATGACCGTGGCCAGGCCCGCCGCCACCGTCGAGGCCATGATGTCCCGGCCGGAGGAGTGGGCTAGCTCGTGTCCCAGCACGCCGCGCAGTTCGGCCTCGTCAAGCTCGGCCAGCAGGCCGTCCGTGCAGCAGATCGCGGCGCTGCGCGGGCCGGTCCCGACCGCGAAGGAGTTCGGCTGGCCTGCCGGTGACACATACAGGCGCGGCACGGGCAGCCGGCCGGCCTTGCTCAGCTCACGCACCAGGCGATAGAGGTCGGGGTGCTCGACCTCGCTGACCGGCCGGGCCGCCAGCGCGGACAGCGCCATCCGGTCGCCGTAGAGGTAGGCGGCCGCCACGAGCGCGGCGGCCAGGACGACCGCGACGGCCGCGCCCAGGCCGCCCGCGACCGCGACCCCGATCGCGGCGAACCCGGCGGCCAGCAGGATCACGGTGATCGCGAGCCTCGCCACCGCGCCGGCCAGTGCGGCCGGCCGCCGCCGGTCACCGCGCACGGCAAGCACCTCCCAGCGGCCGCCTTCCTGCCCAGCAGTGGCATGATGACACGTCCGCGCAGTGGTGTGACATACGTCTCAGCCGGTGAGTCAGGAACGTTTTGTACATGCCTGGCAGCCAGTTCTTACCGGAATCTGTCATAAGCTACATTGGCCGCGCCGGATCGCCGCGGGCCTGGGAATATCACCGCGCTGATGAACGTTGCCACGCGCGTTTCCGGCGTAAGATTTCTACCGTCCTAACTCATGCCCCCGGCCGTGGGGTGATGCTGCGTAGCGTTCGGCCGCGGCGTGCGGAGGAGGTCTTTCAGCTGTGACCAAGCAGGTCCAGAAGCTCGATCACGTCATTATCAGGTTCGCGGGCGACTCGGGTGACGGCATGCAGCTCGCCGGGGACAGGTTCACCCAGGAGACGGCGGTCTTCGGCAATGATCTTTCCACCTTGCCGAATTTCCCCGCGGAAATCCGGGCGCCGGCCGGCACGCTGCCCGGCGTATCGAGTTTCCAGCTTCATTTCGCCGACCACGATATCCTCACGCCCGGTGATGCGCCCGACGTGCTTATCGCGATGAACCCCGCCGCCTTGAAGGCCAATATCAAGGATCTGCCGCGGGGCGGGGCGCTGATCGTGAACACCGACGAGTTCACCAAGCGCAACCTGACCAAGGTGGGCTACCAGGTGAGCCCGCTCGAGGACGGCTCGCTCGAGCCGTACACCGTGCACGCCGTGCCTATCACCTCGATGACGGTCAAGGCGCTGGAGTCCTTCGACATCACCAGGAAGGACGCCGAGCGGGCCAAGAACATGTTCGCGCTCGGGATGCTGTCCTGGCTGTACGACCGCCCGGCCGAGGGCACGCTCAGCTTCCTGAAGGCCAAGTTCTCCCGCCAGCCCGAGATCATGCAGGCGAACCTGGCCGCGTTCCAGGCCGGCTGGAACTTCGGCGAGACCACCGAGGCGTTCTCGGTCCGCTACGAGGTCAAGCCCGCGCCGCTGACCCCCGGAACCTACCGGAACATCAGCGGCAACACCGCCCTGTCCTACGGGCTCGTCGCCGCGTCGCAGCTCGCCGGGCTGCCGTTGTTCCTTGGCTCCTACCCGATCACTCCGGCGTCCGACATCCTGCACGAGCTCGCCAAGCATAAGCGCTTCGGGGTCCGCACGTTCCAGGCCGAAGACGAGATCGCCGCCGTCGGCGCGGCGCTGGGCGCGGCGTTCGGCGGTTCGCTGGGCGTCACCAGCACCTCCGGGCCCGGCATGCTGCTGAAGGCCGAGACGGTCGGCCTGGCCGTGTCGGTCGAGCTGCCGCTGATCATCTGCGACATCCAGCGCGCCGGGCCTTCCACCGGGATGCCGACCAAGACCGAGCAGGCCGACCTGCTGCAGGCGATGTTCGGCCGGAACGGCGAGTCGCCGGTCCCGATCGTGGCGCCGGCCAGCCCGGCCGATTGCTTCCACGCGGCGATCGAGGCGGCCAGGATCGCGGTCAAGTACCGGACCCCGGTGTTCCTGCTCTCCGACGGCTACCTGGCCAACGGGTCGGAGCCGTGGCGCATCCCCGAGGTGGCGAGCCTCCCCGACCTGAGCGCGGAGTTCGCGTTCGCACCGCCGGGCGACGGCACGACCGAGTTCGAGCCGTTCCGGCGGGATCCGGTCACGCTGGCCCGGCCCTGGGCGATCCCGGGCACCCCCGGGCTCGAGCACAGGATCGGCGGCATCGAGAAGGCCGACGTCAGCGGGGACATCTCCTACGACCCGGATAACCACGACCGGATGGTCCGCCTGCGCCAGGCCAAGATCGACGGGATCGCCGCCGACCTCAAGCCGCTGGAGGTCGACGACCCGGACGGCACCGCCCGCGTGCTGGTCCTCGGCTGGGGATCCACCTTCGGCTCGATCGGCGCGGCCGTCCGGCGGGTCAGGAACGCGGGGCACCCGGTCGCCCAGGTCCACCTGCGTCACCTCAACCCGTTCCCGCCGAACCTGGGCGACGTGCTGCGGCATTACGACAAGGTGCTCGTCCCCGAGATCAACCTCGGGCAGCTCGCGCTGCTGCTGCGCGGGCGGTTCCTGGTCGACGTGATCTCCTACAACCAGGTCCGGGGCCTGCCGTTCAAGGCGGCCGAGCTCGCCGGGGTCATCGAGGATGTGATCGGCCATGTCTGAGACGAACGGCCACTCCGACGACGAGGGCATGCGCGGGTCGCCCGGCCACCGGCTCGCCTCGCTGACCCTGGTTCCGCGGGCTACCGTGCCGTCGGCCGCCAAGGACTTCAAGTCCGACCAGGAGGTGCGCTGGTGCCCCGGCTGCGGCGACTACGCCATCCTGGCCGCCTTCCAGTCGTTCCTGCCCTCGCTTGACGTGCCGCGCGAGAACGTCGTGGTCATCTCGGGGATCGGCTGCGCCTCCCGGCTGCCGTACTACGTGAACAGCTACGGGCTGCACTCCATCCACGGCCGCGCGCCGGCCATCGCCACCGGGCTCTCCGCGTCCAGGCCCGACCTGTCGGTCTGGGTCATCACCGGCGACGGCGACGCGCTGTCCATCGGCGGCAACCACCTTATCCACGCCCTGCGGCGCAACGTCAACATCAAGATCCTGCTGTTCAACAACAGGATCTACGGGCTCACCAAGGGCCAGTACTCCCCGACCTCCGAGCAGGGCAAGGTCACCAAGTCCACGCCGTTCGGATCGCTGGACCACCCGTTCAACCCGATCTCCCTCGCGCTCGGGGCGGACGCCAGCTTCGTGGCGCGCACAATCGACTCCGACCGCAGGCACCTGACCTCGGTGCTCGCGGCGGCCGCCGACCACCAGGGCGCTGCGTTCATCGAGATCTACCAGAACTGCCCGATCTTCAACGACGACGCCTTCGAGCCGCTGAAGGGACCGCAGGCGAGCGCCGAGCGGCTAGTCAAGCTCGAGCACGGCGAGCCGATCCGGTTCGGGGCCGGATCGTCCATGGGCCTGCGGTTCGGCCGGCAGGGCCAGATCGAGGCGGCCGGCGCGGCCGGCGCCGACCCGGACACGCTGCTCACGCACGACGCGCACCGCGACGACCCGTCCTACGCGTTCGCCCTGTCCCGGCTGGACACCGCGGACTTCCGGCACACGCCGATCGGCGTCTTCCGCCAGGTGGAGCAGGCCAGCTACGACCAGCTCATGGCCGACCAGATCGCCGCCGCCCGCAGCCACAGCGGCTCCGGCGACCTAGCCGCCCTGCTCGCCGGCCACGACACCTGGGAAGTCGGCTGACCCGCGGGCCCGCCCAACGGTCCCTCGACGGTCAATGGTTGCCACATACTAGCGAAAAGGGCCAGTAGGCTGCCACAACCATTTAGCCGAACGAGCGGTGGTGCGGGCCCGGCAGGCTGGACCTGAGCAATCCTCGGCGATCTCGGTGCCCGGCGGGTACGGCGGGGCCAGCGGCGTACCTAGCACCACGTGCCGCGGGGCCACCGGCATCGGCTGCGACCGCCCGGGCAGCGCGCGGTCCTGGTCCACCTGCCGCGTCTTGCGTGATCCGAAAATTCCCATCACGTCCACCTCCGCGACGTTCAACCACGGGCAGCCAGAAGCTGTTCCGGCCCGCCTGCCGTCAGCCGGTCCGCTTCTCCACGAAGTCGCACATGGCGAGGAACGCCGCCCGCGCGGGCACGTCGGGCAGCGCCATGATCTCGTTCCTGGCGCCCTGTGCCCAGGCCAGCACGTCGGCGCGGGACTCCGCGAGCGCGGGATGGCCGCGCAGCAGCCTGATCGTCTCGGCCAGCAGCGCCTCGTCGCCCAGGTCCGCCTCGGCGAGCAGCCACCGCAGGCGGCGGTCCGCCTCCGACGGCGCGGCCCCCGGCTGCCCGGCCGAACGCAGCGCGTACAGGACCGGCAGCGTCGGGACGCCCTGGCGCAGGTCGGTGCCTGGCGTCTTCCCTGACTGCGCCGAATCGCTGGCGATGTCGATCACGTCGTCGGAGAGCTGCCAGGCCACCCCGATCTGCTGGCAGGCGGCGCCGATCCTGGCCGAGACTTCGGCGGGGGCGCCGGCGAACATGGCACCGAACCTCCCGGACGTGGCGATCAGCGAGCCCGTCTTCTCCGTGATCACGCGCATGTAGTGGTCGAGGGGGTCCTGACCGGGACGCGGCCCGATAGTCTCCGCCATCTGCCCGGCGACCAGGCGGCCGAACGTCTCCGCCTGGATCCTGATGGCCTGCGGGCCGAGGTCGGCGAGGATCCTGGAGGCCTCGGCGAACAGGTAGTCCCCGGTGAGGATCGCGACCGAGTTGTCCCACCGGGAGTTGGCCGAGGGATGCCCGCGGCGGACTTCGGCCTCGTCCATGACGTCGTCGTGGAACAGGGTGGCCAGGTGGGTGAGCTCGATCGCCACCGCCGCCTGGATGACCCGCGGGTCCTTCGGGTCACCGAACTGGGCGGCCAGCAGCACGAGCATGGCGCGGAACCGCTTGCCGCCGGCCGCCATCAGGTGCCTGGACGCCTCGGTCAGCAGTTCCTCGTCTGGATGCGCCGTCGCGAGCAGCGCTTCCTCGACCCGCTCGAGATCGTCAAGGACCTCCGCCTCCAGGGCAGAGTCCGGGAAATCTACCGGAACCGCGCTGATCAATGGCTCTCCCCGTCGTCGGCACGCGCGAACGCCTCGAATTTCCGAGTATGCCCGTTTCGGGGCAGCCAAACCAGGGCCCCGGGTCGCGCAGCTGAGGAAGCGGGGGCGACTTTAGCTGACGAAGAGCTGATTCGCGGCATGACTGGCCAGGCTCAGGACCGGTTCCGGCACGATGCCGAGCACCAGCGTTCCCGCGACGCCGAGCGCCACCGCGGTGCCGGTGAAGACGCCCGGCAGCACCACTTCGGGCCCGTCGGGTACCGGGTCGCTGAAGAACATCAGGACGATCACGCGGACGTAGAAGAACGCCGCGATGGCACTGCTCAGCACGCCGACGATCACGAGCGGCGTCTCACCGGACGCGATCGCCGCTTGGAAGACGGCGAACTTTCCAACGAACCCGCTGGTCAGTGGGATGCCCGCGAAGGCCAGCAGGAACAGCGCGAAGATACCGGCCACGACCGGCGACCTCCGGCCGAGGCCCGCCCACCGGGACAGGTGGCCGGCCTCGCCGCCCGCGTCACGCACCATGGTGATCACCGCGAACGCGCCGATCGTGGTCAGGCCGTACGAGGCCAGGTAGAACAGGCTGCTCGACAGGCCCGCGACGCTGGTCGCGATGACCGCGGTCAGCACGAATCCGGCGTGCGCGATCGAGGAGTAGGCGAGCAGGCGCTTGACGTCGGTCTGCGTGATGGCGATGACCGCGCCCGCGACCATGGTCGCGATGGCGACCACCCATAGCGCCGGGCGCCAGTCCCAGCCCAGGTTGCCGAAGGCTACGTAGAAGACGCGCAGCAGGGCGCCGAACCCCGACACCACCGTGCAGGACGCCATCAGCGCGGTTATCGGCGTCGGCGCGCCCTGGTAGACGTCCGGCTTCCACCCGTGGAACGGCACGGCCCCGATCTTGAACAGCAGCCCGAGGCCGACCAGCGCGATCCCGGCGTACAGCAGGGTCGAGCTGGAGGTGTTGGTGCTCGCCGCGGACGCGATGGCCGACAGCCGGACCGAGCCGGAGAAGCCGTACAGCATCGCGACGCCGAACAGGAAGAAGGCCGAGGAGTAGGCGCCGAGCAGGAAGTACTTCACCGCCGCCTCGTGCGAGAGCAGCCGGCGGCGCCTGGCCAGCCCGCACAGCAGGTACAGCGGCAGCGAGAGCACCTCGAGGGCCACGAACATGGTGAGCAGGTCGTTGGCGGCCGGGAACAGCAGCATCCCGCCGACCGCGAACAGCGTCAGCGGGAAGATCTCGGTGTGCGTGATCCCGGCGACCAGGCCCTCGCGTTCCTCCTGGCTGCCGGGCGGCGCGGCGGCCTGCGCGGCGAACGGGGTGTTTCTGGAGTCGGCGATGAGCAGGACGCTGGCGAAGGCGAGGACCAGGATCGTGCCCTGGATGAACAGGGTGGGGCGGTCCACCGCGACCGCGCCCATCGCGGCGATGTGGCCTGCGGCGCCGCCCGCGAAGATGGTGCGCGACGAGGCGACCACGATGGTCAGCGCGAACGCGGCCAGCAGCGAGCCCAGGGTCAGGACCACCTGCACGGTGCGCCGCATGTACCGCGGCGTGAACGCCTCCACGAGCACCCCGACGACCGCCGCGCCGAACACGATCAGCATCGGCGCGAGCTGGCTGTACTCGATGCTGGGCGGGCTGATCGTGGCGCCGGCCACGGCCACGTGGACCGCAGCGGCCCCGGGGGCGGCCGAGACGGCCAGGACACCGGTCACGGCAGGTTTCCCTTCTGCGCTGCGGTCGTACTGAACCCGGGAGCAGGATGCGCAGGCACGGGATCGGTCTCGTGCACCTGGGACATCGTGACCCGGACGGCGGGGTTGATGATGTCGAGGACCGGCTTGGGGTAAACCCCGACCCCGATGATCAGCACGATCAGCGGCGCGACGGCCAGCAGTTCACGGGGCTTGAGGTCCTTCATCCCCGACACCTGGTCACGGACCGGCCCGCCCGCCACGCGCTGGTACATCCACAGGATGTAGATCGCCGCCAGGATGATCCCCGCGGTGGCCACGATGGCGGGCAGCTTGTACCGCGAGAAGGTACCGAGCAGGACCAGGAACTCGCTGACGAAGGTGGAGAGCCCGGGCAGCGAGAGCCCCGCCAGACCGGAGATCAGGAACAGCCCGGCCAGCAGCGGAGCAACCTTCTGCACCCCGCCGAAGTCCGCGATCCGGTCCGAGCCGCGCCGGGTGATCAGGAACCCGGCCAGGATGAACAGCGCACCGGTGGCGAACCCGTGGTTGACCATGTACAGCGTCGCGCCGGCCACACCCTGGCTGGTCATCGCGAAGACGCCGAGCGCGATGAAGCCGAAGTGCGAGATCGAGGTGTAGGCGATCAGCCGCTTCATGTCGGCCTGGCCGATCGCGACGATGGCCCCGTACAGGACCCCGATGACGGCCAGCGTGATGACCAGCGGCGTGAAGTACTTCGCGCCCGTCGGGAACAGCTCGAAGCAGTACCGAAGCATCCCGAACGTGCCGACCTTGTCCAGCACTCCGACCAGCAGCACGGCCGCCCCGGGCTGCGCGGAGGCGGCGGCGTCGGGCAGCCAGGTGTGGAACGGCCACAGCGGGGCCTTGATCGCGAACGCGATGAAGAACCCGAGGAACAGCCACTTCTGCACGGTCGGGCTCAGCGACACGTTGATCAGCTCGCTGAACAGGAACGTCCCGTGGTGCCCGGTCGCGCCGCTGCGCGCCCCGTACACGTAAAGCGCGATGATCGCGACCAGCATGAGCAGCCCGCCGAGCAGGCTGTACAGCAGGAACTTCACCGCCGCGTACTGCCGCTTGCCCGTGCCGTAGCTGCCGATCATGAAGTACATCGGGATCAGCATGGCCTCGAAGAACACGTAGAACAGGAAGACGTCGGTGGCCGCGAAGACCCCGATCATCATCGTCTCCAGGACCATCATCAGCGCGAAGTACGTCTTGACGCTGTGCCTGGGTTTAGCGGGGGGGCTCGGGGGGGTCGTCCCCCCCGGAGCGGCAGAGCCCTCGGCGTCGTTCCACGAGGCGAGGATCACCACCGGCATCAGCACCGCGGACATCGCGATCAGCACCAGCGCGATCCCGTCCACGCCGAGGGCGTAGTGCACGCCGAACGCCGGGATCCACGAATAGGTCTCGGTGAACTGGTAGTTGGGCCCGCCGACCTGGAACCTGACCGCGATGATGATCACCACAACCAGCGTCACCAGCGAGAAGGCCAGCGCCAGCCACTTGGCCAGCGTGTCGCGGGCCCGGACGTCGACGGCGGCGCTGTCCTGCGGCAGGCCAGGAACCAGCATGATGACGATCGCCCCGAGCAGCGGGACCGCGCCCGCCACCGTCAGCCAGGGAAAGCCGTTCATTAGAGCCTCACCAGCAAGAGCAGGAGGATCAGGGCGGCGGCACCGAAGTACATGAACAGCGCGTAGGTGCGGACGAAGCCCGTCTGGACCCGGCGTACCCGCCCGGAGGTCCCGCCGACCAGCGCGGCGAGCGAGTTCACCAGGCCGTCCACTCCGCGGTTGTCGAAGTACACCGACAGCCTGGTCAGCCACTGCCCCGGTCGCATCAGAACCGACTCGTTGAACGCGTCGCCGTACAGGTCCTTCCGGGCGGCGACGACCAGGGGGTTCCCCCGCGGCGCGGTCTCGGGCACCGGGACCCGGCCGTACATGACCCACGCCAGGCCCGCGCCGGCCAGGGCGAGCACCAGGGCGATGAGGCCCGGCACGGTGAAGACGCCGTGCGAGGTGGGCGGTACCCCGGTGACCGGGCCGAGGAAGTTCTCGAACCGCCGCCCGATGATCAGGAACGCGCCTGCGCCGACGGAACCCACCGCCAGCAAGATCATCGGCCAGAGCATCACCGCGGGCGATTCGTGCGGGTGCGGAGCCGGATGCGCCTTCTGGGCCTCCCGCTGCTCGCCCTCCCACCGAGGCCGGCCGGCGAACGTCATCACCACCATGCGGGTCATGTAGAACGCGGTGATCCCCGCGCCGAGGATCGCGCAGGCCGCGAAGATCGGCCCGGCCGTGCCGCCCCGGTCCCAGGCCGCCTCGATGATGCCGTCCTTGGTGAAGAACCCGGAGAACGGCGGGATCCCGATGATGGCGAGGTACGCCAGGATGAACGTCACGAAGGTCACCGGCAGGAAGCGGGCCAGCCCGCCGTACCGCCGCATGTCCTGCTCGTCGTCCATGGCGTGGATCACGGACCCGGAGCCGAGGAACAGCCCGGCCTTGAAGAACCCGTGCGCTAGCAGGTGCGCGATCGCGAACACGTACCCGGCCGGGCCGAGCCCGGCGCCGAGCGTCATGTATCCGATCTGGCTCATGGTCGACCCGGCCAGGGACTTCTTGATGTCGTCCTTGGCGCAGCCGATGATCGCGCCCCACAGCAGCGTCACCGCGCCCACGATCGCGATGGCCAGCCGGGCGTCGGGGGTCAGGGCCAGGATCGGGTTGGACCTGACCAGCAGGTAGACCCCGGCGGTGACCATGGTCGCCGCGTGGATCAGCGCCGACACCGGGGTCGGGCCCTCCATCGCGTCGAGCAGCCAGGACTGCAGGGGCACCTGCGCGGACTTCCCGCACGCGCCGAGGAGCAACAGCAGCCCGAGCGCGGTGGCCACTCCGCTGCCCCCGGAGCGCACCGAGCCGAACACCCCGGTGAACGACACCGTGCCGAACTCGGCGAACATCAGGAAGATGGCCAGGGTCAGGCCCGCGTCACCGACCCGGTTGACCACGAACGCCTTCTTCGCCGCGACCGCAGCCGAGTTCTTGAACTGCCAGAACCCGATCAGCAGGTAGGACGCCAGGCCGACGCCCTCCCACCCGATGTACAGGCCCAGGTAGTTATCGGCCAGCACGAGCAGGAGCATGGCGGCGATGAACAGGTTCAGGTACCCGAAGAACCGCCGCCGGTCGCTGTCGTGCGCCATGTAGCCGACCGAGTAGATGATGATCAGCGAGCCGACCCCGGTGATCAGCAGCATGAAGCTGGCCGACAGCGGGTCGAGCAGGATCCCCATGCTGACCTGGAAGCCGCCCACCGGGATGTAGGAGAACAGGTGCAGGTCCTGGCTGCGGTCGCGGTCGCCGAGCAGCGCGAAGAAGGCGATCACGGCGTAGACGAACGACGCGACCGGCATCATGACCCCGAGCAGGTGTCCCCACCTGTCGGTGCGCCGCCCGCCGACCAGCAGCACCACGGCACCGAAGATCGGGAAGGCGAGCAGCAGCCAGGAGGCCCGCAGCACGCCGGTCGCCGCAATGGTGGTCACGTCGTCATCCCCTCAGAACTTGAGCAGGTTGGCGTCGTCCACCGACGCGGACCTGCGGGCCCGGTAGATCGCCATCAGGATCGCGAGGCCGACGACGACCTCGGCGGCCGCCACCACCATGACGAAGAACGCGATGACCTGGCCGTGCAGGTTCCCCCACATGTTGGCGAATGCGACGAACGCCAGGTTGCAGGCGTTCAGCATGAGCTCTATGCACATGAAGATGACGATGGCGTTGCGGCGCACGAGCACGCCGACCGCGCCGATCACGAACAGGATCACGGAAAGCGAGACGTAATAGATCGGGCTCACGGTTCGGCCTCCGCTGACGGCGTGAGCTCCCGCTCCAAGCTCTCCGCCGTAATCGCGACCGTCTGTTCAGCCGGAACGAACTGTGGTATCTCGGTCACGTCGCGCGGGGACAGCACGGTGCTCACAGAAAGCTCGGACGTCGTGCCGTCGGGCAGCAGGGCGGGCCGGTCGGCGGCGTCGTGCAGCGCGTAGACGCCGGGTGGCGGGTCTGGCGCCAGCTGGCCGCTGGCCAGCCGCCGGGCGGCGAGTTCCCGCTGCGTGGGTCTGGGCACCGCGCGCTCGCGGTGGGCCAGCACCATCGCCCCGAGCGCCGCGGTGATCAGCAGCGCGCCGGTCGCCTCGAACGGGAACACGTAGGTGGTGAAGATCAGGGTGGCGATCCCGGACAGGTTGTTCGTCCCGTTCGCCGCGGTCGTTGGGGCGGCGGGCCCGATGGCGGCGTGCCCGATGCCCAGGAACAACAGCACGAGCAGGCCGATCGTCAGGAAGCCCGTGGCCAGGCGCTGGCCCTTGAGCTTTTCCACGATCGAGTCCGACGAGCTGCTGCCGATCAGCATCAGGACGAAAAGGAACAACATGAGGACGGCGCCGGTGTACACGATGATCTGGACGAACGCCAGGAACGGCGCGCCCAGCATGGCGTACATGGTGGCCAGGCAGAGCATCACGACGGCCAGCATGATGGCGCAGTGCACCGCCCGCCTGACCAGGATCATGGCCGCCGCGGCGCTCCCCGAGACGATGGCGAGGATCCACCAGACGAGGTGCTGCGTGATGGTGTCGGCGTTGGGTGCTGCGGCCGCGAAGACGTGGGTCATTCGCCTGCACCCCAGTCTTGGTACGCCTCGCGGACCTCAGGCGGGGCCCACGACAGGGATTCATCCGGGGAGTCGGCGGAGACCGCCGGGCCCGAAGGCCCGCCCGGCCCCGCCATTCCTGGCGCGCTGGGGCCGTCGCTGATTCCGGCCTCGCCGAGGCGATAGTAGTCCTTCTCGCGCTCACCCAGGCGCATCGGGTGGGGTGGGGCCTCCATGCCGTTCGCCAGCGGGACCAGCAGCTGTTCCTTGGTCCAGATCAGGTTCTCGCGGCTGTCGTCGGCGATCTCGTACTCGTTGGTCATGGTCAGCGCGCGCGTCGGGCAGGCCTCGATGCACATGCCGCACAAGATGCAGCGCAGGTAGTTGATCTGGTAGACGTGCCCGTACCGCTCGCCGGGGGAGAACCTGGCCTCCGGCGTGTTGTCCCGGCCCTCGACGTAGATGGCGTCCGCCGGGCAGGCCCAGGCGCACAGCTCGCAGCCGATGCATTTCTCCAGCCCGTCCGGCCACCGGTTGAGCTGGTGGTGCCCGTGGAACCGCGGCGCGGTCGCCTTCTTAACCTCCGGGTACTCGATGGTCTCGACCTTCCTGAACATCTCGTGGAAGGTGACCCCGAACCCCTTGACCGGGTTGAGGAAGTCAAACATCTGTGACCTCCTTGGGAGAGGTGTCGATAGTAGTGAGCTCCACATCGGGCCCGGCGACGAGGCCGTGGTAATGCGGCAGGTCGAGCGGGGGTACCGGGAAGGCCGGCCCGCGGGCCTGGCCGTACGCCGACCCGGAGACGGGCTCGGATTCGGCGGCCGCCGTGTATCTGGCGGCCCGCTGCTGGGCGGCGCTTTCCCACATCCCGAGCAGCGCGAAGAGGACCAAGATGCTGAAGCCGAACACCACGACCGGCACGACCCAGTGATGGCTGTTGAGCCGCCAGGCGCGCACGGTCGCGATGAGCAGGATCCAGACGAGGGACACCGGGATCAGGACCTTCCAGCCGATGGCCATCAGCTGGTCGTACCGCACGCGGGGCAAGGTCCCGCGGAGCCAGATGTAGCAGAACAGCAAGATGAACACCTTGATCACGAACCACAGCACCGGCCACCAGCCGCGGTTCGCGCTGGCCCACAGCGACAGCGGCCACGGCGCCCGCCAGCCGCCGAGGAACAGCGTGGTGGCCAGCGCGGAGACCGTCGTCATGTTGACGTACTCGGCGAGGTAGAACATCGCGAACTTCATCGACGAGTACTCGGTGTGATAGCCGGCGACGAGCTCGCCCTCCCCCTCCGGCAGGTCGAACGGCAGCCTGTTGGTCTCGCCGACCATGGTGAACAGGTAGATCACGAACGAGACGGGCAGCAGCCACGCGTACCACTCGTGCTGCTGGGCGCTGACGATGGCGCTGGTGGACAGCGAGCCCGCGTACAGGAACACGGCCACGAACGCGAGCCCCATCGCGATCTCGTAGCTGATCACCTGCGCGGCGGAGCGCAGCGCGCCGAGCAGCGAGTACGGCGACCCGGAGGCCCACCCGGCCAGCACGATCCCGTAGACCCCGATCGAGCTCATCGCCAGGACCAGCAGGACCGCGACCGGCAGGTCCGCGACCTGCAGTGGGGTCTGGTGGTGGAAGATCGAGACCTCCGGGCCCCACGGGATGATCGCGAAGCTGACGAACGCCGGCGCGGCCGACAGGACGGGCGCGATGACGAACACCAGCTTGTCCGCGCCCCGCGGGATGATGTCCTCCTTGAGCGGCAGCTTGAGCGCGTCGGCGATCGGCTGCAGCAGGCCGAACGGCCCGGCCCGGTTCGGGCCCGGCCGGTTCTGCATCCGGCCGATGACCCGGCGTTCCAGCCAGATCATGAACATGGTCGTCAGCAGCAGGAAGACGAAGATGATGCCGACTTTGAGCAGCACCATCCACCAGATGAGCTGGTTGAAGTCGCTCAGCGTCGGGTTGGTCGCGGGCGCCGCGAGCAGGTGCTGCAGCGCCGCGTGATCGGTCATTCCGGCCTCCTCAGCGTGACCGTGGCGCCGTGCCCGGCGGCGAGTTCCGCGCGGATGGTCGAGCCGGCGTGCTCGGTCGTGGCCCCCTGGGGCAGCCCGGCGGACGGGAGCCAGACCACGTGGTCGGCCATCGGCACGACCTCGGCAGGAACCGTCAGCGAGCCCCGGTCGGTGGCCACGGTTACCTTATCGCCATCGGCCACCCCGGCCCCGGCGGCGGTGGCCGCGGACATCCTGGCCACCACGGACCTGGCCGTCCCGGCCAGCGCCGGCTCACCGTCCTGCATCCGCCCGCTGTCGAGCAGCTGGTGCCACGTGGCTAGCCGGATGATGCCGGCGCCGGAGGGGATCCCGCCGAAGTCCCCTGAGGGCGGCTCGGGGCGGGCGCCGCGCCAGGTGCCGAGCGCGGCGAGCTCCGCGCGCGCCGCCGCCGCGTCCGGCAGGCCGAGGTGAATGTCCATCTGGTCGGCGATCGCGCCGAGCACGTACAAGTCGGTGCGGACCTCGGGAACGCTCAGTGCCGCGCCGAAGGACCCGCCGCGCCCCTCCCAGTTCACGAACGTCCCGGCCTTCTCGGCGACCGCCGCGACGGGGAACACCACATCAGCGCGGTCGGTGACGGCGCTCGCCCGCAGTTCGAGGCTGACGACAAAGGATGCGGCCTCGATGGCGCTGAGCGCGGCCTGCGGATCGGGCAGGTCCGCGGGGTCGACCCCGGCGATGACCAGGCCGGCGAGCTCACCCTGCGCCGCGGCGGCGAGCATGCCCGCGGTGTCGCGTCCCTGGATCGTGGGCAGGCTGCTCTTGCCCCAGGTCCTGGCCACCTCGGCCCGGGCCCCGAGGTCGGTCACCGGGCGGCCGACGGGCAGCAGGCCCGGCAGGGCCCCGGCCTCGACGGCACCACGCTCTCCCGCTCGGCGCGGGACCCAGGCCAGCCGCGCTCCCGACGCCGTGGCGAGCCTCGACACCGCCGCCAGCGCCCCGGGCACCTCGGCCAGCCGCTCACCGACCAGGATCACCGCCCCGGGCGCGCAGAGCACCTGGGCGGCGCGGTCCCAGGCGGTATCTTCCTGGGGGGACGACCCCCCTGGACCCCCCCGATCTTGGGGGGAAACGCTTCCCCCCAAACCCCCTGCGGCGAGCCTGGTCAGCGCGCTGGCCTCCTCGCCTGGGATGGTGGCCAGCAGTTCCCCGGACAGCTTGACGAGGCCTCGGGAGGCCAGGGCCGCGACGGAGAACACCGGCATGCGGCGGCGCCTGACCGCCTTGCGCAGGCGGAGGAAGATGATGGGCGACTCGTCTTCCGGCTCGAATCCGGCCAGCAGCACGGCGGGTGCCTGCTCCAGATCGGCGTAGCTGGCGTCGATCCCGCGCCCGGCCACGCAGGCCGCGAGGAACTGTTCCTCCTCGGGCGAATGCGGGCGCGCCCGCATGTCCACGTCGTTGGTGTCCAGGGCGGCCCGGGCGAACTTGGCGTAGGCGTACGCGTCCTCCAGGGTCAGCCGGCCGCCGGTCAGCACGCCGACGCCCCGCGGTCCCGCCGGATCGGCGTCGCGGGCGGCGGTGAGCCCGGCAGCGGCCACGCCCAGCGCGTG
>JBOHCK010000087.1:0-20425 GCA_050698755.1 Streptosporangiaceae bacterium | reverse complement strand
CTGTCGCAGCCGTGCTGGCTGACCAGCACCTGCGGCCGGAACGCGCGCACCAGCGGCGGGACCACCGCGTCGAACGCCCGCAGCCACCCGGCGTCACCGGTACCCGCGGGCAGCGCCACGTTGACCGCGTACCCGCGCCCTTCCCCGGCGCCGATCTCCGACGCAAGCCCGGTCCCGGGGAACAGCGTCGCCGGGTGCTCGTGCAGGCTGATGGTGAGCACCCGCGGGTCGTCGTAGAACGCCGCCTGGACCCCGTCGCCGTGGTGCACGTCGACGTCGACGTACGCGATCCGCTGCGCGCCCTGCGCCAGCAGCCACCTGATCGCGATGGCCGGGTCGTTGTAGACGCAGAAGCCGCTGGCCGACCGGCGCATCGCGTGGTGCAGGCCGCCCGCGATGTTCGCCGCGTGCAGCGCCTCGCCGCGCCAGACCGCGCGGGCGGCCGCCAGCGTGGCGCCCGCGACCAGCGCGGACGCCTCGTGCATGCCGCCGAACACCGGGTTGTCCGGGGTCCCGAGCCCGTACCGGCCGTTGCCCATCCCGTCGTACCCCGCCTGCCGCACCGCGTCGATGTAGGCCGCGTCGTGCACGAGCTCAAGCTCGTCCATCGTCGCCGGGGCCGGGGTCACGACGGACACCGAGGGCAGCGCCAGAACGCCGAGCTCTCGCGCCAGGGCCATGGTCAGCTCGACCCGCACCGGCGCCAGCGGATGGCCGGGACCGAAGTCGTAGCCGGTCAGGCGCTCGTCCCAGACCAGCGTAAAGTCGCCTGCCACTACTGCCGCCCGGCCGGCGGCGGATCGCTGCCCAGTTCCCGGCCGCGGTCGCGGGCCGCCTCGATGGCCGCCAGGAACGCGGCCCGCACCCCGTGCCGCTCGAGTTCCCTGATCGCCGAGATCGTCGTTCCCCCCGGTGAGGTGACCGCCTCGCGCAGGATCACCGGGTGCTCACCCGATTCCCGCAGCATGGTGGCCGCGCCGTAGACCGCCTGGGTCACCATCTCCAGCGCGGCGCCGCGCGCCATGCCGAGCAGGATCGCGGCGTCGACCATGGACTCGACCAGGTAGTACACGTACGCCGGCCCGCTGCCAGAAAGCGCGGTCGCCGCGTCCTGCTGTGACTCGGGGATGCGCAGGACCTTGCCCACGGGGCGGAGCAGTTCCTCCGCCAGGCCCAGGTGCTCCTCGCCCGCATACGCGCCGGCCGAGATCACGCTCATCGCCTCGTCCACCAGGACCGGCGTGTTCGACATGACCCGGATGACGGGCACCTCGCCGGCCAGCCGCTGCTCGATGAACGCTGTCGTGATCCCGGCCGCGACGGAAACGACCAGCCGGTCCGTGGCCACGGCCGACGCAATCTCGCCGAGCAGCCGGTTCATGTCCTGAGGCTTGACCGCCAGCACCAGGGTGTCGGCCATCTTCGCGGCCGAGGCGGCGTCGGTGACCAGGACCCCGTACCGCTCGCGCAGCTCGGCGGCCCGGCCTTCCCGCCGGACCGCGGCGACCAGCTCGGACGGTGGCCGGCCCGCGCGCAGCAGCCCGGACAGCAGGGCCTCGCCCATCTTGCCGGTTCCGATGATCGCGATCACGAGGCGCGCCTTAGGTCTTCGACCCGAGCGAGCGCAGGAAGAAGACCAGGTTGGCCGGCCGTTCGGCCAGCCTGCGCACCAGGTAGGCGTACCAGTCGCCGCCGTAGGGGACGTACACGCGCATCTGCGCGCCGGTGTTGGCCAGCCGGCGCTGCTCGGCGGGGCGGATCCCGTACAGCATCTGGTACTCGAAGCTGTCCGGCGCCCGCCCGGTCAGCAGGGCCAGCGACCCGGTGATCTCGATGAGCCGCGGGTCGTGGGTCGCGACCATCGGGTAGCCCGGGCCGTTCATCAGCACCCGCAGGCACCGCGCGTACGACTGGTCCACGTCGCGGCGGCCGGTGAATGCCACGCTCTCCGGCTCGCTGTAGGCGCCCTTGCAGAGCCTGACCCGCACGCCCCGGGCGGCCAGCGTGCCGCAGTCCGCCTCGCTGCGGCGCAGGCACGCCTGAACCACGTTGCCGAGGTCGCCCCAATCCGCCCGCAGCTCCGCGGCGATCCGCAGCGTCGGCTCGATGGCCTCGTGCTCTTCCGCGTCGAGGGTCACCGTCGTCCCGGCCTGCGCCGCGGCGGCGCATATCCGCGCGATGTTGTCCGCCGCGATGGAAGCGCCAAGGAACAGCCCGACCGCCGTGGGCTTGACCGATACCTCGGCGGCCCCGCCCTGGGTCAGGCCCTCGGCGGCCAGCTTCCCCAGGAGCTGCACGTACTCGTCGGCGACGGCCGCGGCCTGGGCCGGGTCCTTCGTGTCCTCGCCGAGGTAGTCCAGGGTGACCAGGAGGCCCGCCGCGCGCAGCGCACGGGTCACGCGCACCGCGTCGTCGGCGGTCTCACCGGCGACGTAGGAATCGACGATGGCGCGCGTCTGCGGTGCGGCCACGATGAGCTGGTGCAGCCGCGGACTGGCCGAGGCCGCGAGCAAGAGCCTGCGCAGCACCGGGCTACCTCCTAATGGTCACACTATCTGTCGCCGGCGCAGCGTGACCTGCACGTTCGCCCCGGCATCCGGCGGCACGATGACCTCCTGCGCGGCGGCCACGCCCCCGGCGACCAGGGTGGCCTCCACCGGCACGGTCCGCTTGACCAGGGCCAGTCCGATCGGTCCGAGCTCGTAGTGCCGCGCCGCCGACCCGACGAAGCCTATCGTGGCGCCGTCGAGCTCGACCGGGTCCCCGTGGGCGGGCAGGCGGTCCGCGCTCCCGTCCAGGTGCAGGAAGACCAGCCGCCGGGGCGGGTGGCCGAGGTTGTGCACCCGCGCGACCGTTTCCTGACCCCGGTAGCAGCCCTTGTTCATGTGCACGGCGGCGTCGATCCAGCCGACCTCGTGCGGGATGGTCCGGTGATCGGTATCCAGGCCGAGCCTGGGCACCCGCGCGGCGATCCGCAGGGCCTCGAACGCCCACATGCCGGCCACTGTGCCACCGCGCTGTACCAATTCCCCGGCCGCGTCGCTCAGCTGGGCCCGCGCCACGATCAGATCAGTTATCCCGAACGACCGTTGGTTCACCTTCGCCGCCACGTCGGCCCCCGCGGCGAGATCGGCCGCGGCAGGACCGAGCACGGTGAGCACGGCGTAGTCCTGGCTGACGTCGGCGACCTCAACGCGCAGCATGAACCGCATGGACTCGAGGAACGCGGCGAGGGCGGTCGCCGTTCCGGGTTCCACGTGAATCCACGCCGAGGTGCCGTCATCGGTCAGCACGAGGTGATGCTCCACGTGCCCGGTCGGGCTCAGGATCAGGGCCTCGGCGCTCTCGCCGACGGCCAGCCGCTCCAGGTGCTGGGTGGTCAGGCTGTGCAGCCAGCTCAGCCGGTCCTGGCCGGTGATCCGCAGTACGCCGCGATTGGACCGGTCCACCAGGCCGACGGCAGCGTCCAGCGCGCGCTGCTCGCGCATCGGGTCACCGTAGTGCGCGGCCACGCCCTCGTCCGGCCAACCGGCCTCGACCGCTCCCGGCAGTTTTAGTAGTTCACTCACAGTGCTTCCCCGCTCGCCTCCGGGGCGCTTTTAAGGCCCCGCCTTCCCTCGTCGCTTCGCTCCTCAGTCCAGGCGGCGCCGCGCCCCTTCGGCTCGCTCACTTGGGCGCCCGGCAGGCCGCGCAGCGCCCGAAGACGGTCAGGTGGCCCACGTCCGTCTCGAACCCGTGCCGCTCCTCCAGGGCGGTGATCAGCGGCCGGATCGCGTCCGGGCCGATCTCGGTCACCCCGTCGCACTCACGGCAGACCAGGTGCACGTGGTCGGCGTCGCTGGCCAGGTGATAGGTCGGCGCACCGTGACCCAGGTGCGTGTGGGTGACCATGCCGATCTGCTCGAGCAGTTCGAGCGTGCGGTAGATCGTGGAGATATTCACGCCGCGCGCCGTCTGCTGGACCTGGCTCCCGATCTCCTCCGGGGTGGCATGGTCGAGCCGCGCCACCGCCTCGAGGACGAGCTGGCGCTGCGGGGTCACCCGGTAGCCGCGGGCCCGGAGCTGCTCATCCCACGAGCGCACTGGCAGGGGCGGGGACGACGCGTTGGCGTCCATACCCCCCATAGTAGTTGGGCTGCTGTGATCGGGCGGACGGCGAAATGGTCTTGCCTGCCCGGCCGCCTCGCGGATAACGTGCGAGATACGCGGGAAAGGAGGTGGTCCGAAAGCATGCATGATCAACGGACTCGCGAGGTGGCTGTCAGCTAGCCGCCTTCCCGCCGGCACGACGTCCAGCGAGACGGCGGCCGGCTACACCTGGCAGACACCGAGTCCCCGGGCTGGCCGACCCAGTCCAGTCGGCCCCTGCTTTCCGTACATCGCGGCTCGCAGGAGTCGCCCGGGGACTCTTGCTTGCCCGGGGGGACGACCCCCCTGGAACCCCCCGCTGCGCTTCGTGCCCCGCTGCGCTGCCCGCCGTGACTATCACGCGGCCGGGAGGGCCGTTAGCCCTCCACAGCCGCGCGATCTCGTCGCTTTCGCTCCTCGCCACCCGCCGTAATCCCGGTTTGTTATGGCTCGTACTCTTCGGGTGGGCCTACGTACTTAAGCTGGGCGGACAGGTGCGGCTGAAGGGGCTGTCCCATCGCGGCCATGTCGTACGCGTAGGCCAGGTCGGCGCCGGTCAGCCCGTAGAGCCGGTGGCCGGCGGTGACCTCCTTGGCCGAGGCGGTCCTGGCCACCACGTCGGTGGCCATCTCGATCCGGGTACCCGTTATCTCGCCGACGTAGATCTCCACGAACCCGGTGGGATGGGCGAGCGTGACCTCGATCTGGTTATCGGGCCGAGGTCGCCAGTACCCGGTTTCCGTACCGAGCGGCGGGCCGAGCCGGCCCTCGTCGTCAAGCCGCCAGGTCCTGCTGGCGTAGATGAGGAACGGCTTGCCGTTGTGGCTGAAGCTGACCTCCTGGCCGAACCTGAACGATTCGATGGTCGGGTACCCGCCGATCCCGGCCCCTTCCCAGCGGCCGAGCAGGAACTCCAGCGGCGCGAGGTCAGGATGCGTCTCCACCACGCCCCCCGGCCAGGTAGACCCGCGCCGCCACGTACAGGCACGCGGCGGCGATGGCACCAAGGGTGCAAATCAGGATCGCAGCGCTCACCATCCCGTGCATAACCTCGAAGTCTACGGGCGCGTGGCCCCGCCTGTGCCCCGCCGCGCCGGTCTAGAGTTCTGCCATGACGGAGCGCTCCCTGGTCATCAAGGTCACGGCGGGAAAGGACGACCCGGAACGCTGCAACCAGGCCTTCACGGTCGCCGCGGCCGCCGTGGCCAGCGGAGTCCCGGTGTCGCTGTGGCTGACCGGGGAGTCCGCCTGGTTCGGCCTGCCCGGCCGCGCGGAGGACTTCTCGCTCCCCCACGCCGCGCCGCTCGCCGACCTGCTGGCCGGGGTGCTGGCCGCGGGCACGGTGACGGTCTGCACGCAGTGCGCGGCCCGCCGGGACATCACCGCCGACGACCTGATCGGCGGCATCCGGATCGCGGGTGCCGCGACGTTCGTCGCGGAGATCATGACCGACGGCGCCCAGGCCCTGGTCTACTAGGCCCGTCCGAGGCGTATACGTCATTGACGTATACTTCTTTCGTGGCTACGACAACGATACGCGTGGAACCTGACGTGCGGGATCGGCTTGCCGCCCGGGCCGAAGCGCACGGCCGGAGTCTCGGCGCGGAACTACGGGCAATGCTGGACGAGATGATGTGGCAGGGCATCGAGGCCGGATACCGCCGACTCGCCGCGCAGCCGGAGGATATGGCGACCTATCAGGCCGAGGCCGTCAAATGGACATCGGCCGGCCTCAGTGACCTGGCCGCTACTGCCGCCGAGGAGTATCCGGAGTACAACTCGTGACCGGCGGTGACGTACTGCTTTGTGATCTTAATCCGGTGGCTGGCCGGGAGCAGAGCGGCATCCGCCCGGTCGTTGTGGTGTCGCATCATCGCTACGCCGTGATACCCGGGCTGTTCCTTGCGGTGCCCCTCACCAGCCGGGATCGCGGCCTCGACCATCACGTAGAGGTTCCCGCAGATGACGGCACCGGGCTGAAGCAGGTTTCGTATGCCATGACCGAGCAGATCCGCGCGCTGTCCGATCAGCGAGCCGGACGCCAGCTGGGCAGGGTCAGCAGTGAAACGCTAACAGTGATAAGCCGTTACCTGCACCTTTTCATCGTCTGAGCCGCCGCTCCCGCTCCTGGCGGGCAGGCAGCGGGCGAGCTTCACCTGTGCATAGCTTCAACCAGGCGCGAGGCCCATTTCTGGCCTCATCTACACCGTGTTTTCGCAGCAGGACCAGCACCGATGCTGAGGCGGACCGCATCGTGCGTCTGACAACCAGACAAAAACCTGATTCAGTGATATGTAGTTCACAGAATCATACCCCTGTTAGTGTTGGATCATGGAACCCGCAAAGCCAGGCTGGGTCTACGACCGGGAACGGGAATGGCAGGGACTCACGGCGTTCGCCGCTGACCCGTCCCAGCACGGCACGCTCGGCGTCGTCAGCGGGCGACGCCGACAAGGCAAGAGCTACCTGCTGCAGGCACTCGCCCAGGAGATCGGCGGCCTGTACTTCGCCGCAACGGAGGCAACCGAAGCGGAGTCGCAGCGGCTGTTCGCCGACGCACTGGTCCGGCATACGCGCGATCCCATCGAGCAGCCGTTCCGGGACTGGAACGACGCGATCAGGTACCTGTTCCGCCAATTTCACGGCGAGCCGACCGTGGTAGTGCTGGATGAGTTCCCGTTCCTCTCGCGGGTGTCACCCGCGCTTCCTTCGATCATCCAGCGTGAGCTGGGCCCGGGCGGCACTGGTTCGGCGAGTTCTGTCCGTCTGGTGCTGTGCGGGTCGGCGATGAGCGTGATGGGTGGCCTGCTATCGGGGCGGGCGCCACTGCGCGGCCGCGCCGGCCTGGAACTCGTCGTCCAGCCGTTCCGGTACCGGGACGCGGCGGCGTTCTGGTCCATCACCGACCCCCGCCTGGCGTTGCAGGTGCACGCCGTCGTCGGCGGGACGCCTGCCTACCGCCGGGAATTCGTCCGCAGCGATGCGCCGTCTGGCCCGGATGACTTCGACGCCTGGGTCCGTCGCACGGTGCTCAACCCGCAGACGCCCTTGTTCCGCGAGGCACGTTACCTGCTGGCCGAGGAGACCGATATCCGCGAGCCGGCGATCTACCATTCGGTCCTGGCCGCCATCGCCACCGGGAACACCACCAACGGCGGCATTGCCGGGTACATCGGGCGGCGCTCCGACGAGCTCTCCCATCCCCTGACTGTGCTCGAAGACGCTGCGCTGATCGTCCGTGAACCCGACTTGTTCCGCGGCGGCAGGGCGACCTACCGCATCACCGAGCCGCTCATCACCTTCTACGAGGCAGTGATGCGCCGCCGCTGGCCGGAGCTAGAACTAGGGCTGGCGGACGCGGTCTGGCCCGCCGCCCAGCGCACATTCAGCGCCCAGGTCGCGGGACCACACTTCGAAGCCATCTGCCGGTCCTTCGCCACCCTGGCCGGCGCCGGGCTGTTCGGCGAACTGCCCGCCGAAGTCGGCCACGGCACCATCAACGACGCCACCGAGCGTGCGCAGATCCAGGTGGCCGTGGCGGTCTTCGCCGCCCCTGCAGCCAGCGACCCGCGGCGCATCCTGTCTCTCGGCGAAGCGAAGTGGGGCGAGGTCATGGGCCTGCGCCACCTAGCCCGCCTCGCCCGCGCCCGCGACCTGCTCGCCGCGAAGAAATACGACACCAGCACCACGGTCCTGGCCTGCTACAGCGCCGCCGGCTTCGACCAGGACCTGCGCAGTCAGGCCGCCCGCACCCCCAAGCACATCCGCCTCATCGGCCCCGATGATCTTTACGCGATTTAACACGCGCGTCACCGTGCGGGTTTCCCGAGCCGAGTTCACCTGGTCACGGCGCCCACGACCCGGAACCCCACCCCGGATCACCGGCGTGAATGTGTGTGTGAAGACAGTCCGCTGTGCAAACGATAATGACACAGGTTACCCGTCTTGAAGGTCGTCCACGACGCCGTTGATGCGACGAGCCTCAGCTTACCAAGCCTTACCGGGGTCATGGTAAGCTTCTTGGTAAGCTTGGCATGTTCAGGTCACGGAGGCCCGTGTGGAGCTGGTGGACATCGTGGCGAGGCTACGAGAGACCGGCGTGGAGTTCGAGGATGTGGAGGTCAAGCGCGCTGCTGGCGGCTTGCCGCAGAGCGTTGCCGAGACCATGTCCGCGTTCGCGAACTCCAGGGGCGGGATCATCATCCTCGGGCTAGACGAAAGGGCTGGATTCGCTCCGGTGGGAGTGGGTGACCCTGTAGCCCTGCGGGACGAGCTGGCTGGGGTCGCCCGCGCCAAGCTCACCCCCGCGCTTGCACCGATCATTGACACCGTGCCATTCGAGGGTACGATCCTCCTGCTAGCGGAGGTCGAGGCGCTGCCGCCGGCGCAGCGCCCGTGTTATGTCACGGCCAGGGGTCTGTACAACGGCGCGTTTGTGCGGGTGGGCGACGGGGACCAGCGCTTGACTCCCTATGAGATCGACCGGCTACGCGAGAACTCCGGACAGCCGCGATGGGACGAAGAGCCGGTTCCCCAGGCAACAGCGGAGAAGGATCTCGACCAGAGGGCTGTGACTCGTCTCATCGAGACGGCGAGCCGGAATTCGCCACGATCGTTTTCCGGGCTCAGCGAGCCTGACACGCTCGCCCGCCTCGGCGTTCTCGTGCCGCACGAAGGATCTCTCGTCCCGTCCCTCGCGGGACTGCTCAGCGTCGGCGCATACCCTCAGCAGTTCTTTCCGCAGCTGATGGTCTCGCTAGCCGTGTACCCGCACGAGGACGCAGGGCAACCGGGTCCTGGCGGCATCCGCTTCCTGGACAGCGCCGCAGTCGGCGGCACGGTCCCCACCATGGTGACCGACACGATCCAGGCCGCACAGCGCAACCTCCGAAAGAGCAGCCGGGTCGTCGGCGCAGGCCGCGACGACTACTGGGAGATCGAACCAGAGGTGATCCGCGAGGCCGTGGTCAACGCGCTCATGCACCGTGACTACAGCCCGCAAGCGCGGGGCACCCAGATCCAGGTCGAGCTTTTCCCGGACCGGCTTACCGTCACCAGCCCTGGCGGGCTATTCGGTAACGTCCGGCTTGAGACACTCGGCCAGAGCGGAACGTCGTCATCCAGGAACGCCCGGCTAGCCGCCCTGCTACAGGAGGCAGGCGATCCGTTCACCGGACGCCCGGTAGCCGAGAACCGCGGCTCCGGCATCAGCATGATGATCAGCCAAGTCCGGCGCGATACCGGGCTGGTGCCGTTGTTCGCCGCCAACCTCGACTACTTCCGCGTGACAATCCCGCGGACGTCTCTTATCACCCCCGAACTACGCGCCTGGGCGAGACGGCTCAGCCGCGGCCAAGATCTTTCGGAGGCACAGATCTCCGTCCTCGCTCTTGCCAACGCTGGCTACGATGTCGACGTCGCGCTGCTGCGCAGGATGGGCGTGGCCCCATCAGACGGGCGCCGCCAGCTTGGCCAACTGCGCGACCTCGGCCTACTCCAGCCGCGCAGGGCGCGCGACGATGGTTCTTATCGGCTAGTCTCCGGCCTGTCCGGGATCGCGGCCAGGGACGAAGCCCTATCATCGCCTGGGAGTGGCCTGCCGGAACGCATCCTCGAAGCACTTGGCGAAACTGACTCCGCCAGCCGTGAGGAACTGCAAGAGGCAACGGGTGCCAGCCGGAGCAGCATCATCAACGCGCTGGACGGTCTCATCACCAGCGGGGCCGTTGAAGCCACCGCCCCGACCCGCAGCCCTAACAGGCGTTATCGCCGCGCACGGTCATAGCCTCAGTCGCCCGCGCTCACGCTCTCAAATCGCTGACTGCAAGTGATTGTTCCAGGTCGCAGCCACAACTGCGAGTGCCACAACATCCCGTAGTGCCGGCATCACCACCGATGCCGGCAGGCTGAAGGGCGACGGCGGGCACAGCCAGAACCCGGCTCCTGAACTGGCGGACTCCAGCCGGGCTCATCGCCTGTTCACTGATATGCTTCTGTTTGCGAAATTGCCTGGCCATACGGGCGGATGGAGTCCCGTTCATGCGCTCTAGGTCTGACGTCCTCCCCGTCGGCGGCGCGGTCGCGCTGCTGCGCCGTGGCCGGATGCTGGAGGTGATCACCCTTGGGTGGAACGTGGCCGGGATCGTGGTGCTGGCGATCGCGGCCATCAGTGCGCGGTCGGTGGCGCTGGCCGGGTTCGGCCTGGACTCGCTGATCGAGATCGGGGCCAGCACGGTGGTGCTCTGGGAACTGTCAGGCACCGGGGAGGACCGGCAACGCCGGGCGCTGCGGCTGATCGGCGGCGCGTTCGTCGCCCTGGCCGCGTACCTGGCCGTCCAGTCCGCGGTAGTGCTGGCGACGGGCTACCGGCCCGGGCACAGCGTGCTGGGCATCGCCTGGGCGGCGGTAACGGCGGCGGCCATGTTCGCGCTGGCCGCGGGTAAGGCCCGGACCGGCAAGGAGCTGGGCAACCCGGTGCTGGCCACGGAGGGCCGCGTCACGCTGGTGGACGGCATACTGGCCGTGGCGGTGCTCGCCGGGCTCGCCCTGAACGCCGGCGCAGGGCTGTGGTGGGCGGATCCGCTGGCCGCGCTGGTCATCGTGTTCTACGCGCTGCGGGAAGCCCGGGCCATCTTCCGTCCGGCGCCCGCGAGCGCCACGACGCACGCTGAGTGAGGGCGATGCGCGTCGCGCCTTGGCGGCGCCAGAGCCCGCAGCGCCCGGCAAGCTCGCCAGGCGGCCTTGCGTATAACGCGCGGGGATCGACGTCAGCGCGTCGGCATCCCCAGTCACCAGGGCGACGCGGCTGTCAAAACAGATCCTCCTGTGATACAACTACAAATAGTTCCTCTACAGAAGTAAAGTGGAGGAGGTTAGACGCTCCGGCTGTGCACCGCCCCGGGTGGAGGGCAGGTAATGATGCTGCGCGAACCGGCCCGGCCGTGATCGGCGACCGTTCGCACCCGACCCGCTCGGTTGACGGCCTGGCGACTCTGGAGCCGCGCGGATGACCAGTCCTGACCGCCGGACCCGCCGTCCCGGCCCATCGCACTGGCTCAGCCTTGCGCGCACCCGGCAGCCAGCCAGGGCCAGCGAGCGCCGACGGCGCCCGCAGCCGCTGCTGAAGCAGCGCCTGCCCTCAGGCCGCGGTGCCACGGAGCAGCCGAACATCACCAGCGGCGGGGCCGACGTCTTTACCCCCCGGTTCTGGGTGATGGTGGCGCTTACTGGCGTTGCGGCCGGCCTGCTCGGCGCGCTGATGATGCTGATCTTGTTCAACGTGCAGTACGCGGCGTTCGGCTACCACTCGGGCAGCTTCCAGCACGCTGTCGAGCGGGCACCGGCGGTCCGCCGGGTCAGCTCCCTGCTGATCGCGGGCGTGTTCGGCGGCGTCGCGTGGTTCCTGCTGCGGCGGTATAACAAGGGCGAGCCGTCGGAGATCGACGAGGCGCTGTGGAGCGGCGACGGGCGCCTGTCATTCCGCCGCTGCCTGGGCACGTCGGTAATCTCCGAGGTCGTCATCGGCATGGGCGCGTCGATCGGCCGGGAGGCCGCGCCCAAGCTGCTGGGCGGCGCGTTCGGGAGCGTCCTGGCCGGCTGGGGTGGCCTGTCAGTCCAGCAGCGGCGGCTGCTCGTGGCGTGTGGCGGCGGCGCCGGGCTCGCCGCCGTCTACAACGTCCCGCTGGCCGGCGCCCTGTTCACCGCGGAGATCCTCATCGGCAGCATCTCCCTGCCGGTCATGCTGCCGGCCCTCGCGTGCTCGCTGATCGCGACCGCCACGGCGTGGATATACCTGCCCGATCACGCCGTCTATCCCGGCATCCCCGACTACCCGTTCACCTGGTCGGTGATGACCTGGGCGGTGCTGGCCGGGCCGGTCATCGGGCTGGTCTCGGCCGGGTATATCCGGCTCATCGGCTGGGTGTCGTATCACCGCGCCCGGGGAAGCGCGGCTCTGATCTCGCCGGTGCTCGCCTTCGGGATCCTCGGGGTAATCGGCATCTGGTACCCGCAGCTCTTCGGCAACGGCCTGGACATAGCCCGTGACGCCTTGCTCGGTATCGGCGGCTTCAGCCTGATGTTCACCCTGTTCGCGCTCAAGCCTCTGGTCACGGCCATGTGCCTGGGCGGCGGCGCGTCCGGGGGCCTGTTCACCCCGACGCTCGCCACCGGCGCGGTCCTGGGCGGCGCGCTGGGCATCGCCTGGAACCTGGCCTGGCCCGGTTCCCCGTCCGGCGCCTTCGCCATGGTGGGCGCGGCCGCCATGATCGGCGCGGCCATGCAGGCGCCGCTGTCCGGCCTGGTCCTGGTGCTCGAGCTCACCCACAGCGGCTTCGGGCTGATGGTCCCGATGATGGCGGCGACCGGGATCGCCACGCTGGTCGCGTTTCATATCGACGGCTACTCCATCTACTCTGCCCGGCTGCCGGCGTACGCTGCCGACAGCGCGCCCGCCGCGCCGGCAGAGGGCCGGAACTCAGCACATGGCGATCACGGCGGTGTCCCGCCGAGCCAGACGCCGCCTGCAACGGGCGGATGGTAAACGTGGCCCCGAGGGAGCCGAACGGGCGGTCGGCGGTGGATTCTGCGACTCCTCGCCGCAACGGCGGCCAGGCCCGCTCGCGGACCGATAGCCTGGCCGAGGCGATCGCCCGGTTGCGCCGGGCCCTGCGGCGCGGCGCCCGGGTCGCCGATCCCGGCAATACGCTGGCCGTGGCGCAGCTGGAACTGCTGGCGGCGCTGGCCGAACATCCCGGCGCCCGGCCGGGGCAACTGGCCCGGCTCCTGAACATGAGGCCCAACACCGTCACGACCATCGTGAACGCCCTCAGCACACGGGGAATGCTGGGCCGGGCCACCGCCGAGGAGGACCGGCGCGCCGTCGAGCTGACCGTGACCGAGGCCGGGCAGCAAGCGGTGCTGGCGTGGCAGGCCACCAACGCGGCCGTGCTGAACCTGGCCTTGTCGGCGCTACCTGCCCGGCAGCGGCGCGCCCTGGCCACCGCGGTCCCGGCGCTTCACGCGCTCGCCAGGGAAGTCGACCGGCTGGCCGACATGCCGGTCACGCCAGGCGAAGCGGATCCGCGGTGACCCATCCTGCACGCGGGACCTTTGGCGGTGGTGGGGCTCCCCTGAATCACATACTCCTGGAGGTATCTGGACAGTCATCGGAAAGGGACAGGCCATGAGTTACGGAAAGGCCGTACGCGACGAGCTGCGGGTACCGACGCGAGAACTGCGGCACGCGATCCCCCAGGTCTACGCGGGCTATAAGGAACTGCACGATTCCGCACTGGCGGCCGGGGCCCTGGACGCCCGGACCAAGGAGCTCATCGCGCTGGCCATCGCGGTCAGCAAGGAATGCGACGGCTGCATCGCCGCCCACGCTCACGCCGCCGTTCAGCACGGCGCCACCCCGCAGGAAGCCGCCGAGGCGATCGGCGTCACGTTCGTGATGAACGGCGGCCCGGCCACGGTCTACGGCGCGCGGGCCTTCGCGGCGTTCCGCGAGTTCTACGACCAGCGGGCCGCCGGAGACGCGCCGTCCGGCCCGGGGCAGCAGACCGGGCGCGAGCACGGGATCGGCCAGCCCAACGGACACCGGCACGTCGACTGACCGGGCAGCGGAGGCACGGATGCCCGCCGAGGCGATCCTCGTCGGCGACCTGAACGACCTGGCCGCACCTGTGACACATGGTAAAATACCCCCACGGGTATTTTTGTACGGATCTGCCGCCATCGGGCGGCTCCCGGACGGAGGAGCTTGGCATGGATGTGGACGGCCCGACGATGGCGAGCGTGGTCAAGCGGCTGCGCCGGGCCCAAGGCCAGGTCGGCGGGGTCATCCGGATGATCGAGGAAGGCCGTGACTGCGCCGACGTGGTGACCCAGCTCGCCGCGGCCTCCCGGGCGCTGGACCGGGCCGGCTTTCAGATCATCGCCACCGGCCTGCAGCAGTGCGCCGCCAACGGCGATGGCACCGCCGAGGCCGACCGGGCCCAGCTGGAAAAGCTCTTCCTCTCCCTCGCCTGACCCCCGGTGCTCACCCGCGTTGATGGTCGGCCAGCGCCGGTCAGGAGGACAGTTGCCAGACGGCAACGTCCGTCTTTCGTCCCTTCTCGCCGCGGATCTCAGCGATCGCGCCGACGAGTGGGTGCACCGGGGCAACCGACGGCAGCGACGCGAGCTTGTTCATCCGTTCCCGAACGACGGTCGGCGCGGCCGAAGAGATTGTGTTGTGCCCGTTCTTCTTCGGGTCGAAGAACCCGCCGGCGCGGGCCAGCAAGACGACTGCGGCGGTCCGGGCGTCAGTAACGCCCGGACCGTCCAGCGTCTGCTCGAGTCGGCGCCGCACCCCGCCGGCGACGGCCTCGCTGACGGTTCCGCGGTAACCGCTGCGCTCGATTACGCCTCGTTCCAGCAGGTGGGTGAAGACCGAGATCCGCGGGCAGACGTGCCCGATCCACCACGCCAGGTCCGTCTCCCGGCGCCTTTGTGAGATCTTGGCCAAGGCGGCGTCGAGCACCGCGTCCCCCGGCGCCGTCGTATCCTCCGCAAACACGCACAAGCGATGCGATGCTGCGTCCAACCGGTGGACACCCCGTCGCCAGCCGGGCGTCATCTCGCGTAGCGCAACCCGGCCCGCCAGCACGAGATCGGCCAGGACTCCAGCCGTCACCGCAAGGGGATCGATGCACCCCGCCTTCGCACCGCTCAGGTGGTCCAGCACCTCGATCTCCTCCGCGATCGTCAGTCCTTCGGGCGAGCGGACAAGCGGCTGGGCGGCCAAGGCGACCTCCTCCTCCCCGCCATGGCAGGCGCCGGCGGGTCAGCATCGTAGCAGGAATCCGCGCAGGCGGGCGGCCTGCGTCACCGTCTGCCCCACCGAGGCGATCCTCGTCGGCGACCTGAACGACCCGGCCTCGAAGGTCGCGCAGGTCATCAACCGCGAGCCGGTGCAGGTGCGGCGGCCGGAGAAGAACACCCGGCCGGGAGTCTTCTACAAGGGCGCGCACCAGGCGACGCTGACGGCACCGCTTGGGCAGGCTGACGATGCGTAAGGCGGCCGTGTCCGCTGTCGTGAAGCAAACGAGTGTCAGAGCTGGCCTTCAAGCGGACTTTCAGCCGGGCACCGCCTCGCCGCGGGCGGTCTTTGTCACACAATAGATGTCGGAGTAGGTAGATGCCCACTGATGTTCACTTTGTGTTCCTTGCAGGCTTCCGTTATTTAACCTTCCGTCCCTAACTTCGCCATCGAAGGAGGCCACGGCAGGCGTGGTCACGGCCCTGGAGGGACGATGAGAGCAAGGTTCTCCGCTGTGGCTGTCGGCGTGCTATGCGTGACACTGGCAGCAGCGGGCTGTAGCAGCTCGAGTTCAAGTACGACTTCAAGTTCGACTTCAGGTTCGACTTCGACGGCGACAAGCGTGAGCTTCGGGGCGGCGAATACCAGCCTCTGCTCGTCGTCGACGAACACGGCGCCGAAGTATGCGAACACGATCGGTACGGTCGCGGGCGGGGTGAAGACCCTCAGCGGTGCCGGGTCTACCTTCGCGGCACCGATTTATGACGAGTGGGCGTCCAACTATGACAAGGCGGACGGGGTCGCGGTGGCCTACGCGTCGATCGGTTCCGGCGGCGGGATCGCCGCGTTCCAGGCGCAGACGGTCAACTTCGGCGACGGCGACACCGGGATGACCCCGGCCGAGATCGCCCTGGCCAAGGGCGGCACGGTCCTGCAGATCCCGCTGCTGCTCGGCGCCGTCGCCCCGACGTACAACCTGCCCGGAATCCCGGCCGGGCTGAAGTTCACCGGCAACGTGCTCGGCGAGATCTACGCGGGCAAGATCACCAACTGGGATGACCCGGCGCTCAAGGCCCTCAACCCCGGCGTGAACCTCCCGAACATGCCGATCGCCGTGGTGCACCGGTCCGACGGCTCGGGCACCACGAACATCTGGACCAACTACCTGACCCAGACCTCGCCGACCTGGGTGTCGGCGCTCGGCGGCGCATCCAAGAGCGACGGGCTGGTCGTCGCCTGGCCGGTGGGCATCGGCGGCAAGGGCAACGAGGGCGTCTCGGCCGCCGTCGCCGAGACCAAGGGCGCGCTCGGCTACGTCGAATCGGATTACGCGATCTCCGAGCACCTCACCTACGGGCAGGTGCAGAACAAGTCGGGCGCCTTCATCGAGCCGTGCATTCCGACGATCGTCCCGGCGGTGGACGGCGTCACCTTCCCGCCGAGCCTGAACACGTTCCTGACCGACGGTTCCAACGCGGACGTCTACCCGATCGTCGGCACCACGTACGCGCTGGTCTACCAGAACCAGACGAACGCGGGGATCGCCGCCGGGCTGGTCAACTTCTTCGCCTGGGTGCTGACCTCCGGGCAGGACGAGAACGCCAGCCTGTACTACGCGCCGCTGGGATCGGCGCTGCAGGCACTGGCGTACGCGCAGCTGAAGAAGATCATGGTCAACGGGAAGCCTGTTGCCTAGCAGCACTCAGCGTGACGGCGGGCCGGGCGTTCATGCGCCCGGCCCGCCGCCCGCGGCAGCCTCCGGGGGGCAATCATGACCGCGCCGGCTACGGTGGCCCCGGCCAGGACCCCTGAGGCCCTGCGCCGCGGGCGCCGGTACGGGGACCGCCTGTTCCGCGGCGGGATGCTCGGGGCAGCCGCCGTGGTGGTCATCGTGCTGGTGGCGATGGCGGCGTTCCTGATCATCGAGGGCCTGCCGGCGATGCGCCATTACGGCCCGTTCAGCTTCCTGGGCTCCGACCGGTGGGCGCCCTCGGACGCCACGACCACCAGCACGTCCCCCAACCCGTACGGCATCGTGCAGTTCATCTACGGCACCGTGCTCACCTCGGTGATCGGACTGCTGATCGCCGTGCCGATGTCGGTGGGGATCGCCCTGTACATCACCGGGATCGCCCCGGCCTGGCTGCGCAGGCCGCTGTCCTACCTGGTCGACCTGCTGGCCGCGATCCCGTCGGTGGTGTTCGGGTTCTGGGGCATCTTCGCGCTGATCCCGGCCCTGGCGCCGATTGTCAGCTTCCTGATCTCCACGCTCGGCAAGATACCCGGCATCGGCACCGCCTTCGCCGGCCCGTCCTACGGGCTGTCCTACTTCACCGCGGGCATCATCCTGGCGATCATGGTGCTGCCGATCGTGACCGCGCTGTGCCGCGAGGTCTTCGCCACCACCCCGGCCGATGAGAAGGAGGCCGCGCTGGCGCTGGGCATGACACGGTGGGAGATGCTGCGCACGGCGGTGCTGCCCCGGTCCCGGTCCGGGATCCTCGGCGCGTCGATCCTCGGCCTGGGCCGCGCGTTCGGCGAGACGATAGCGGTCACCATGGTCATCGGGAACAACTCGCTGTCGATCAGCAAGTCCATCTTCGCCACGGGTGCCACCATGGCCTCGGTGATCGCCAACGAGTTCACCGAGGCGGTCGAGCCCTTCCACCTGGACTCGCTGTTCGTCGTGGCCCTGTGGCTGCTGATCATCTCCCTGATCGTCAACATCGCGGGCAAGCTCTGGGTCCGCCGGATACGAGGGGACCTGGCCTGATGACCACCCGGATGCCGACCTCCGCGCCCGCACCACAGCTCGGCAAACCCGCGGGGCAGGCCTGGCGGCGGGGCCGGGACCGCGGCATGACCGTGCTGCTGGCCGCGCTGGTGGCTATCGCCGTCGGGGTGCTGGCGTGGGTGCTGATCTACGTGGCCGCCAAGGGCCTGACGTACATCAGGCCGTCGTTCTTCACTCAAACCCCCCCGGCAACCCGGCGTCGTATGGCGGCGGCTATGAAAACGGCATCGTCGGCAGCCTCATCATCGTCGGGATCGCCACGCTCATCGCGGTGCCGTTCGGCGTGGCCGCGGCGGTGGCGATGGTGGAGTACGGCGGGCGCTTCACGGCCTCCGCCAGCTTCATCAACGACGTGCTCGTCGGCGTCCCGACCATCGTGACCGGCGCCTTCATCTATTCCATCTGGGTCGTCCACTTCGGGTTCTCCGGCCTGGCGGGATCCATCGCCCTGGCGCTGGTCATGCTGCCGCTGGTGGTCCGGGCCACGGCGGAGATGCTGCGCCTGGTCCCCGTCAGCCTGCGGGAGGCATCCGCCGCGCTCGGCGTCAGCCGGGCCCGCACGATCGTGTCGGTGGTGCTGCCGACAGCCACGCCCGGGATTATCACCGGGCTCTTCCTGGCGGTCGCCCGCGCCATGGGCGAGACGGCGCCGCTCCTGCTCACCGCGCTGGGTAACGAGGAGTTCATGCAGATCAACCCCACCCAGCGCATGTCCACCCTGTCCCTGCAGATCTTCAGCGACGCGATTACCGGCTTCCAGGCCGCCCAGTCACGGGCCTGGGCGGGCGCGCTCACCCTGATCGTCATCGTCTTGCTGTTCGCCATCGGCGCCCGGCTCATCGGCCGGCGCGCCACCATCACAAGGAGCTGACATGAGCGTTGCACCCTCCGGCGGCTCTCCCGCCGGCACAGCGCCCGCGCTGCGCGGCCCGGGCGTCGCCGGCCGGATCGACGTCTCTGACCTGACCGCCAGTTACCACGGCCGGCCCGCGGTAACGGACGTGAGCCTCAGCCTGGAGCCCGGCAAGGTGACGGCCCTGATCGGGCCGTCCGGGTGCGGCAAGTCCACGCTGCTGCGCTGCATGAACGGCCTGCACATGACCGTGCCCGGCGCCTCGGTGACCGGCCAGGTACTGCTGGACGGCACGCACATCTACGACCGCGACGTGGACCTCGTGCAGGTCCGCCGGCACGTCGGGATGGTGTTCCAGCGGCCGAACCCGTTCCCCACCATGTCAATCGCCGACAACGTGACCGCCGGGCTGCGATTCGGCCCGCGCAGGGACCGCCGCGCCCAGAGGCTGGACGAGGTGGTGGAACAGTCGCTGATGGCGGCGGGATTGTGGCATGAGGTCAAGGACCGGCTGGACAAGCCCGGCGCCAGCCTGTCCGGCGGGCAGCAGCAGCGGCTGTGCATCGCCCGCTGCCTGGCGGTAGAGCCCCAGGTGCTGCTCATGGACGAGCCCTGCTCCGCGCTCGATCCCGTCTCCACCGAGGTCATCGAGGGCCTCATCCGCGAGCTGAAGCGGGAGTACACGGTCGTCATCGTGACCCACAACATGCAGCAGGCCGCCCGGGTCTCCGACATCACCGCGTTCATGACCGTCCTCGGGCCCGGGCTGCCCGGGCGCTTGGTCGAGGCAGCCTCCACCAAGGATCTGTTCAGCCAGCCGACCGAGCAGGCCACTATGGACTACATCACCGGGAAGGTCGGCTAACCACTGAGTGATCCCCCCGGAGCCGATGCATGGCCCGGGGAGCCTGGCGCGTACTCGTCCCGATCTGTTCAAGGTCACCATCGAGTCCGCGGCAGTCGGCCCGCCGGCCACCGCAAAAAACCCCGGCCCTTCGCGACCCGCGCCGCGTCGACGGCGGGAGGGGACCCAGTATTCGCATCCCACGGCAGCGCCACGCCAGTGGCGCATGATTCCTAATACAACAACGCGGACTCTAGGCGAGTGCGGGCCGGTGTCTTACCGTCGGTATATGGCCGTGTCCGATCTGCCGGAGCCGCGCTGGGTGAAGCTGCTCGACCAGTCGCGCTGCATCGGCTGCCACGCGTGCACCACGGCCTGCAAAAGCGAGAACGAGGTCCCGGTCGGGGTGACCCGTACCTACGTCAAGTCGGTGGACATCGGGGTGTTCCCGCAGGTCAGACGGGCGTTCCAGGTTACCAGGTGCAACCAGTGCGAGGATGCTCCGTGCGTGACGGCGTGCCCCACGCAGGCCATGTTCCGGCGCGAGGATGGCATCGTCGACTTCGACAAGAGCGTCTGCATCGGCTGCAAGGCGTGCATGGCCGCGTGCCCGTACGACGCGATCTTCATCAACCCCGAGGACCACTCGGCCGAGAAGTGCAACCTGTGCGCGCACCGCCTCGACATGGGCCTGGAACCGGCCTGCGTCACGGTATGCCCCACCGAGGCGATCCTCGTCGGCGACCTGAACGACCCGGCCTCGGCGGTCGCGCGAGTCATCAATCGCGAGCCGGTGCAGGTCCGGCGCCCGGAGAAGAACACCCGGCCTAGGGTCTTCTACAAGGGGGCGGACCAGGCGACGCTGGACCCGCTGGCCGCGCGCCGCCCGGACGGCGGGCTCTTCGCGTGGGCTACCCAGGGCGCACCGGATCCGAAGCTGGTCACCTCCGGGCACCCGGGCCGGACCGTGTCCTCGGCGGCGGCGCTGCTGTCCTATGACGT
>JBOHCK010000086.1:0-20722 GCA_050698755.1 Streptosporangiaceae bacterium | reverse complement strand
ACCGAGCCGGCCCATACCGAGGCGTTCGTCACGCTGCCACCCGGCCCGGCTGAGCAAGCGGTGGTGCACTGGCAGCTCGCGGTCGAGTCACTGGGCGCCTGGGTGCAGGAGCAGGAGCGGGAGCACGCAGGTGAGCGCATTACCGTCACGCTCACGGACGAAGACCTCGGCGTGCGCACCACGTATCTCGCGACCCCGGGCATGACCGCGGCGACCGTCCCCGACGACTATGTCGACCTCGCCGTCCCGTTCGCTTTCGAGCGATGATCGAAGCCCGCGGCCTGGTCAAGCGCTACGGCTCGACCGTGGCCGTCGACGACCTGTCGTTCTCCGTCCGGCCCGGCCTGGTCACCGGTTTCCTCGGCCCGAACGGCGCCGGGAAGACCACCACCATGCGGATGATCCTGGGCCTGGACGCGCCGACGCAGGGCTCGGTCACCGTCGCCGGCCGCAGCTACCGCGACCTGCCGGCCCCCATGCGCGAGGTGGGCGCCCTCCTGGACGCCGGGGCGCTGCACGGCGGCCGCCGGGCCCGCGACCACCTGCTGTGCCTGGCCCGCAGTAACGGCATCCCCCGCCGCCGGGTGGACGAGGTGCTCCGCACCGTCGGTCTCGAGGGCGTGGCCAGGCGCCGGGCGAAGGGCTTCTCGCTGGGCATGAGCCAGCGGCTCGGCATCGCCTCGGCGCTGCTCGGGGACCCGACCGTACTCATCTTCGACGAACCGGTGAACGGCCTGGACCCCGACGGCATCCACTGGGTCCGGACCCTGCTGCGGGGGCTCGCCGCCGAGGGCCGCACCGTGCTGGTCTCCAGCCACCTGATGAGCGAGATGGCCCTGACCGCCGACCACCTGCTGGTGATCGGCCAGGGCCGGCTGATCGCCGATACCAGCGCGGACGAGTTCGTGCGGTCCAGCTCCCAGCACTCGGTACACGTCCGCAGCCCCCAGGCGGCCGAACTGGCCGCCCGCTGCCGCGAGGCCGGTGCCACCGTCCGGGCCGGGAGCACCTCCCGGGTGGCGGCGGCACCCGTGGCCGACACCGAGGCCGGGACCGGCCCCGACGTCATCGAGATCACCGGAATGGACAGCGCCGAGGTGGGACGGCTGGCCGCCGCCCACGGCATCGCCCTGTCCGAGCTCATCCCCGTCCGGGCCTCGCTGGAGGAAGCGTTCATGGAACTGACCCGCGAGAGCGTGGAGTACCAGGCGGCCGGGGCGACCCGATGACCGGTGCCACGATCGCCCCCGCCGCCCCGTACCACCGGGCGGCCTTCCGCGCAGCCACCTTCGGCGACGCGCTGCGCTCGGAGTGGACCAAGCTCCGCTCGGTCCGGTCCACTTTCTGGGCGCTGACCGTGACCGTCGTGCTCGGCGTCGGCCTGGGAGCCGCCATCAGCGCGGCAGCCGCCCACGGCTACGCCAAGAGCGGCGTCTCCGGCAAGCTGAGCTGGGATCCGACCGGGGTCAGCCAGGTGGGGGTGGCCATCGCCTCGCTGGCCATCGTCGTGCTCGGGGTGCTCTGCATCAGCTCCGAGTACTCGTCCGGGATGATCCGCACCAGCCTGATCGCCGTCCCGAAGCGAGGCCGGGTACTGGCAGCCAAGTCGCTGGTCTTCGCCGCGGTGACCTTCGTCGTGGGCGAGGTCACCTGCTTCACGGCGTTCTTCGTGGGCCAGGCCCTCATCAGCGGCTATGCCCCGCACGCGGCGCTCGGCGATCCCGGGGTGGCCCGGGCGGTGGTGGGAGGCGGGCTGGTCCTGGCCGCCCTGGCGGTGCTCAGCGTCGCCGCGGGGGCCTTGCTCCGGCATCCGGCCGCCGCCATCACCGCCATGATCGCCGTCCTGTTCGTCCTCCCCGCGATCGCCCAGGCGCTGCCGGGCTCGTGGCGGAACCCGGTCACCGAGTTCTGGCCGACCCAGGCCGGGAGCCAGCTCACTAACGTCCACCACTCCGCCCACACCCTCCAGCCCTGGCCCGGCTTCGGCGTACTGTGCCTGTTCGTGGCCATCGTGTACGCCACCGCCTGGACGCTGCTGAACCGCCGGGACGCATGACGGCGGTCGGGGCGCGTCGCCATACCCAGGACCCCGGCCGGCCCCAGCCGTTTTAGCCCAGATGGGAGGCTAGCCAGTCGGCCATCACGGACCGCGACTCGAAGGCGTGGTTGGTCAGGCCGTGGCTGCCGTCGGGGTCCAGCATGAGCTCGGCGCCCGGGGCCTCGCGGGCCAGGCGTTCGGCGTGGTAGGGCGGGATGAGGCGGTCCCGGCCCCCGTGCGCGACCAGCAGCGGGCAGGTGATCTGGGCGGCGGCGTGCTCGAGGGTCAGCGCGGCGGCCCGCTCGCGCGCCTCGGCCTCGGTGGCGGCGCCGGAGCGGTGCTGGAAGGTGGCCCGGGTCTGCGGGGGCAGCTCGTCCCAGTCGAGGTCGAAGCGGTACGGGCCGGCTAGGGCCACCACGGCCCGCAGGCGCGGCTCGAACGCCGCGGACCTGGCGGCGTAGTAGCCGCCGAGGCTCACCCCGAACGCGCCGATCCGCCCGGGGTCGATGTCGTCGCGGCCCTGCAGGTAGTCCACGACCGCCGCGGTCACGCGCTCGTAGGCAGGCTCGATGGGCAGCTCGTATTCGGCTTCGCCCTGGCCGGGTCCGTCGATCGCGATCACCGCAAGGCCGCGGCTCAGCAGGTATTCGGCGGTCGCCTGCAGCTCTTCCTTGACCGAGTCGAGGCCGGGCATCATGATCACGGCGGGGGGTCGGCCTTCGGTGGCCGGAACGCGCAGGTAGGCGGCCAGCGTTGTGTCCCGATACGGGATCCGGACCGGCTCGGCGGGCGGGTTCAGCGTCCCGGCGCCCCGGCGAAAATCGGCCACGGTGCGCTCGTGGGCCGCGCGCTGCTCGGCCGGGTGGTCGACGAAGACGAACTTGCCCCAGTGCCAGGCCAGGGCGGCCCGGCGCCAGGCCTCCCCCGCGGTCAGCATCTGCCCCTTGGCTTCCGCGGTCTCGGCCAGTTGCTCGTAGCGCTGCGCGGTCCGGCCCCACTCACGGCACCAGTCATCCCAGCGCTCGATACGCGCCAGGGTGGCCTGGAAGTCGGAGTAGCTGGTGCCGTTCGCGACGAAGCGCGCCGACCAGTGCGCGGTGGCCGCCTGGATCCGCTCGTCGGGGACGTCCTGGACGGAGGTGTACAGGCCCGGGCGGCGGTCGGCGAACAGGTCGTTGTCGCCGGCCAGGGCCTTATCCCGGGCGCGGGGCAGGTCGCAGGCGGCGGTCAGCACCTGGGGATGGTCGGCCAGGACGGGGCCTATTAGTAGATAGCCGTCGGGGCCCGCGATCAGCGAGCCGCTGATCCAGGACACGCCACGCTCGTCCTGGCAGCGGTCGCACACCGCGACGAAGACCCCGTTGGTGGCGGCGGCGGCCTGCGCCTTGATCACCTCGGCGGGGCGTTCCCCGGGCGGCCAGCTCGCGTTCGGCCAGTTCACCGGGGCCGCAATTAGGTCGGCGCCGGCCAGCGCGGGCAGCCGGACCCATTCGGGGAACTCGAGGTCGTAGCAGATCATGACGCCCACCCGGCCCAGGGGCAGGTCGACCACCGGCGGCTGGTCGTCGCCGGGGGTGAAGACCAGCTTCTCCTTGTCCCACAGGTGCGCCTTGCGGTAGACCGCGCGCGTGCCGGACGCGTCCACCACCGCCGCGCTGTTATGCAGGCGGCCGCCCTCGCCGAGCTCGCAGAAGCCGCCGACGATCACCAGGTCGTGCTCGGCGGCCAGGTCGCGCCACTCGCGCAGCGTGGGGTTGTCGTCGGCCGGGGCCGCGAGGCTCTCCGCTTCGGCGAACGCCTTCTCCGCGTCGTCGCCGAAGACGTAGCCGGAGTCGCACAGCTCGGGCAGCACCACCAGGCGCGCACCAGCGGCGGCCGCCTCGGCGACCGCGGCCGCCGCCGCCCGCCGGTTCGCGTCGGGCTCGCCGATGGTGATCGCAAGCTGGGCTACGGCGATGACGACCGGGGCCGTCGGGTCCTGCGGGGTGTCCTGGGTGTCCACCATGCGCTCCGTTCGTCGTCCTAGGAGGCCATGTAAACACCCGCGCCGGTAGGCCTACTCGCCGGGATCCCGTACCGTCGACGGAGAGGATCTTCTACAAGGAAGGCTGGCGGTGACGCAACAGGCGGATGTCGTGGTGGTGGGTGGCGGGCACAACGGGCTGGTCGCGGCGGCCTACCTGGCCCGCGCGGGACTGACGACGGTGGTGTGCGAACGACGCGACGTGGTAGGCGGCGCGGCCGTCAGCGAGCACCCGTTCGGGCCGGACTACACGGTGACGTCGCTGTCCTACGTGGTCTCGCTGATACCGCCGGACCTCGTGCGCGACCTGCGGCTCGACCAGCAGGGGTACCACGTGTACCCGCAGGGACCATACTTCGCGCCGCGGGCTGACGGCCGGTACCTGCGGCTGCCCGACGACCCGGAGCAGCGGCACGCCGAGATCGCCAAGTTCTCCAAGCGCGACGCCGACGCGTACCCCCGGTACGACCGGCACCTGGCCGAGCTCGGCCAGGTGCTCGGGCCGCTCCTGCACCAGATCCCGCCGCGCCTCGGGTCACGCCGGCCGCTGGATCTGGTGCGGCAGGCGCAGCTGCTGCTCCAGTTGCGGGGCGTCCGCGAACGCAGCGCAGTCGACGTGGTCCGGCTGCTCACGGGCAGCATCGCGGACCTGCTCGACGGGTACTTCGAGAGCGACGCGCTGCTGGGCCTGCTATCCGTGTCCGGGGTGATCGGCACGTGGGCCGGCCCGCGGTCGGCGGGCACCGCGTACGTGATGCTGCACCACCACATCGGCGAGACCGCGTGGGGGTTCCCGCGCGGCGGCATGGGCGCGGTCAGCGGGGCGCTGGCCGGGGCGGCCCGGACGTTCGGGGCCAAGATCAGGACCGGCGCGGAGGTCGCGCGCATCCGCACCAGGGACGGCCGGGTCACCGGGGTGGAGCTAGCCAGCGGTGAATCGATTGACGCGCCGGTGGTCGTGACGACCGCGCACCCCCAGATCTCGTTCCTGCGCCTGATGGACCCTGCAGAGCTGCCCGCCGGGTTCGTCGACGACATCCGCGGCTGGCGCACCCGCAGCGGGACCGTGAAGATCAACCTGGCCCTGGACCGGCTGCCGGTGTTTTCTGCGTATCCGGATCCCGACCCTTCGGTCTACGGCGGGACGATCGTGCTCGCCGAGTCGCTCGACGACATCGAGAACGCGTTCCAGCAGGCCGTCGCGGGCAAGCCGGCCGAGCTGCCGTTCGCCGACATCTGCATCCCGAGCGTGTTCGACGATTCGCTGGCGCCGGCCGGGCAGCACATCATGTCGATGTTCACCCAGTGGGTACCGCACACCTACGCCGACTCCCCCGACGAGGCCGAGCTGAAGGCGTACGCCGACCGCGTGCTCGCCCGGGTCGAGACGGTCGCGCCCGGATTCACCAGCTCGGTACTGCACCGGCAGGTGATCGGGCCGCACGAGATGCAGGAGGAATACGGGCTGGTCGGCGGGAACATCTTCCACGGCGAACTGTCGCTCGGGCAGATGTTCCACGCCAGGCCCGCCGCGGGCTACGCCGACCTGCGCACCCCGGTCCGCGGCCTGTACCAGGCCGGGTCCGCCACGCACGGCGGCGGCGGGGTGACCGGCATCCCCGGACGCAACGTGGTCAGGCAGATCCTCGCCGACCGCCGGACCGAACGCTGGCGGCGTATCCCGGCCGGACGATCGGCGAAGGCTGCCGTCACCCGTGGTTGATCTCGATCTCGACTGTCCCGTAGCCGGTGGTGGTGCCGAGGGTCGTCGAGATCGCGGTCGAGGACGCGGAGGAGCTGAACCATGAGCCGTGTACCCCGGATCCGGAGGAATCGAGGGCCGGATACCCGCTCGGCGTGCTCATCGTCGTACTGGCAGTCAGCCCGGCGAAGAATATCTCGCCGTCGCTTTGGCTGGCCCCGGTGAGGGCCGCGCCGGTGGCGGCGGTGCCGAAGCCCGACGTGGCCGCCGATTGCGCGACCGGGCTGCCGGCCTTGTCGCCGGATAGCTGTACCACGTCGATGGTCGTGGTCACGTTGTTTCCTGAGGTGAACGCGACGGTGACGGTCCCGCCGGACGTCCCGGATCCAGTGGCGCTGTACGCCTACAGCTCCGCTCATACCACATCAGCATGCCGCATTCCAGGAAGCTACGGGTTATTTTTCTGCAAGCTCTAAGCGGCGGTCTGCCGCGTGCTTTCCTGGGACCAATACTTCGCCCGCGCGGTGGCGATTCCGTTCGCCAGCCGGTTGCAAGCCGGGTGCACGCAACGGCGCCGACTCTGGCGCCATAAGCCACGCGCGGGTCCCGGGTGGCTCATCGGTCAAGCGGAGCACTTGGCGGCGCCTGAGCCGACAGCGGCGGACGGGCCGTGGTCCAGCGTTCGGTACACGACCTAGCGTCCTTGCAGTACCAGCGGACGTCGGCGCATCCCTGGCCACCATCAGGAACCAGCAGGCCGAGCGGACTCGCGACGCCGCACAAGGAGCACTGGGCTACCTCCAGCGGCCGGATCCGGTCGGGCTGCGCGAGCGCTGGCGGTTCCGCCAGCGCCAGGCGAGGACTGGCCGGAAGCTGCACAGGTCCCGTTTCCTTGGACATCGTGACCAGCTCGGCACCTGCCATACTGACCATGTCGGGTTCCTCCTACAGTTGGTCCGACATAAGGTCCCGGCCGCGTGCTGCGAACACCTGGCCGGGACCGTCCTTTGGCTAGCAGGCGAAGGACACGGCGGTCATCTTCCGCCTCGCCCGGTAAGAGAGATAACGCGACGTCACTGGCTTCTCCCTTGGCTCATCCTTACCTGCTGTCTTTGACCAGCCAGGATAACGCCCTGTGCACAAGGTTGTGGATAATTCGGGCAAAATCGCTGGTCAGCGCATGCACAGCTGTGGATTAGCGGGGCTGTGGAAATGTGGATAATCGCGGCAGCGTACCGTCCTGCCAGGTCGCGAGCCCCTGGCCGTCGTCCTTGGCAGGTTCCGGCCTAACCGCCGATCTCACGCTAAGTGACCAGCCTGAGGGCTTGAGCTGAGGACTTGCGGTCCACGGCGCTGAGTCAGGGCTGGGATCGGCTCGAGCTATAAACGCGGGCGGCGGATGCGCCGCAGCAGGGGCGGCGGACGGCGGGCTGGGTCCATCTCGGCCCGGCGGGCCAGCCGCTCGTTCATCACCGCGGTGAGCTCGTCGAGCCACTCGGGGTGTTCCCGCAGCAGCGGCTCGTACTGCTGGCGGCTGATCTCGTAGATGACGGTTTCGTCAACCGAGCGGACGGTGGCCGCCCGGCGATCGCCGGTGACCAGCGCCATCTCCCCCACGATCTCGCCCCGGCCCATGGTGGCGGCCAGCCAGTCGCTGCCGTCCTCGCGGCGGACCCGGACCTCGACTTTGCCTTCGCCGATCAGGAACGAGCGACGTGCCCGGCTGGCCTTCGATCACGAACCGCTGGGTCGGGCCGAGGAGCAGGGGGCGGCCGCCGACGGCCAGGCGATGCACGGCGTCACGAGGGAACGACCGGAAGACGGGCGCCTCGGCCAGGAGAGCCTCGATCTCCTCGGTGCTTGGCACGGCGGCGACGGCCGGCTCGTAAATCTCCGGGCGCGGGCCCAGGCCGTCCTGACGCTGGAGAACGGCGACCCGGGAGCGGTCGTGGGTGTAGGCCTCCATGAGGCTGACCCGGGCGGGCACGCACTCCTCGCCGGCGTAATCCATCAGCCCCCTGTCTTTGGCCCAGCTGGCGACGGAATTCATCGAGGCGCGGTACTGGTCGCCGGCCGTCCGGTAGATGCCCTGCTGCCCGGCGAAGCCCCGTTGCCAGAGCACGGCCTCCCTGGCGGGCGCGGGCAGGAAGGCGAGCTCGGGGAAGGCGTGGGCGGCCTTGCGCAGCACCGCCCGCTCGGCGTCCCTGAAGACTCGTTGCCACGTCTCCTGGGCGTTGAACGAGTTCGGCCCGGCGAGCTCGATGGCGTGCTTGAGGTCCTCGTGGTGGGTATGCAGGAAACCCAGGGTGGCCTCGCGCTTCTTCAGCAGGTTGAGGACGGACACCGGGCCCGTCCGGGGGCTACCCCGGCGGGCGAAGGCGATACTGCGCATCCGCCAGATGTCGCGCCATGCGTCAGGACGCAGGCGGGCGCGGATCTGGGCGAAGGCATCGCTGCTTTCGTAGGCGGCGCGCTCGGTGGCGTCGAGCAGGTCCCCGATGTCGTCCCGGACGGCCTCGATGATCCCCAGGCACGTGAGCAGTTCCAGCTGCACGCCGACGCGCAGCAACCAGGCCGGGTCGGTCAGGTGGTGCTCCTTGCCGACGATGTCCGCCACCAGCGCGGCGGTGTAGAGCGCCGCCTTGTCGGCCCCGATGGTCAGCACCGGGAACCAGGGGTGATAAGCCGGGCCCGGATCCGGCACGCCCGCCGCGATCGCCTGGCGGGCTGCGTCGGGCGCCACTACCCGGTCGATGATCCGGCGGTAGAGCGTGCCCAGGACCTGGACGTCGCACACATCGAGACAGGCGCGGTCGCTGGACACGACCGACCCGCACTGTGTGGCGCGCAGCTCCACGCGCGCCCGGCGCAGGAATCCCGCGGTGAACCCCAGATCCTCGCCGGCCAGGTCGCGGTCCGGCAGCAGCTCGACCCGCTGGATGCCCCGGTCCGACAGCGGAACCGGCCTGCGATCCCACCCCGGAAGGGTCCGGCCGTCAACGGTGATGCTGGCGTCAACGGCGGCGTCCCCGGCCAGGTCCGCCACCTCGAACAGGAGCACGGCCCGGTTCGGCGAGCTGGCGTCGCCGGTGACCAGCGCGGCACAGTCGCTGGATCCAAGCCCGGGAGAGGAATCCTCGTCGGTCGGGCGTCGGCCGGGAATGAACGGCACCAATCGCACGGGCATGGCGTCATCCTCGCACGGCGCACCGCGCGGCTCACGATTGCAGGTTCCCAGACCAGCCGGAGGGCCGCTGGAAGTGCCAGATAACTAGTGACGGGCGGCCGTCAGCGGCCCGCGCCGCCGATGGCAGGTAGTCCATCAGCGAAAAAGGCCAGTCCTGCCAGTCGCCGATCTCGGTCGCGGGCTCGGGCCGCAGTCGGTCCGTCCGGGTAGCGGTCGGCTCCTCGCACCGTCGTACCTGGAGGCCGAGGCTCAGGGCCGGCCGCAGGTAGTCGCCGAGCTGATGCCGGTAGGTGGCCGCGACCCACGGCTGGCCCGCCGGGCCGCGGGCTGTGATCACCGAGCCGCGAATGGTGAGCTCGTGGTGGATGTCGGAGATGACCAGGTCACCGCCGGGGCGCAGCACGCGGGCAAATTCTGCGAGTACCGGGTGCAACCGGGGCACGTGGACCAGAGCGAGCGCGCAGACGATGACATCTATCGAGTCATCGGGCAACGGCAGCCGGTCAAGCTCACCGAGGCGGAACTCGCCGTCTGGGACACGCCGCCGCGCGTAAGTGAGCATGTCCGGTGAGCTGTCGACGCCGATGACCCGATGCCCGCGCCTGGAGAGGAACTCAGCGAACCGCCCGGTGCCGCACGCGGCGTCCAGCGCCACGCCAGGCTCCCGGCCGCTCAGGTACTCGGCCACGATCGGCTCGTCGGTGGCGAACAGGCCGCCGCCCGCCTCTGCGTCGTAACCGGCCGCCTGTTGCTGGTAGGCGAGGACGGTGCTGACGCGCTCGGCGAATACGCCGCGGTCACGCAGCTTCCCGTCATCCAGCAGCCGCCGGATTTCAGCCAGCCGGGCGTCGGTGAATGCGCGGTCGTGGTCCCCCGCCCAGGCGTCTAGCAGCGCGATGCCTTCGAGGCCGAGCAGATAGGCAAGCGGGTCCTGATAGATCACGAAGACCGATCGTAGACAGACGCAGACAGACTGCCCACCGCATTTCCATCCAAGGCCGGCGACCGCACGGTCACCGCCCGCCGGCCCGCTTCCCGACGACCTACGCGGGCCATCCACGCGAGCAACGGTGATCAGCCGGTATGTGGCATTGACTTGAATGTCGTGAGGTGGCCTGCGCGGGAAGGCGGATGTGCCTTGGTGTCACGGCACCATTGCGGCACGTCCTCCCCGAAGACCTGGATCGGCTTCCCCGCCGTCAGATGGACGTAGTAACCACCCTTATCCATCTGGGAGGGCTGCGAGACCCGGCCCAGGTCCGCCCATTCGCCGTCGTCCAGGTCCGATGGGTAACGCCGGCCCGGCCTGCGCACTCGCGTAGGCTGGGCACGCGCGGGGCCCCGCGTTCTTCTTGATCATCACGAAGCAGGATCCTGGGGGCGTGCGCGCCGCATCTCCACGAACGGCCGCGCCGCCGCTGATGCTGCCCGCGGCGATCACCCGGTCAGGCAGACTGTGGGCCACGGCCAGGGCATGCGGGCCGCCGCCGGAAAATCCCGCCACCAGGAATCGTTCCATTCCCAGCGAATCAGCAAGCTGACCGATATCGGCTGCCCAGTCCGTCAGGCGCCGGCCTGGCTGGAACGCCGATGACCCCACTCCTGGCCGGTCAGGCGCGATGACCCGGACCGCCACGGGATCCTCCGGCCACATTTCTGGGACGGCAAGCCGCGAGCCGGGCAGGCCATGGAACAAGAACAGCGGTGGCCCGGCTGCCGGGCCGTATTCGGCGTAGCCGAGCATCCTGCCGTCAGCGAGCCGCAAACCCTGATCGAGACGAGCCGGCCGGGTCAGCACGTGATTCACTCCATCGCTCAGTGCTGGTACAGCCGCGGCAGGAAGCAAGGGCCGGGCGGCACCGCATTGCCCGCAGCCCAGCGCAACCCGGTCTCGCCTCCCGCCGGCTCAGGCCATGGCCCGCGGTTGCGGTGCTCATACCCGCAGCTATTATAATCTGATTACTAAAATAATAAGATTACGGTAATGCTGCCTGGCGAAACTGTCAACGGCTGGGAGGAGACCGGTGCGACGGGCTCAGGCGAGAGAGGCCAACCGGCGTGCGCTGCTCGACGCGGCGAGTGCCCTGATAGCACGCCAGGGCACAGCGGTCCGGCTCGAGGACATCGCCGAAGCAGCCGGCCTGACGACCGGCGCCATCTACTCCATCTTCGGCAGTAAGACTGACCTGATGGTTGCCGTCCTGGCCGGCGAGATCTCCAGGGTTGATCTCGCGATCGGTGATGGATACGACCCGGCCCTGCCCCTAGACGCGGTGATCGACCGGTACGTCCAGACCTGGATCGCAACCTACAGCGGCTACTCCAGGGCGCAGACCGCCTTCGAGCTTCACCTGCTGCTGTCTGCCCTGGAGAACGAGGAACTGCGCCGCCGGCTGGCCGAGATGCTCGATGCCGAGATCGGCCAGCTGGCACGACTGCTCCAGAACCGGGTCATCGATCCCGCGCGGCCGTCGGACCGCACCACGCCTGCGCAGGGGATGGTGATTGCGACAGCGATGAAAGCGATCCTCACCGGGTTCGGCCTTCGCGCGCCATTCATGGCAGATGTATCCGACCTGGCCAGACAGTCCTGCCAGACGCTCACGACGCTGGCCAAGACGCCACCGGGCGCGCCCGCCGGGCACCCGTAATGGTTCCAGGACGGCGTGCCGGATTATCTCCTGCCTCCACGGGCCCTCCCGGCGACGTCTGACAGTACGGAGGGTGCCAACCCCCGGCCTGATACGTCGACCGGGCGCCGAAACCCCTGTCACCAGCTCGGCATTGCTGGTGTCGCCGGTGACCATCGCGGCTCAGTCGCTTGACCCAAGTCCGGGCGAAGAATCCAAACGGTTGCCAAGACATCTTTGCAAAGATACCTTTGCAATATGTTTGATGAGGAAGTAGCCGGGCCGGGCGAGGCGGCGAACGAGCCGGACGAACGGGGTGTGGCCGGGCCGGACGAACGGGATGGCGTGCCCGGGCGTACGGTAACGCGGCTGACCGATCCGCGGGCGCTGCGGGCGTACGCGCACCCGGTACGGATGAAGCTGATGGGGCTGCTCCGCACGCGCGGGCCGCTAACCGCGACCCGGGCCGCGGAGCTGCTCGGCGAGTCTTCGGGGACAACCTCGTTCCATCTCCGGCAGCTGGCCAAGTACGGGCTGGTCGAGGAGGCGGGGGGCGGGACCGGGCGGCAGAAGCCGTGGCGGGCCACCACCACGTCCACCGCCTGGGACGCGATAGGGGAAACGCCAGAGGCCGCCGCGGCAGCCGGCCTGCTGGGCAAGGTCGCCGCCGAGCGGTACTTCGAGCAGCTCATGCGCTGGCTGGAAGCCAGTCCCGGCGAGCCTGCGGAATGGCAGGAGGCGGCCTGGTCCGGCGACCGGATCCTGTACGTCACGGCCGAGGAACTGGCCGAGCTTGGGCGCAGGGTGGAGGAGATGGTGGACGTGTACTTCGAGCGCCAGCTCAAGCCGGAACTGCGGCCGCCCGGATCCCGCATCGTCACGTACTTGCACCTCGCGTTCCCTGACGACTTCACCTCGGCCAAGCCCGGGAAGGACCGGGGAGCGGCGAGGTGAGGGGGCGTTCGGCGAGGACCGGGGGCGGTGAGGTGAGGGGGCGCTCAGTGGAGAACGGGCGCGATGGCGTGGCGCGCCGCTCACTGCTGCCCGCGCTGCTCCGCGACCGGGTGTTCCGGCGGTACTGGGGCGCCTCGACGATCTCGATGTTCGGCGACCAGATCGCCGGGATAGCGCTGCCGCTGGCCGCCGTGCTAGCGCTGCACGCCACGGCCGCCCAGATGGGCTACCTGACCGCGCTCGAATGGCTGCCCAGCCTGCTGTTCGGGCTGCCCATCGGGGCCCTCACCGACCGGCACGGCCGGCGCAGGCTGACCATGATCACCGCCGACCTGGGCCGGGCCGTGCTGTTCGCCAGCATCCCGGTCTGCTACGCCCTGCACGCGCTGACGCTGGCCCAGCTATACCTGGTCACCTGCGCGGCCGGGACACTGAGCATCGCGTTCAACGTGTCGGACGGGACGCTGTTCGTCTCGATCGTCGCGCCGGAGCGTTACGTGGACGGGCAGTCGCTGATCTACGGCAGCCGGGCGCTGTCGTTCGTGGGCGGGCCGAGCATCGGCGGCCTGCTGGTCCAGGTGTTCTCCGCTCCGGTCGCGATCATCGCGGACGCGCTGTCCTTCCTGGGCTCGGCGCTCTTCCTCGGCCGGATCCGGCCGACCGAGCCGCCCGCGGACGAGGGCAGCGGGTCGATCATGGCCGGCGCGCGGTTCATCGCCGGGTCGCGCATCGTCCGGGCGTCGCTGATCGCGGTGGGCACGGTCAACTTCTTCAACCTCATGTTCAACGCGCTGTACCTGCTCTACGCGGTGCGTGTCCTGCACATCCGGGCCGGCGTCGTGGGCCTGCTGCTCGGCGTGGCCGCCATCGGCGGCCTGGTCGGCGCCCTGGCCACCAAGCGCATCGCCGCGAGGATCGGGGACGGCTGGGCCTACGCGCTGGGCTGCCTGCTGTTCACCGCGCCGCTGGTGGGCTGGCCACTGGCCCACGGGAGGCTGCCGGCAGTGCTCGCGGTGCTGTTCGCCGCGGAGTTCAGCTCCGGGTTCGGGCTGATGCTGCTCGACATCACCATCGGGGCGATCTTCGCCGCGGTGATCCCGGACACCCTGAGGTCCCGGGTGACCGGCGCGTTCCAGGCCGTCAACTACGGCACCCGGCCGATCGGCGCGCTGCTCGGCGGGCTGATCGCCACGGCCATCGGCCTGCGTCCCGCCCTGTGGATCGCGACCCTCGGCGGAATCGCCGGCTTCTTCCTGCTGCTGCCCACGCCGATGCCGAGGTACCGGCTGCCGGCTGCGGACCCTAGCGGGGATCCTGCCGGGGAGTGACCGGCCTTCGCACGACGGGGCGGGATCCGTCCGGGACCGGCACGTCCTCGAAGCCGGCCGCGCGGTACAGCTCGCGAGTACCCATGTACCGGTACGAACGCCCGTCCGGTGACGGATAGGCCTCGACCACTACGGCCCCTGACTCAGCCGCGTACGTGCAGGCGGCCTCCAGCAGCCCGGTGCGCAGGCCGTGGCGGCGGGCCCGGGCCGCCACGAAGAAACACACCACCGACCAGACCCGCTCCCCCGGCACCTGCGGGATCACCCGCGACGCAAGCACGGCCGCGTAGCTTTCCCGTGGCGCGACCGAGCACCAGCCCACCGCCTCGCCGCCGTCGTAAGCCAGCACGCCGACTGGCTCGGCCTGCCGGACCCGCTCGGCCAGCGCCGCCACCCGCCCGTCCTTCCCGGCATCACGGAACGGCGCCGAGCGCAGCCGCCAGCGCATGCACGAGCACCACCGGAACGTCCCGTACGCGGCCGAGAACCGCTCCAGGTCACCGCTGGTGGCGAGGGTCACCGGCGCAAACGAGTCGCTGGCCACCTGCGCAGGCTATCTACCCGAACGACGGCTGGCGCTGGGAGCCGTCTTAAGTCAAAGCGGGCGGCGCATGACGATCCTGGTCCGGCCGCTGCCTGCGTAGTCCGGAACCTCCGTCATGTCTGTGAAGCCCAGGCGGCGGTGGAACGCCTGGGAGGCGGTGTTCTCGGGGCTGGTCAGGGCCTTTAGCCCGGTCGCGCCGCGCTGCGCCGCCGCCACGGCGAACGTCTCGTACAGGCGCTTGCCTATCCCGAGGGTCCTGGCGTCGTCGCGGACGGCCACGAAATGGATGTAGCCGTCACCCGTGGGGGCCACGAAGCCGAGGAGGTACCCGACTATCTCGCCGTCACTCCTGGCCATGAAGGCCGTGTCGCCGAACTCGCAGAAGAAGATCGGGTGATGAAGCGGGCGGGGGAAGTCCCGGTCGCCCCAGAAGCGCTCGAAGGTCCGGAGGATCTCCGCCAGGTCGCCGTCGCGGGCGGGTTCGTGGCGTGGCAGAAGACGACCGGGCCGAAACCGTCGACCTCGAGCGTGACCGGGTAAGGCAGCCGGGCCAGCCAGTCCACGTGGTCGGCGGACAGTTGTCGTGCGGCCCACGCCGAAATGGGAAAGTCGACATCGTCGGCGGCGCCGCGGGCCAGGCTCACGAGTTCGCGGTCCGCGTTGCCGCGCACCCAGGTGACCCGGTCGCCGAGGCCGAGCAGCCGGTCGAGCGTCTGCGTCGGCTGGGGCCCGGCGGCGATGTCGCCGGTGAGGACGATGCGTTCGGCGTCGCGGACGTCCGGCTCGGCCAGCACCGCGTCGAGCGCCGGGAGCACGGCGTGGATGTCGGAAAGGACGGCGACGGAAGCGACCATCATGCCCTCCTGCCGTAGCGCTGCCTGATCTTGATGTAGCCGAAGACCGGATCCCCGGTCACGATCACGGTCGGGGCGCCGGGATCGGGCGTGTCCGCGGCCTTGTTGCTGATGTGCCCGGTGTACGTCTTCAGCGGCCCGACGCGGGCCGCCCAGCCCTCGGGCAGGATCAGCTGGATCCACCCCGTCTTCGTGACGACTTCCACGGTGACCTCCTGGTGCCGGCAGTAGGCCCGGGTGAAGTCGATCGTGATCCACCCGGTGGTGGATTCCGCGGTGATCAGCTTGGGCACCACCCAGTGGCCGACCTGCCTGATGTTGGCCGTCGTGGTGCGCAGGACGAGGGGGTCAGGATCGGTGTCCGCGCCGGACAGCGTAAGCGACGGGGGCGGCTGGGGCAGGTCCGCCACCAGGAGGTCGAGTTCGCCGTACGTCTTCGCCGCGTTGACCAGACCGAGCCGTTCCTCGAGCTCGGAGGCGTCGATCCGGCCCTCGCCCGCGGCAACGCGCAGCATTGCCGCGACGGCGTCCCGGTCCGCGTCCCCCGCCCGTTGCGCCGCCAGGCTCTTCACTTTGGGTACCGACGGGTCCGCATCCGGGTCGGTCATGAGACCGACTGTAGGACATGCCGCCGTTAGTGGTGGACGGCGGCGAGCAGCGCGGCGTAGGCCCGGACCAGGGACGCGCGTTCCAGCGGCAGCAGCGGGCTGCCGGGCTGACAGCCCTCCCTGACCCACCGATCGGACAGGTCCATCGCGCGGGCCCGGTGGACCGCGGAGGGCCTGATCGCCTCCTCGGGCTCGCCGTACAGGTAGCAGTACAGGCGGGTCAGCGAGGCCACCAGCTCCTCGGAGGGTTCGGCAGCGCCTGGCGCGTGCTGGACCTCGCGGTGCACGCCCCACCAGTCGACCTCGAGGGCGGCGGCGTAGGCCGGGTCCGCGGGCTGGCCGTAGCGGTTCTTGACCAGCTCGTAGAACTGCTGCATGCAGGCCCGCGCTCCGTCGGGATCGTTGTCGGGGTACGGCGCCCACAGCTGGTTGGCGCGCAGCACCAGCCAGGCGCCCTGCATGGTCTGGTGGGGGTCCAGGCCGAAGCCTGCCTGCACCAGCCCGACGCTCGCGATGAGGACCTGCGGCCAGCGGCGCAGGTAGTAGCCGACCCAGGCCCGGTACTCCAGGCGGGCGATGCGAACCGGATCGAACGACCTGAGCCGGTTCGGCGTGCCGGTGCTGACGGTCCGGGAGTCCATGAGTGCCTCCTGGGGGCGCGGGGGTGACACCATCGCCGTTCGGGATAAAGGGTTGTCTACTCGTCCAGGGCGCCGGCGTCGGCGGGGACGTCGACGGAGTACGGCCTGAGGACCTCCAACGGGACGATCTCCAGGGCGCGCTGGTGCGTGGACGCCAGGACGACCGGGGCCGCGGCGCCGTCGTGGTGCGCGCGCAGCCAGTTCGCCGCGGTCACGCACCACCGGTCCCCCGGCACCAGGCCGGGGAAGCGGAACTGCGGCATCGGCGTGGACAGGTCGTTGCCGATGCTGCGCTGGTGCGCGAGGAACTCGGCGGTCACCACCGCGCAGATCGTGTGGCTGCCCAGGTCCTCGGGCCCGCTCGTGCAGCTCCCGTCCCGGTAGAAGCCGGTCAGCGGATCGGTCCCGCACGGCTCGAGTTCGCCGCCGAGTACGTTTCGGTCGTCCATGCCGCCAGTATCGGCAGCGCGGCGGCGGGTCGGCAAGCTCGGGCAATCCGGGTAGGCGGGCTTGCGCGGCGGAACTCGACAAGAAACGCCGAGCGCGGTTACTGAGCGTAGCGCCCCTACCGGGCACAATGGGTCGGGTGAGGCATTCAAGACTTCTGGCGGTAGTGGGCGGACTGGGCCTGCTGGCCGCGACGGCAGTGGCGACGACCGGGGCGGCTAGCGGGGCTACCGGGGTTAGTGGCGGTACGGCGCTCGCGGCCGACCGCGCATCGACCCCGGCCGTGCCGATCAAGCACGTCATCGAGATCATGATCGAGAACCACTCGTTCGACAACCTGTTCGGCCAGTTCCACGGCGCGGACGGCATCCCGGCTGGCACGACATTCCTCAACCCGAACGCGTATTACACCTCCGCGCCGGACGTGCAGCCGGTCTGGGCGACGCCGAACGAGGGCGACATCGACGGCACGATCAACAACAGCACCGTGGCCGAAGAGATGGCGATGGACTACCAGCCGGGCAAGGGCTACCTGATGGACCACTACACCGTCTTCCCGCAGGACGGGATGTCGGCGATCACGGAGTTCGGGCCGAAGTTCGACCCCAACGAGCAGTACCTGGCCTCGAGTTTTGAGCTGGCCGATCAGAACTTCCAGCCGGTCATCGCCCCGACCCAGCCGAACGTCCTGACGGCGCTGAACGGCACCGACCACGGCTGGGTCTACAACAACCTCCAGCCTGGCCCCAACCCGCCCTGGAACTCCATCTTCGACGAGCTGACCGCGCACGGGCGGACCTGGAAGATCTACTACGCGCTGCCGCCCTCGGCGCTGGCCGGCACGGTCTGGCCGCAGCTCATCCCGTCCGGGCACGCCGCGGACCTGACCACGGGGACGGCGTTCTTCAGCGACCTGGCCAACGGGACGCTGCCCGACTTCTCGTTCGTGCGGCCCGGCGTCGGCTACAGCACCGGGCCCTCCGAGGACATCGGGGAGGGCGACGCCTGGGTCGGGCAGCTAGTCAACGCGGTCGCGCACAGCGCGTACTGGAAGTCGACGGCGATCTTCATCACCTACGACGAGAGCGGCGGGTTCTGGGACCACGTCGCGCCGCAGGCCAGCACCGGCTACGGCGCCCGGACGCCGATGATCATCGTCAGCCCGTACGCGAAGCGCGGGGTGTTCGGCCAGCAGACGACGAACGTGTCCATCCTGTCGTTCATGCAGAAGCTGTGGGGCATGCCTTCCCTGACCCCGCTCAACTCGGCGCAGAACAACCTGTACTCCGCGTTCAACTTCGGGCAGACGGCGCTGGCGGCGCCTTTGGTGCCCGTGGCGCCCGCGGACACGATCGGGTTCCACGCCGCGGGTGGCATCCTGACCGACATCGGGCCGGCCAGCCCGGGCAAGACGGTCACGATCGACCTGGAGGCGGAGACCGGCGGGCTGGTTCTTGATCCGGCCCTGGGGGGTTCGGTGAGCCTGACGCTGACGCCGCCGTCCGGGGTTTCCGTGCCCTCGTCGTTCCCGAAGACGGTCACGATGACCGGGGGGCTGGCGACGCTTACGGCATCGTTCCCGACGGCCGGGTACTACCGGATCTCGGCCAGCGGGCCTTCGGGGAGTGAGGGATGGGTCACCGTCGATGTCGGGGTGACGCCCGATACCTTGCCGTGAGCGCCTCATAACGCCTGGTCAGGAGGCTCCTGCGCGCCCTGCGGGCCGTCTTCGTCTGGACAAGATCGTCCCGCGCAGCGTACTCTTGACTGTATGGTCAGTCAGTTTTGGGAACCCGCTCCGCTTAACCGTGCCGAAGTGGATGAGTCGCTGCGGCCGTTCGGGGAGAGTTCGATGCTGCCCCGGGCCTCGTACGTGGACCCCGCGGTGTTCGCCTGGGAGCAACGGCACTTCTTCGGCGGCGGCTGGACGTGCGTCGGGTGGAGCGAGCAGTTGCCGTCCCCGGGTGACCAGCGCGCGGAGGGCACCGGCGAGGGCGGCGTGCTCCTGGTACGGGCCGAGGACGGCCAGCTGCGAGCGTTCGCGAACACCTGCAGGCACCGCGGCCACGAGCTACTGCCGTGCGGTGAGGGTAACCGGCACAAGATGATCATCTGCCCGTACCACGCGTGGACCTACACGCTGTCGGGCGAGCTGTACGCGGCCGCGGACTTCAGGAAGAAGCCTGGCTTTAACTTTGCCGAGTGGGGCCTGACGCCACTGCCGGTCGCCGAGTGGCACGGCCTGATCTTCGTGGACACCTCGGGCGAGGCGGTCCCCCCGCTGTCGGAGGCGCTGAGCAAGCTCGAGCCGCTGGTCGCGCCCTACGAGCAGGAGCGCCTGGTGACCGCGGCTTCGCACAGCTACCACGCCGCGACGAACTGGAAGATCATCACGGAGAACTACCACGAGTGCTACCACTGCTCGTCCATCCACCCCGAACTGTGCCGGGTGACCCCGCCCAAGAGCGGTGAGAACTACGCCACCGACGGCCCCTGGGTCGGCGGCTGGATGGAGCTGCGCGAGGGCATGGGCACCATGTCGCTGGACGGCGTGAGCCACGGCGTTCCGCTGCGCGGCCTGGACGAGCAGGGCCTGCGGACCGTCATCTACGTCAACATCTTCCCGAACATCCTGCTCAGCCTGCACCCGGACTACGTGATGACGCACCGGATGATCCCGGTCGCCGCCGACCGTACGCGGATCGAGTGCACCTGGGCGTTCGCGCCCGAGGCCGTGTCTGCGCCGGACTTCGACCCGGGGTACGCGGTGGAGTTCTGGGACATCACCAACCGGCAGGACTGGGCGGCGTGCGAGTCGGTGCAGCGCGGCCTGACCTCGCCGTACGCGAGGCCCGGACCGCTGTCTCCCACCGAGGACGCGGTCTACTACTTCGTCACCACCCTGGCCCGGGGTTACCTGGGAGAGTCGCCCTGGAACCCGTCCGCTAGGCCGTTCCGGGTCGCGGCGGGGGCCACGGAAGCGCGCCGTCCGGTAGCTCGGTAGCTTAGAGGGGTGACCATCTTCGACATCCCGGTGAAGACTCTGGCCGGGCAGGACTCCTCGCTCGGCGCGCTCGGCCTGGACGGCAAGGCGCTGCTCGTGGTGAACGTGGCCTCCAAGTGCGGGCTCACCCCCCAGTACACGGCCCTGGAGCGGCTGCAATCGGAATACGCCGGACGCGGCTTCTCCGTGGTGGGGTTCCCGTGCAACCAGTTCGGCGGGCAGGAGCCCGGCAGTGCCGAGGAGATCGCCACGTTCTGTTCGGCCAGCTACGGAGTCACCTTCCCGATGTTCGAGAAGATCGAGGTGAACGGGCCCGGTCGGCACGCCATCTACGCTTCGCTGACTTCGACGCCCGATGCCGAGGGCGAGGCCGGGGACATCCAGTGGAACTTCGAGAAGTTCGTGATGCGGCCCGACGCGACGGTCGCGGCCCGGTTCCGGCCGATGACCGCTCCCGACTCGCCCGAGGTCCTGGCCGTCATCGAGGCTAGCTTGCCCGCGGGTCATTTCCTCGGGTAGCCCTTGGGTGCTTGTGATTTACCCGCGCTGGTTGTTGCGGTACCGGTTCAGCGCGGCTGCGCCAAGGCCGGCGACGGCGAGGATCACCCAGATCACGAGCATCGGAGCGAGCATGTGCTTACTGCCGTGATCGGCGATTAGAGCAATCAGTCCGGTGATCCCGGCACCGATCGCGGCGCCCAACAACAGCCCTTGGTGCCCGCCGGTCGGGACCGCCACTGCAGGCGGGCGGGCGCTTGGCGG
>JBOHCK010000085.1:0-20878 GCA_050698755.1 Streptosporangiaceae bacterium | reverse complement strand
GGCTTCGGCCGCGACCTCGCGCATCCCGGTGGCGTGCAGCCCGCGCGTGGCGGCCGTCCGCAGCAGCGCGTCCGCGATCTGCCGTCGTCGTTCCTCGTGATCGACCCGCTTCGGCACCCACCCACCGCACCCTTCGTTTCCGCCCCGACCTGTTGATGATACAGTCGTATCATAAAGACTGGCAGGCTCGGCTACGAGGAGGCGGAACATGCTGGCGCCCAAGGCCGAAGTGGGATCGTGGGTGAGCGAAGCGGCGCGGGAGAAGTTCATGGCCGCGTACGAGAAAGCTTTTGCGCTCTGGCCGCAGCCCTGCGAGGAGTTCGATCTCGAGACGGCTACTTCGACCACGCGAGTGCACGCCTACCGGCCGCATCCCGATGGGGCGCCGGTCGTGTTGCTCGCCGGCGCCGGGTTCAACGCCTCGGGCTGGTACCCGCACGTCGCCGCCCTCGCCAAGCATCACCCGGTATACGGGATCGACATGCCCGGCGACCCCAACCCCAGCGTGGCGCGCGCGCCGCTCACTCCTCCGGCGTCTTGCGCGGCCTGGCTTGACGAGCTGCTCAGCCAGCTCAGCGACCGTCCGGGGCACCTGATCGGCATTTCCTACGGCGGCTGGGTTGCGGCCAATCAGGCGCTCCGCGCGCCCGCGCGGGTCGCCTCTATCACCCTGCTCGACCCGGCCGGGCTCACCAAGCTCGACGCCCGCTTCTGGTGGTGGCTCGGGATCAGCGGCCTGGCCAGCCTGACCCCGATGCGGTTGCGCCGCCGCCTCGCCCGGTGGCTGGGCAGCCCGACCATGCTGGAGCAAGAGCTGATGACGGTCATGTGGGCAGGCAGCCGTGGCTACCGGATGGAGCCGAAGTTCCCCGACGTCCTCACCGACGACGAACTCCGCGCGATCCACGTGCCGGTCCTGCTGATCACCGGCGCGCGCAGCGCCCTCCTCACCCCGGCGGAGGCCCGCGCCCGGGGAAGCCTCATACCGCACGCGCAGGTCGCCATCGTCCCCGGCAGCCACGGCGGCTTCAACCGGACCGACGAACTGAACGACCGCATCGCCGCCTTCATCGAGGCCCAGGCCACCGGCAAGCAGGCGACTCCGCCGGCCCGGCCACCGGCCACTGAACGGTAGGACGGGCATCACCACCGAACTCCCACACCCACCGCTGCCATCTGAGTGTTCGAGCAGGCTCTAAAGATCCGCCAGGGCGGCCAGGCAGGCGGTGGGGGTATAGCCGGTGACCGTGCGGCTCGGGCGGCCAGGCAGAATGGCGATGTGGAGATCGCCGAGCACATCGACGCGCTGCGCCTGAACGGCACGGCGCTAGCGGACGCGGCCGAGCGGGCCGGGCTTGACGCGCCGGTCCCGCCTTGTGAACCATGGCTCGTCAAGGACCTGCTCCGGCATACCGGGTTCATCCACCGGTGGGCGGCCAGGCACATCACCGAACGCCCGGCGGCCATCCTCGACGGGCCGCCCGAGGACGAGATCCTCAAGGGCGATCCCGCCGATCCGGAGCTAGTCGCCTGGTTCCGCGCCGGACACGCGGCGCTGGTCGAGGTCCTGAGTGCCGCCGATCCGGCCCTGGAGTGCGCGACGTTCATGTCCGCTCCCTGCCCGCTCGCGTTCTGGGCCCGCCGGCAGGCTCACGAGACCGCCATGCACCGGGCCGACGCGGAGAGCGCCATGGGCGCGCTGCCCACCTACCCCGCCGCCTTCGCCGCCGACGGCATCGACGAGCTCATCATGGGGTTCGGTCGGCGCGCCAAGTACCGGCCGGCCACCGACGCCGACGGTGGCTGGCTGCGCGTGGTGTCGGCGGACACCGACGACGCCTGGTCCATCGACGCGCACGAGGGGCGCATGCAGCCGCGACGCGACAACGGCGAACAAGATCAGGCGGCCGAAGGTCCTGGCGCCGCGGTGTGCACGGTGAGCGGCCCGGCGTCCGGCGTCTACCTGTTCCTGTGGCACCGCGCCGACGCCGCCCGCGCCGGTGTCGCCGTGACGGGGAATCCCGGTCTCCTGGAGTGCTGGCAGTCGAGCGTCCGCGTCCGCTGGGGCTGACCACCACCCCGGGTTCTCCTGGCCGTCAGTCGGCCTGCAGGACGAAGAACAGGAAGCACAGGAAGCGCGGCTTGGCCGCGAGGTCGTCGGGGAACAGCTCGTGGGCGTCCGGCGCGGGCGGCGGCTCACTGATGACCGCTATCCGGAAGCCGGCCGCGGTGAAGGCGTCGGTCATCGCGTGCAGCGGCCGGTGCCAGAAGCTCATCAGGGCGGTCTGGCCGCCCATGGTCCATTCTTCGGTCCAGTTGCAGGTCTCGAAATAGCCGGCCTTGCGGCCGGCCTCACGGTGCATGAGAGTAATTGCAAAGGGATGGTCGACGGACACTATCAGCCGACCACCGGGCTTGAGTACACGGCGCAGCTCGGCTAGCGCCGGCCCCCAGTCTTCCAGGTAGTGCAGTACCAGGGACGCGATGACATCGTCGAACGCCCCGTCGGGGAACGGCAGCGGGCGGCCCAGGTCGGCCACCTGCAGGTTCGCGTCTGCGCCGAGCCGCCGCCGGGCCAGCTCCAACATCTTGGCGCTGGAGTCAACGCCGGTCACGATGGCGCCCTGGTCGAGCAGCGCCGCGGACAGGGGCCCAGAACCGCAGCCGGCGTCGAGGATCCGGCGGCCGGCCACGTCCCCGGCCAGGGCCAGGATCGCGGGTCGCGCGTAATAGCCATTGATGAGGTTGGCCTCGGTTTCGGCCGAGTACGCCTCGGCGAAGCTGTCATAGTCGTTCGGCACAAGGCCCTGTTTACCTCAGACGGCAGGTAGCGGGGGCTCCGTGCCTGAATCGAGAGAGGCAAACCCAGTCCGCTTCGGTTGCCGTCGGCAAGGTGTTACGGTCACTCGGCGAGCGAGAGCCACTCGATGACGGTCGCGCAGAGCGCGGGATCTTCGGTGAGGCCGAGGTTCAGGCCCCATAGCTGATAGTCGACGGCGCGCAGCAGCGTCCAGCCGCGCGCCAGTTCCGCGTCGAGCCCGGCCTCCTCTACTAGGGCGTCGAAGCGGCGCTGCAGCCCGGCCGGGCCGCCTGCCTCGTCCAGCCTGCGCCACAGCAGCGGTGCGAGGCCGAACTCGGCGTCCCCGCGCATCACCTTCGGGTCGATCACCAGCCAGGGTTCACGCTCCCCGGCCAGCACGTTCTGGTAGTGCAGGTCGCGGTTGGCGAGCAGCCCTCCGGCCCGCGGGGCTAGCGCGGTGGCTACCTCGACTGCCGCGTCCAGGCGGCGCTGGGGAAACGGCCGCCCGGTAGCCTGCCACCGCCCCGGCAGTTCCACGGCCAGGTCCAGCGCCCACTGCTGCAGCCGGGGTGCGGGCCACTCCGCTGGCACGGGTACGGCCAGCCGCCGTAGCAATCGCCCCGCGACCGTCACGGCGACGCCCAGATCCGCCTCCGCGAGGCGGCGTCGCGGATCGAGCCATTCGAGCAGCAGCGCGCCCTCCGTGGGGTCCGCGTCGAGGAGCCGCACGGCGCCGCCGCCATTCCACAGCGCTAGCGCCTCCGCTTCGTTCACCGTCTCGTCGTCGAGCCACGACACTTTGAGCGCGTACCGGGCATCACCGCGGAGCACCGGTATCACGAGCGCCAGATAGCCGTGCATCGGTTCGCCGGTGACCCGCAGCCCCCATCGCACGCACAGTTCGCCGACCAGTTCCGGAAGCCGCGCCAGCCAGGTCCTGGCCGCTTCGCCTTCACGGGTCAGGGTGTCGGCCGCAAACCGCTCCGGCACGCTGATGAGGGTCACGCGAACCTCCCTCGCCGGACCATCCGGCCATACTAAGAGCCCGCCAGGAAATCGCCTCACGGCAGAGCCAGAGACCAGCCGCCTGACCAGCCTGACCCGCCTGACCAGCTAAACGATCTCGTTCGCCCGCAAATCTGAGGCGCAAACCGCTCGGCACGATCTGACCGGGAATGTCGTACCCGCGTGCTACCGTCAAATAAATGTTCGACGTCGCCTCGTCCCGGACGGACCGCGCCGGCGCGGCAGCCCGGCGGAGCGGAACGGGCTCCGCTAGGGTAAGCAGCACCGGTTGATGACCATGTGCGCCGCCCTTCCGGGAGTGGCGGGGGTGCGGCGTGCGCTGAGGGAGGCGGTTCGTCGTGGCGGTATCCGGTGAACCGTTCGCCCACCTGCACGTGCACACCGAGTACTCCATGCTGGACGGGGCCGCCCGGCTCAAGGAACTGCTGGCCGAGGTCAACAACCAGGGCATGACGCACGTGGCGATGACCGACCACGGCAACCTGCACGGCGCCGCCGAGTTCCACAAGCAGGCCAAGCAGGCGGGCATCACGCCCGTCATCGGGATCGAGGCTTACGTCGCCCCCGAGGCCAGGGGCAATCAGCAGCGCATCCTGTGGGGCCAGCCGCACCAGAAGAAGGACGACGTCTCCGCCGGCGGCGCGTACCTGCACAAGACCATCTGGGCCAGGAATGCCGAAGGCCTGCACAACCTGTTCCGGCTGTCCTCCCGCTCCTACGCCGAGGGCTGGCTGGTCAAGTGGCCCCGGATGGACAAGGAGCTCATCGCGGCGCACACCGGGGGGCTGATGGCCTCCACCGGCTGCCCGTCAGGGGAGGTGCAGACCAGGCTGCTCCTCGGCCAGTTCGATGAGGCGCTGGCAGCGGCGGCGCAGTGGCAGGACATCTTCGGGAAGGAGAATTACTTCCTCGAGCTGATGGACCACGGCCTGGACATCGAGCGCCGGGTCCGGGACGGGCTGGTCGAGATCGGCAAGAAGCTGGGCATCCCGCCGGTCGTCACCAACGACTCGCACTACACCCGTCAGCAGGACGCCCAGGCGCAGGACATGCTGCTCTGCATCCAGACGGGCAAGTCCCTGGCTGACGAGGACAGGTTCCGGTTCGAGGGCACCAGCTATTTCATCAAGTCCGCCGCCGAGATGTACCAGATAGACGGCAGCGACCTGTGGCAGGAGGGCTGCCGTAACAGCCAGCTGCTGATCGCGGACCGGGTCGATGCCAGCGGCATGTTCGAGTACCGCAACCTGATGCCGCAGTTCCCGCTCCCGGAGGGCTTCGAGTCCGAGGCCGAGCTGTTCGCTGCCGAGGTGTGGAAGGGCATGGACCGCCGTTATCCGGACGGCTTTGACGAGCAGCGCAGGAAGCAGGCCGAATACGAGATCGGCATCATCTGCCAGATGGGTTTCCCTGGCTACTTCCTGGTCGTCGCGGACTTCATCATGTGGGCGAAGAACAACGGGATCGCGGTCGGCCCCGGCCGCGGCTCCGCGGCGGGCTCGATCGTCTCCTACGCGCTGGGTATCACCGACCTGGACCCGATCGTGCACGGCCTGATGTTCGAGCGGTTCCTCAACCCGGAACGTCTTTCCATGCCCGACATCGACGTGGACTTCGACGAGCGCGGGCGCGGCGACGTGATCAGGTACGTGACCCAGAAGTGGGGTTCGGACCGGGTGGCGCAGATCGTCACCTTCGGCACGATCAAGGCGAAGGCCGCGATCAAGGACTCCTGCCGGGTGCTCGGTCACCCCTACGCGCTAGGGGACCGGATCACCAAGGCGTTCCCGCCGATGGTGCTGGGCAAGGACATCCCGCTATCGGCGATCTTCGATGAAGGCCACGAGCGGTACGCCGAGACCGCCGAGCTCCGCTCCATGTACGAGGCCGAGGCCGAGGTCAAGCAGGTCATTGATACCGCGCGGGGCATTGAGGGGCTGATCCGCCAGCCGGGGGTGCACGCAGCCGGGGTGATCATGTGCGCCGAGCCGCTGACCGACCACATTCCCGTCTGGACCAGGCACGCCGACGGCGCGGTCATCACGCAGTTCGACTACCCGACCTGCGAGGACCTCGGCCTGCTGAAGATGGACTTCCTCGGCCTGCGCAACCTGACGATCATGGCCGATGCCGTCGAGTCGATCGGGAAGAACCGGGACGTCTCAATCGACCTGCTGAGCCTGCCCCTGGACGACAAGCCCACCTACGACCTGCTGGCGCGCGGTGACACGCTTGGCGTGTTCCAGCTGGACGGCGGGGCGATGCGCTCGCTGCTGCGGATGATGAGGCCGGACAACTTCGAGGACATCTCCGCCGTGAACGCCCTGTACCGGCCCGGTCCGATGGGCGTCAACTCGCACATCAACTACGCGCTGCGCAAGACTCGCCGGCAGGAGATCACCCCGATCCACCCGGAGCTGGAGGAGCCGCTCAAGGAGGTGCTTGAGCCCACCTACGGCCTGATCGTCTACCAGGAGCAGGTGCAGAAGGCGGCGCAGATCCTGGCCGGCTACTCGCTCGCCCAGGCTGACCTGCTGCGCCGCGCCATGGGCAAGAAGAAGAAGGAGATCCTGGACAAGGAGTTCGTCCCGTTCCGGGAAGGCTGCCGGGAGCGCGGCTACTCCGACAAGGCGATCCAGGCGATCTGGGACGTGCTCGTCCCCTTCTCCGGGTACGCGTTCAACAAATCGCACACCGCCCCGTACGCTCTCATCGCCTACTGGACCGCCTACCTGAAGGCGAACTACCCGGCCGAGTACATGGCCGCGCTGCTTACCTCCGTCGGCGACGACAAGGACAAATCCGCGCTGTACCTGAACGAGTGCCGCAAGATGGGCATCAAGGTGCTGCCGCCCGACGTCAACGAGTCGGTGGCGACGTTCGCCGCAGTCGGGCGGGACGTCAGGTTCGGCCTGGCGGCGATCCGCAACGTGGGCACGAACGTGGTGGAGGCGATCATCGCGGCGCGCAAGTCGAAGGGCGGGTTCACCGCGTTCGCCGACTTCTTGCGCAAGGTGCCGCTGGTGGTGTGCAACAAGCGCGTGATCGAGTCGCTGATCAAGGCGGGTGCGTTCGACTCGCTCGGGGACGCGCGCAAGGGCCTGGTACTTGTGCACGAGCAGGCCGTCGACGCCGTGCTCGACCTCAAGCGCAACGAGGCGATCGGGCAGGACTCGCTGTTCGGCGACGATGCCGAGGCGGAGGCGGTCTTCGACGTGCCTGTCCCGGACGGGGAGTGGGAGAAGTCCACGCGGCTGAACTTCGAGCGCGAGATGCTCGGGCTCTACGTCTCTGATCACCCGCTGTTCGGCGTCGAGCACATCATCGCCGCGGAAAGTGACTGCTCGCTGTCCGACCTGATGGGCGATGACACCGAACGACCCAGCGGCGGCCGGTCCGACGCGCCGATCGTCAAGGTGGGTGGCATCCTGTCCGGGGTGCAGCGGAAGGTGACCAAGCAGGGCAACCAGTGGGCGGCCGCCACCCTGGAGGACCTGGCCGGCGCGATCGAGGTGATGTTCTTCCCGCAGACCTACGCCGCCTACGCCGCCTCCATCACCGAGGACGCGGTGGTCGTGGTGAAGGGCCGGATCGACCGCAGGGACGACGTGCCCAAGCTGATCGCCATGGACCTGACCGTCCCCGACCTTTCGGTCGCTGACTCCGCCCCTTTCGTCGTGTCCCTGCCGGTGGCCAGGTGCGTGCCGCCGGTGGTGGAGCGGCTCAAGGAGGTACTGGTCACCCACCCGGGGCCGACGGAGGTGCACCTGCGGCTCCGCGGGCCCGAGCGCACGACGATCGTGCGCCTTGACGACCGGCTCAGGGTCGCGACCTCACCTGCCCTGATCGGCGACCTCAAGCAGCTACTCGGCCCGGCCTGCGTCAGCTAGGCTCCGGGCCGATCAGCTGATCGAGGAACGTCCGGTACATCCGCAGCGTCTCGCGCAGCGTCTCGGTATCGGCGGCCGAGGTGGTGTCCCACCGGCCGCGCAGGCCGCGCTGCCGCTCGGCGATCGCCGCCTCGAGCCTGGCGGCCACCTGCGCGAGGACGTCGGCGGCTTCGGTCACCGAGGCATGCGGGTCGTCGACGAACTTGTACTGGATCCGGTGCCACTGCGTCCGCACGTCCGCCGAGTCCGGGATCAGGCTCGCGTATCCGCTCTCGCCGAGGCCGAGCGTGGTCCCGGACTCGCCGGGTCGCAGCTCCGCCTCCGCTGCCGGAGCAGCCGGAACCGCCTCTGCGGCCAGAGCTTCCGGAGCAGCCTCCGCGGCCTGAGCCGCAGGAGCCTCCGGAGCAGCCTCCGCGGCCTGAGCCGCAGGAGCCTCCGGAGCTTCCGGAGCGGCGTGCCTGCCCGCGGTGCCGTCCGGTTCCTCGGCCAGGGCGATCGGGACCGTCGGGATCGACCCTACGCTAGGCTGTGGCGTGCCGAACACGCTCGGCTGCGTCATCGAGGGATCCGTGGCTTCATAGCCATCCGGAGCAGCCTGGTCGCCCGGCTCTTCGTCCGCCAGGTCGGGCGAGGCCGAGGGGACCGTCTCCGGATCAGCAACCGGAGCGCTCGCGCTAGCCGCCATGCCCTCGGCCGGACCGGCCGCGGGGGCCCCAGCGGGCCCGTCCTCCGTGTCCCAGTAATCGCGCTCGTTGTCGGGGCTGCTCACCGCCACCGCCTCGTCCGTGCGTGCCTCGTCCTCGTCCGTGTCTGCCTCGTCCTCTTCCTGGCTGGCGGGCTGATCGGGCTGGGTGGCGGCCTGCTCGGGCTGATCTCCGCGCAGCGCCGACGCGACCTTCTGGAAGTGGGTGATCGGCGGGGCCTGTCCGGCCACGGGAGCCCCGGACTCGTCGTCCGGGACCACCTCGCCGCGGACCACCTGGCCGCCGCTCCACGGCTGACCGTACTGGTCCTGCGTCATGCTAACCCCTTTCCTGCTGGACGTTATCGTGCGGTACCCGCAGTGCTGGCGCCCTTGCCCGTGGGGAGTTCGCCCCGGCTCAGGGCGCCGTCCGGCGCGCCGAGCAGACCTTCGAACAGCGCGCGGCAGCGGATCAGGGCCTGCCTGAGGTCCTCGGTGGTCGCGGACTGCGGGTTCACCTCGCTGACCTGCCGGTACCCGTAAAACGCGCTGGCGTGGTAGACGGACAGCGCCTCCGTGCTGGCGTTGCGGTCGTCGGCCGGGTAGCCACGGTCCCGCATGACATCCCAGATCAGCGTGTCGGCCGCGGATACGGCCTCGGCCGGCTGGTCGACGAACCGCTCCTGGACCGTGGTCCAGTCGTCGCTGTACCTGGCCTGCAGCTCAGGCGATAGCGGGTGGATGCCGAGCGCCTCGGCCCGGCGCAGTCGCGCGGAAAGCTCGGCGCCGGCCTTCTTGGCGCCCAGTTCCTTGGCCAGGCGGTCGTATTCCGGGCCGAACTCCCGGCGCATCCTCGCCCGCTGCAGCGCGGGGATTGCGGCCACAGCCGCCACGACGATGAGGGCGACGATAACGATGATCGCGATGATTGCTCCGGTCGACATGACTACCTCCCGTGGGTTGTCGAACCGCATATCCGACTCCCCCGGTTGGGCGGGGCTAAACAGGACGACGCGCGGGAAGCAGCAGGTTCGCGGCAATTCTCGCACCATCGTGCCACCCGTTCCGGATCGTGCGCCGCCCGGCCCCCCGCCCCAATGACGGGTACGATCGTGCGGGGCGTATCCGGCGTTGAGGGAGGACCGACGAAGCGGCGACTGGCGGCGTTCGTGATGGCGCTCGCGGGCAGCGCGGTACTCGGCATCGTGGCCGGGCTCGTCTGGGCCATGGTCGCGCCCCGGGCGCTGCTGCAGGAGGTCGCCCACGGCGAAGCCCAGCTCGTGAACGCGGAGAGCAGCGCGTTCATCTCCGCGGACGCCTGGTTCTGCGTGATCGTCGCGGTGGGCGGGCTGATTTCCGGGGTGCTCGGCTACCGCTTCCTGGTCCGCCGCGCCGGCTGGGCCGCGGCCGCCGGGCTGGTCCTCGGCGCCCCGGCCGCCTCCCTGATCGCCCTCTGGGTGGGGGAGAACATGGGGCTGGGAACGTACAACCACCAGCTCGCGTCCAGCGCGGTCGGAGCCTTCTTCAACTCCTCGCTCGCGCTCGGGGCCAAGAGCGGGCTGGTGTTCTGGCCCCTCATCACCTCACTCGCCATCTTGCTGGCCGAGACCGGTAAGCGCGGATCCGGCAAGCCACTGGCCAGCGTCGTACGTCCCGGCGACCCCGACTGGCCCGACGGGCACGCTCCGTAGACTAGGCGCGTGATTTCCCGAACCGACCTGCGCGGGCGCGCGCCGGGTGACCTCAGCCGTACTGGCCTGGCCGGCCAGCTGCCGCGGGCCGCCACCGACGTCGAAGCCGCCGTGGCCCAGATCCGACCCGTCTGCGAGGACGTCAGGCATCGCGGTGCGCAGGCCGTGCGCGAGTACACGGCACGCTTCGACGGTGTCGACCTGGCCACCACGCTGGTCCCGCCCGAGGCGCTGGACGCGGCCCTGGCCGGGCTCGACCCGCAGGTCAGGCGCGCCCTGGAAGAGGCGGTCCGCCGCACCAGGCAGGTGCACGGCGCGCAGCTCCCGGCCGAGACCGTCACCCAGGTCACCGCCGGCCTCACCGTCACAGGGCGTTTCATCCCCGTAGGCCGGGCCGGGGTGTACGTCCCGGGCGGCCTGGTGGCCTACCCGTCCTCGGTGGTGATGAACATCGTCCCGGCCCAGGCCGCGGGCGTCGGTTCCATCGCCGTGGCGTCGCCGCCGCAAGCCGACGCCGGCGGCCTGCCGCACCGGTCCGTCCTGGCCGCGTGCGCCCTGCTCGGGGTGCGCGAGGTCCACGCGGCGGGCGGGGCGCAGGCGCTGGCCATGTTCGCTTACGGCACCGCCGACTGCGCGCCCGTGGACGTCATCACCGGACCGGGCAACGTCTACGTCGCCGCCGCCAAGCGGGTCCTGCGCGGCGTGGTGGGGACCGACGGCGAGAACGGGCCCACCGAGGTGGCGATCATCGCCGACGACAGCGCCGACCCCGTTCACGTGGCCGCCGACCTGATCGCTCAGGCCGAACACGATGAGCTCGCGGCGTGCCTGCTCATTACCCCGAACGCCGATCTGGCCGGGCGCGTCGTGGCCGAACTCGGCCGCCAGGTCCCGGCGACCAGGCACCGCGAGCGAGTGGAACAGGCGCTGCGCGGTCAGTCCTCCTGCGTCCTGGTCGACGACCTCGACGCGGCGCTCGCGGTGAGCGATGCCTGGGCGCCCGAGCACCTGGAGATCCAGACCAGGGACGCGGCCAAGCTGGCGGCGCGGGTCACCAACGCGGGCGCGGTGTTCGCCGGGCCGTACTCGCCGGTATCCCTGGGGGACTACCTCGCAGGCTCCAACCACGTGCTGCCGACCGGGGGGACCGCGCGGCACACCAGCGGCCTGTCCGTCTTCCCGTTCCTGCGGCTGGTCAACGTCATCGAGTGCGACCGCCAGGCGCTGGCCGATACGGCGCCGCTGATCGACGCGCTCGGCGGCGCGGAAGACCTGGCCGCGCACGTGGCGGCGGTGCGAGTCCGCGTGCCGCGAGACACCGGGGAGGTGTCATGAACGGCGCGTCACCACCGCTCGTTCGGGATGACCTGGCCGACCTGCATCCGTACGGCGCGCCGCAGATCGACGTGCCTACGCGGCTGAACACCAACGAGAATCCCTACCCGCCGAGCCCGCGCCTGCAGCGGGCCATCGCGGACGCGGTGGCGCAGGCGGCCGCGACGCTGAACCGCTACCCGGACCGAGACGCCGTGGAGCTGCGCAAGGATCTGGCCGACTACCTCGGGCACGGGCTGACCGCCCGCCACCTGTGGGCGGCCAACGGGTCGAACGAGATCATCCAGCAGCTCCTGCAGGCCTTCGGCGGCCCGGGGCGGAGGGCGCTCGGGTTCGAGCCGAGCTACTCGATGCACCCGCTGATCGCCACGGTGACGTGCACCGAATGGGTGGCGGCGGACCGCGACGAGGACTTCGGCCTGGATCCGGACCGCGCCGCCCGCGCGGTCCGCGACGTGCGGCCCAGCGTGGTCTTCCTCACCTCGCCGAACAACCCGACGGGCACCTCCGCCGCACCGAGCGTGATGGAGGCCATCTGCGACGCGGCGCCCGGCCTGGTGGTGGTGGACGAGGCCTACGCGGAATTCGCCCGCGAGGGGTCGCCGAGCGCGCTCGGCCTGCTGCCCCGCTACCCGCACCTCGTGGTCTGCCGCACGATGTCCAAGGCCTTCGCCATGGCCGGCACCAGGCTCGGCTACCTGGCCGGCGCCCCCGAGGTCATCGAGAAGCTGCTGCTCGTGCGGCTGCCTTACCACCTGTCCGCCGTCACCCAGGCCGTGGCCAGGGCCGCGCTCGCCCACGCCGCCGAGCCGCTGGCCACCGTGGCCGCGCTGCGCGCCGAACGCGACGCGCTGGTCGCCTGGCTCAGGCAGCGCGGGCTGAGAGTCGCCGACTCGGACGCGAACTTCGTCCTGTTCGGCGAGTTCGAGTCCCGGCACCGGGTGTGGCAGGAACTGGTGGACCGCGGCGTGCTGATCCGCGAGGTCGGCCCGCCGCGCTGGCTGCGCGTCTCGGTCGGGACGCCGGAGGAGATGGCGGCGTTCCGGTCGGCGCTAAAGGCGGTACTGCGCGAGGGAGGGTCGTGACGAACCGAACGGCGCGGGTGGAGCGGGTCACCCGCGAGACGCAGATCCTCGTCGAGCTGGACCTCGACGGCACCGGGAAGGTCGAGGTCGGCACGGGGGTCCCCTTCTTCGATCACATGCTCGCTCAGCTCGGCAAGCACGGCTGCCTGGACCTGACGGTCCGCGCCGAGGGCGACACCGAGATCGACGCTCACCACACGGTGGAGGACACGGCCATCGCCCTCGGCCAGGCGCTGCGCGAGGCGCTCGGCGACAAGGCGGGCATCACGCGGTTCGGCGACGCGCTGGTCCCGCTGGACGAGACGCTGGTCCAAGTGGCGGTGGACCTGTCGGGGCGCCCCTACGTGGTGCACCACGAGCCGTCCGGGATGGCGCCGCTGATCGGCAGCTACGACACCACGCTGACCAGGCACTTCTTCGAGTCGCTGGCGACCTCCGCAGGGATCTGCCTGCACGTAAACGTCTTCGAGGGCCGGAACCCGCACCACATCGTGGAGGCCCAGTTCAAGGCGGTAGCCCGGGCGCTGCGCGCCGCCGCCGCGCCGGACCCCCGGGCGCCCGGCATCCCGAGCACCAAGGGCGTGCTGTGAGCGGGCCCCGCGAGCCAAAGGGGCGCGGTGCCGCCTGGACTGAGGAGCGACGAACGAGCGACGAGGGAAGGCGGCACCTTAAAGCGCCCCGGAGGCGAGCGGGGAAAGCGCTGCGAGCGGGGAAGAAGGTGACTGTGCTGGACTACGGGTCGGGGAACCTGCGCTCGGCGCAGCGCGCGCTCGAGCGGGTGGGAGCCGACGTCCAGGTGACCGCCGATGCCGACGCCGCGCTTGAGTGCGACGGGCTGGCCGTGCCTGGGGTGGGCGCGTTCGCGGCCTGCATGGCCGGGCTGCGGGCGGTGGGCGGCGACAAGCTGATCGCGCGGCGCGCCGAGCTCGGGCGCCCGGTGCTCGGCATCTGCGTGGGCATGCAGGCGCTGTTTTCCGCCGGGGTGGAGCACGGGGCGTGGACGGAGGGCTGCGCGGCCTGGCCAGGCACGGTCGAGCGGCTGGACGCCGGCGTGCTCCCGCACATGGGCTGGAACACCGTGTCCGCGGCCCAGGGATCGGCGCTATTCGCCGGGATCGGCGACGGCACGCGGTTCTACTTCGTGCACTCCTACGCGTTGCGGGGGGCCGGGGCGGGCGACCTGGCCGCCGCCGGCGCGCTCATCTCGTGGGCCGAACACGGTGAGCAGTTCGCCGCCGCCGTCGAGCACGGCGCCCTCTCCGCGACCCAGTTCCACCCGGAGAAGTCCGGCGACGCGGGCGCCGTCCTGCTGGCCAACTGGCTGGCGACGCTGTGACCGCGCTGGAGTTGCTGCCGGCCGTGGACGTCACGGACGGGCAGGCGGTCCGGCTGGTCCAGGGCGTGGCCGGCAGCGGGCGCGAGTACGGCGACCCGATCGAGGCCGCCCTCGGCTGGCAGCGGGCCGGGGCGTCGTGGATCCACCTCGTGGACCTGGACGCGGCGTTCGGGCGCGGGTCGAACGCCGGCCTGCTGGCGGAGGTGGTCCGCCGGGTCGACGTGGCGGTCGAGATGTCCGGCGGCATCCGGGACGACAAATCGCTGTCCCGCGCGCTCGGCACAGGCTGCGCCCGGGTCAACATCGGCACGGCGGCGCTGGAGAACCCGCAGTGGGTGCGTTCGGTCATCGGCCGGTACGGGGACCGCGTGGCCGTCGGCCTGGACGTCCGGGGCACCCGGCTGGCCGCGCGCGGCTGGACCGCCGAGGGCGGGGACCTGTACGAGACGCTGGACCGGCTGAACGCCGAGGGGTGCGCCAGGTACGTGGTGACCGACGTGCTCAAGGATGGCACGCTGCGCGGTCCCAACCTGGCCCTGCTGCGCGACGTGTGCGGGCGCACGCAGGCGCCGGTGGTGGCCAGCGGAGGAGTGTCCAGCCTGGCCGACCTGCGCGCGCTGGCCTCGCTCGTCCCGGTCGGCGTGGAGGGCGCGATCATCGGCACCGCCCTGTACGAGGGCGCCTTCACCCTGCCCGAAGCCCTCGCCGAAGTCGCCGCAACCGCCCAGACGACTCAATAACCCACCAGACGACTCAATGAATGTGGCAACCTACCCAAAAGGGTCATTACGTTGTCACAACCATTGGTTTCCGCCTGGTACGCAATGTGACTGGAGATGAAGTAGAGCATGGTGGGAGCGAGTCGCGAGGCCGCGCCATGACGGTCGCGGTGCGGGTCATCCCTTGTCTGGACGTGGACGGCGGCCGGGTGGTCAAAGGGGTGAACTTCCGCGAGCTACGGGATGCGGGGGATCCGGTCGAGCTGGCCGCGAGCTACGACGCCGAGGGTGCCGACGAGCTGACCTTCCTCGACATCACGGCGTCCAGCGACGGGCGCCAGACCATGGACGACGTGGTCCGGCGCACGGCCGAGCAGGTGTTCATCCCGCTGACGGTGGGCGGGGGCATCCGTAGCGTTGCGGACGCGGACCGCTTGCTCCGGGCCGGGGCCGACAAGATCTCGCTCAACACCGCCGCGATCGCCAGGCCGCAGTTGCTCGCCGAGGTGGCGGAGCGCTTCGGATCGCAGTGCGTGGTGCTGTCGGTGGACGCGCGCCGCGCCGAGCCAGGGCTGACGCCGAGCGGTTTCGAGGTGACCACGCACGGCGGGCGAGTCGGCACCGAGATGGACGCGGTGGAGTGGGCCGGCCGGGCGACCCGGCTCGGTGCGGGCGAGATCCTGCTGAACTCGATGGACGCCGACGGCACCACCACGGGGTTCGACCTGGAGCTGATCCGGGCCGTGCGCGCCGTGGTCACCGTTCCCGTGATCGCCAGCGGCGGCGCCGGCGACCTCGCGCACTTCGCGCCCGCCGTCGACGCCGGAGCGGACGCGGTCCTGGCCGCCAGCGTCTTTCACTTCGGCACGCTGCGCATCGCCCAGGTCAAGGACGCCCTGCGCACCGCGGGCCACCCGGTCCGCTGAGCGGTGTTAGCCCCGGGTGACGGTTCCCCGCAAGAGCCCCGGATCGACCGCGGCCATCGCGGCGCCGACGATGCCAGCGTCGTTGAGCATCGCCGCGGGCACGATGCGGGCCCGGATGCCGGTCAGCCGCGGCACCCACTTGTCCGACATCTTGCTGATTCCGCCGCCGACGATGATCAGGTCCGGCGCGAGCAGCGCCTCCATGTGCTCGAGGTACTCCTCGACGCGTCCCGCCCACTTACCCCAGCTCAGGTCGCCCAGCTCCTTGGCGTGCTCGGAGGCCCGCGACTCCGCGTCACGGCCGCGGATCTCGATGTGCCCGAACTCCGTGTTGGGCACCAGCACGCCCCCGGCGAACAGCGCGCTGCCGATACCCGTGCCGAACGTCAGCATCAGCGCCGTGCCCCGCTCGCCGACCCCGGCGCCGAACGTCATCTCCGCGACGCCCGCGGCGTCGGCGTCGTTCAGGACCCCGGCCGGGTTCCCGATGACCTTGGCGAACAGCGAGGCCGCATCCGCGCCGATCCAGGACCTGTCGAGGTTGGCCGCGGTCCTGGTCACGCCGCTGGTGACCACGCCGGGGAAGGTGATGCCCACCGGGCCGGACCAGTTGAACGAGGTGGTGAGCTCCTTCACCACGCCCGCCACCGCGTCCGGCAGCGCCGGGCGGGGCGTCTCGATCTTCTGCCGGTCGGCGAGCAGCTTGCCGGTGGCCACGTCGACGGGCGCGGCCTTGATGCCGGTGCCGCCGATGTCAATGCCGAGTGCGTGCATGGCCCTAGAGTATTCACCCGGCCCGTTCCTTGTCCCCGGCGGGACGGGTAACCTCGCCAGTAGGGCATCTCTTCGGTGCCAGTGCTCGGGGGTCCTTCTCGAGGGAGGATGCGGCAAGATGAACTGGTTCAAGGTCGCCGCCATCGGGGTCGGCATACTCATCGCGTTCCTGGTCGGCGGCTGGATCATCGGGTTCGTCATTCACGCCGTGCTCGAACTGGTGATCGCCGCGGCCGTGGTCGGCGCGATCGTCGTCGCCGTCAAGATGTCGCGCTCCCGCAAGCAGGTCTCGCGCAAGCGAGAGGAAAAGCAGGTCCGCGAGCCCGACTACAGCGAGTACAGCAGGCCGCTGCCGCGGGCCGACATCGAGCCCGTCACCCCCCAGCCCAGCAGGCAGGGCACGCAGGACGTTGACGACGAGCTGGCCAGGCTCAAGCGCGAGATGGGCCGCTAGCCCGCTCGGCCTCCTGCGGGGCCGGGCGAGGGCCCCCTACCGCGTGCTGGCCCCGGTGAGCTTCTGCACCGCTGCGTCCGTCCCGTCGAACCGGACGCTCGCCGCGCCCTTGCGGCCCATCACCCACATGGTGAGCTCGGCCGGGCTGCCGATGACCGTGACCACGGGGGTGGCGTTCTTGGCCGTGATCCGGTAGGCCTGGCCGTCCGTTCCCGCATCCTCACGGGCCAGTTCCACCCCGACCGGGGCCCGGCGGAGCATGAACTTGGCCAGCCGCAGCCGCTGCCACAGCAGATCAGATTCCCCGTCGCTGATCGGCCTGGGCTCCCAGCCTGGCGCGCCGCGCCGCACGTCCTCGTGGTGCACGAAGAACTCCACCAGGTTGGTCCGCTCGTCCATGCCCGGGATCGCCATGAACGAGAACGGCGGCGGCCCCGACCGGATCATCCGCACCAGGTCGGCAAACGGGATCCTGGTCCGGATCCTCCGCTGGACCCGGGCCGTGTACGCGGCCACCGGGCCGCCCAGGACCCCGGCCGCGGCGTCGGGCCTGCGCTCGCGCAGCACCAGGTGGGCCGCGAGGTCGCCGGTGGTCCACCCTTCGCACAGCGTCGGCGCGTCCGGGCCGGTCTTCTCCATCAGCGCGCACAGCGCGAGGCGCTCTTCTCGGGAGTAGCTCACCTGCTGATGGTAGGCGCCGTTGCTACCCTGACTGAAGTCACGACGAAATGAGGCAGCGATGCTTGATCCGGCCATCGCCGCGCGGCTGAAGCGGGATCCGTCCGGCCTGATCGCGGCGATCGCCCAGCAGTACGACACCGGCGAGGTGCTGATGCTCGGCTGGATGGACGACGAGGCCCTGCATCGCACCCTCACCACGGGCCGGTGTACCTACTGGTCACGCAGCCGCCAGGAGTACTGGGTCAAGGGCGAGACGTCCGGGCACCAGCAATGGGTCAAATCGGTCGCGCTGGACTGCGACGGCGACGCCCTCCTGGTCAAGGTGGACCAGGTCGGCGCGGCCTGCCACACCGGCGACCGCACCTGCTTCGACGCTGATGTACTGAACGCCGTCCAGGGGAGCCCCGGGGAGCGGGCCACAGTCCGATGAGCCAAGCGCGCCAGTTCGGTCTGGCCCTCGTGGCCTGCGTAGCAGGAGCCGGGCTCGTCGTCCTGGCCCTGCGGCAGGCCTGGGCGCACGCGGTCTTCACTGCTCCGCACCCGCTGCCGGCGCAGGACATCTCCGTCTCCGGTCAGCAGCTTGTCCCGCTGGCGAGCGCGCTCGCGCTCGCGGCGCTGGCCTGCCTGGCGGCGGTCATCGCCACCAGGTCGTGGGCCAGGCGCGTCGCCGGGGTCGTGCTCGCGGCCCTCGGCGCGGGGGCGATGGTTGCCGCGGTCGTCCCCATCCACGCCTCGGCCGTGCTCGCGGCGGCCCGGGCGCAGGCCGCGTCCGGCGCGCCGGGCGGATCGACCACCAGCGGCACCACCTCGGGCGGAACCGCGCACGTGCTGATCATCGCGGGCGCGGCTGGCCACGCGGCCATGACGGGCACGCCCTGGCGGGCGGCCGCGGTCTGCGGCGGGGTGGTGATCGTGCTGACGGGCCTGGCCACCGCGTGGCGCGGCCCGCGCTGGCCGGTGATGTCGGCCCGGTTCGACCGTCCCAAGGGGGGCCAGGAGGGTTTGGGGGGACGGGCAGTCTCCCCAAGATCGGGGGATTCCGGGGGGTCGTCCCCCCGGGCGAGCAGCGCGACCATCTGGGAGTCGCTGAGCCGGGACGTCGACCCGACGCTCGACGGGGAAGCGGACCGCCAGGACCTGGCCGGTGACCGTGACCGGACCCCCGGCTGACGCCGGGCGCGCCTCGGTCCTGCTGGCCGAACACGAGCCCGAGGTCGCCGAGATGTCGGTGCGCTACCTGCGCCGGGACGGGCTGAACGTCAGGCTGGTGACCAGCCCCGAGCTGACGCTGGCCGAACTGACCGGCGGCCCCGACGCCGCCGCGGTGATCGACCTCACCATGCCCAGCCTGGATCCCCGGCGGATCCGCCGCGCCCTCAGGACCCCGGTCATCTTCCTGGTCGCAGGCTCAGGCGGCCCGCGGCCCCGCGGCCTGGCCGTCCGCGGCCAGAGCCGATGGCTGGCCCGGCCGTTCAGTCCCCGGCAGCTCGCGACGATGGTCCGCGACGTCCTGGCCCAGGCGGGAGCCCAGGCGAAGGCCCAGGCGGAGGCCGGCCAGCAGGCCCAGGCGGAGGCCGGCCAGCAGGCCCAGCCCGGACAGGCGCCCCTCCGGTCCGCCGCACAGGCACCCGTCGTCCGGAACGCCGGCGGCTGGCGGCTCGATACGCCGACCCGGTCCGCGGTAGCCGGCGGTCACCGCGTACCACTGACCGCGACCGAGTTCGCGGTGCTCGCGGCCCTCGCGGACCACCCCGGCCGGGTCCTGTCCCGCCGGCAGTTGCTGGCGGCGGCCGGCCGCCACGGCACGGGTGACCGGGCCGCCGACGTGCTCATCGTCCAGCTCAGGGCCAAGCTCGGGCCGGGCAAGAAGACCTTGGCGATCAGGACGATCCGCGGCGTGGGCTACGTCCTTGACCAGTGACCTCCAGACCTGCAGCGGATCCGCGTCGCAACCGATTTCAGGGGGGCAGTAGCCGGTACCCAGAGGCGGCCGGGCTACCATCGGCGGTGCAACAGTGTCGATGTGAGGAGACGAACGAACCGCGTGAGTGTGCTCGACGAGATTCTTGACGGCGTGCGTGCCGATCTCGCCGACCGGCAGCGGCATGTCTCTCTTGACCAGCTGAAGGAGATGGCACGGCGCGCGCCGTCACCGCGTGATGCGATGGCCGCGCTCAAGGCCGAGGGCGTCAGCGTGATCGCCGAGGTGAAGCGGGCTAGCCCGTCCCGCGGCAAGCTGGCCGCGATCACTGATCCGGCCGCGCTGGCCGCGGACTACGAAGCCGGCGGAGCGAAGATCATCAGCGTGCTGACCGAGCCGCGTTTCTTCGGCGGGTCGCTGGAGGACCTGGACGCGGTGCGCCGGGCGGTGCAGGTGCCCGTGCTGCGCAAGGACTTCGTGATCAGCTCCTACCAGCTCTGGGAGGCCCGCGCCCGCGGCGCCGACGTCGTGCTGCTGATCGTCGCGGCGCTGGAGCAGAGCGCGCTGGTCTCGCTGGTCGAGCGGGCCGTCTCGATCGGCCTGCTGCCGCTGGTCGAAGTCCACGCCGAGCCCGAACTCGACCGCGCGATCGATGCCGGAGCCACCGTCATCGGCGTCAACGCGCGCAACCTGGCCACGCTCAAGGTGGACCGGGGGATCTTCGGGCGCGTAGCAGGAAAGATCCCGGAAGGGATCATCAAGATCGCCGAGTCCGGCGTCCGCGGACCGCGAGACCTGCTGGCCTACGCCTCGTGCGGGGCCGACGCGGTGCTGGTCGGCGAGAGCCTGGTCAGCGAGAAGGACCCGCGCCTGGCCGTGGCCGACCTGGTGACCGCGGGCTCGCACCCCGCGCTCCGCGGTGAGCGGGGATGACCCGCAGCCCCACCGCCCCGGAGCCCGCCGAACCCGACATCGCCCCCGTCCCCGATACGCTCGGGCATTTCACGGTGGAGGGCATCGCGTACGGCGGGCGGTTCGCCCCGGAAGCGCTCATGGCGGCCCTGGACGAGCTGGACGCCGCCTACAAGCAGGCTCGCACCGACCCGGCGTTCCAGGTCGAGCTCGGCGGGCTGCTACAGAGCTACGCGGCCCGCCCGACGCTGCTCACCAGGGCCAACCGGTTCGGCGAGCAGGCCGGCGGGTGCACGGTCCTGCTCAAGCGCGAGGACCTCGCGCACACCGGGTCGCACAAGATCAACAACGTGCTCGGCCAGGTGCTGCTGGCCAGGCGGATGGGCAAGACGCGGGTCATCGCGGAAACGGGCGCGGGCCAGCACGGCGTGGCCACGGCCACCGCGGCCGCCCTGCTCGGCCTGGACTGCGCCGTCTACATGGGCGAGGAGGACACCCACCGGCAGGCGCTGAACGTGTCCCGCATGCGGATGCTCGGCGCCGAGGTCATCGCGGTCTCCGCCGGGACGCGGACGCTCAAGGACGCCATGAACGAGGCCTTCCGCGACTGGGTGACCACCGTCGGCCACACCCACTACTGCATCGG
>JBOHCK010000084.1:0-21109 GCA_050698755.1 Streptosporangiaceae bacterium | reverse complement strand
GTGGCACTCGCCTCGCCGGCCAAGGCCGTGGCCGCGCTGCTGCGCGCCGCCACGTCGCCGGGCCAGGCCTGGGGCGGCCGGACCGCGGTGACCATGCCCGCGCTCACCGTATCCGTGGCGGAGATGGCCGCCGCGCTGGAGCGGATCGCCGGGCCGGAGGTCAGCTCGCTGATCGACTGGGTCCCCGACCCGGTGGTTTCGCGGATGTTCGCGACCTGGCCCGCCAGGATCCGGGCCGACCGGGCGTCGCGGCTGGGCCTAACTCCCGACCCGGACATCGAGTCGGTCATCCGGATGCACCTGGCGGAGTCCCGGTTACCTGCGGGAGAGCCGCGGCGAGACCAGCCTGCGCAGGCGCAGGATCTCGGTGTCCCTGGCCTCCAGCACCGGCTCGACGACGTTCATGGCGGCGTGAACGGCGGCCTCCAGGTCCCCGGCGAGGCCGTAGCGCAGGAAGCTGCGGGCCAGCGCCTTCCTGAGCCGCTGCGCGGTGACGGCCAGCAGATCCACCGGATCCTTGCGCGGTCCGGTCTCCGGGGCCAGGCCGCCGCGGACCGCCCGGCCCGCGGGGGCACGCGAGTCGCTGCGCCGGCCCCTTGGGCCGCTTGGACGGTCGGACCGGCGCCCGGGTGGCGGGGCCACGTCGGATTCATCGCTGTCCGGCACGCAGAACAGCGGGGTCATCACCAGCTGCTGCGGCAGAGCCGGTGCGGTAGCCGGCGGCTTTGGTATGGTCGGCTCCGGGAGCATTGGCGTGGCCTTCCTTTCCAGGATTGTCTGCACAGCGCTAATGCTCCCCCTTTGATGCCGTCACGCAACAGATGTCCAGGTCACACGGCGTGTCATCAATGCTCCGTAGCGTCTCCACCGCCGCTTTTCCGTGCGCCTTTAGCGGGCACCGGCACCGGTAATTCACGGCGTGGTTTCTTTCCGTTCGATTTTGCCTTCGAAAGAAAACGGCGTGCGCCGCGGGCGTTTCCGGGGTACCGTCCGGGCCGTGGATGATGAGGACGGGTACTTCGGCGAAAGCGTCGCGGCGGGGTACGACGAATCGTGCGGGGATAGATTCGAGCCGGACGTACTTGACGAGACGGCCGGCGTCCTGGCGGAACTGGCCCGCGGCGGCCGGGCCCTGGAGCTAGGCATCGGGACGGGTCGCGTCGCGCTGCCGCTGGCCCGCCTGGGCGTCCCGGTCCATGGCATCGACCTGTCCGGGGCGATGGTGGCCCGGCTGCGCGCCAAGCCGGGCGGCGACGCGATCGGCGTGACGATCGGCGATTTCGAGACGACGCGGGTAGCGGGGACGTTCCGCCTCGCCTACCTGGTCTTCAACACGATCATGAACCTGACGACGCAGGACGCGCAGGTGGCCTGCTTCGGCAACGTCGCCGCCCACCTGGAGCCGGGCGGCTGCTTCGTCGTCGAGGTCGGGATCCCCGATCTGCGCAGGCTGCCGCCCGGCGAGACCGCCGTGATGTGGGAGTTCGGCCCGACGGGCTGTGCGTACGACGTCTACGACGTGGCCACCCAGGCGATGACCTCGAACTACTTCAGGGTGGACGAAGGCCGCGGCGAGTACTTCTCCATTCCCTTCCGGTACGTATGGCCGGCCGAACTCGACCTGATGGCCCGGCTCGCCGGACTACGGTTGCGGACGCGCTGGGACGGGTGGAACCGGGAACCCTTCACCAGCGAAAGCCGTCAGCACGTCTCGGTCTGGGAGAAGCCCGCCAGCCAGTGAGATAGCCTGGCCCGGCCGCCTGCTTGCTGGGGATCTAGGAGGGCTGGGCCTGATGAAGCCGATGCCGGAGGACTGGGAACGGGCCGTCGCGGTGGTCGCTCACCCCGACGATCTGGAATACGGCGTCGCCTCCGCCGTGGCCCGCTGGACCGGGCAGGGGAAGAAGGTCGACTACGTGCTCGCCACCAAGGGGGAGGCGGGCATCGCGGGCATGTCCCCCGACCAGACCGGGCCGCTGCGGATGGAGGAGGAACTGCGCAGCGCGAGGGTCGTGGGCGTGGACACGGTGGTGTTCCTCGACCATCCCGACGGGCTCGTGGAGTACGGGGTGCCGCTGCGGCGCGATCTGGCCGCCGCGTTCCGCAGGCTGCAGCCCGAGGTCGTGATCACGATGAGCTTCGACCTGACCTGGGGCGAGGAGGGGCCGGTCAACCACGCCGACCATCGCGCCGTCGGGCTCGCCGTGCTCGACGCCTGCCGGGACGCCACCAACGGCTGGGTCTTCCCCGAGGCCGGGCCGCCCTGCCCCGGCATCAAGGACGCGTACGTGGCCTCGGTCGGCGAGCCGAACTACTTCGTCGACGTCACCGACACCATCGACGCGGGCATCGCGTCGCTGCGCGAGCACCGCGCCTACCTCGAGGGCCTGGGCGGCGACTTTGACCCCGACGAGTTCCTGCGGAACATGGCCGGTTACATCGGCCTCGGTGCCGGGTGCGACTACGCCGTCGGCTTCCGGCGCTACCCGATGGGTTAGCCGCCCGGCGGAGGCTAGGAGCCGAGGCCGAGCAGGATCAGGCCGGCCAGGATCAGGGCCGCGCCGCCGAACTGCTGGGGCCTGAGGCGCTCGCGGAAGAACAGCAGGCCGCCGATGAGCGGGATGAGCGGGTACGCGCTCGAGACGGCGGCGGTCACCGCGACTAGCCCGACCTGATCGCCGCGGGCGAAGCAGACCAGCCCGGCCGCGTCGACCAGGCCCGCCGCCACGGCCCAGCCGAGGCCCCAGGTCAGCCTGGCTCCGGCCGGGCCGCGCAGCGGGGTTGCGAGCAGCCCGAGCAGCAGGACCATGGCGCCGCACCGGGCGACCACGACGGGGACCAGCCACCCCAGATCCCGCGTGTACCGGCCGATCATGAAGCCGCCGACGCCGTAGCACAGCGCGGCAGCCATTCCGAACGCCGCGCCGATGGCCGGCGCCTTCACCCGGGCGCCCGAACCGTCCCCCTCCGGTGCGGTCTGGCGGCGCAGTACGGCGAGCATGACGCCCGCGACGGTGGCCACGATCCCGGCGACGGCTGCCGCCTTCAGGCGCTCGTGGAGCAGCACGACGGAGAGCAGGGCGATGACCCCGCCGTAACACGCGGAGATGGCGCTGACCAGGCCGACGTGACCGGATTCCAGGCCGCGGTACAGGGCCAGGTAGCCGGCGACGCCGATCACCCCGGCCAGGATGAGCAGCCAGGCGGAGTCACCAACGCCGTTCAGGGAAAAATGGCCTAGAAAGAAGACCAGCACGTAGCTGACCAGCGCAGCCGTCTCGCCGATCACGACCGTGCGCAGGGCGCCGATGCGCCGCGCGGCCACGGCGGCCAGCAGGGTGGAGATCCCCCAGCACAGGGCGGAGAGCAATCCGTAAGTCATGAGAGCGCCCGTCTGCGGCGGGACGGATCGTGGCTATGCTGCACCTTATGTCACGCCCAGTGGCGAGCAACGCCGAAGTGCCTGGTCCGGCGGCCGATGGCGTGCAGCGCATCCAGGCGGTCGACCGGGCCATGGTGCTGCTGAAGGCCGTCGCCGCGAGTTCGACGCCGCCGACCGTGCTCGAGCTCGCCCGCCGCTGCGGGATCAACCGGGCCACCGCCTGGCGGCTGCTGCGGACCCTTGAGCACCACGGGCTGGTCGACCGCGATTCGGTCACCCAGCGGTACACGGTGGGCTACGCCGCCACCGTGGTGGCGTCGGCGGTGACCGACGACGCGCTCATCCGCCGGGTCCGGCCGCTGCTGACCGACCTGTGCCTGCGGACGGGCGAGATAGCCACCCTCGCCGTGGCCAGGCGGTTCAACCTCGTCTACGTCGACCAGGTCGAGCCGCCGAACATGATGGCGCCGAACTGGCTGGCCAAGCCGCTGCCGCTGCACGCGACGTCGGGCGGCAAGGCGTTCCTGGCCTGGATGGGCCGAGATGAGCGGGACGCCATCCTGCCCGCCGAGCTCCCGCGCTACACCGAGCACACCGTCACCGACCGGGAAGAGCTGGAACGTGAGCTCGCCGAAGCCCGCAGGACCGGGTTCGCGATGTGCGACCGGGAGTACGAGGAGTTCTCATCCGGCTCGTCGGCCGCCGTGCTCAACTCCGTGCGCTCGCCGATCGCGGTCGTCAACGTCTGGGGCCCGGCGGCGATGAACTCGGCACGGCGGCTGCGCGAGATCGGCCGGGAGGCGGTCCAGACCGCCGGGGAGATCCGCGACCTGCTGGACTGACCGCGCCCTTTCGTCCCTTGACCGGCGGTAATCAGGGCAGATACGCTGCACATTAACAACAAAACGTTCGTATCGTGAACACCTGGAGGTGCCACGATGGCAGGCAAGGTCATCATCACCTGCGCGCTCACCGGGTCCGGGCACACTCCGTCGATGTCGCCGTACCTGCCGTATACGGTCAGCGACATCGTCGACCAGGGTGTGGCCGCCGCCGAAGCCGGCGCGGCCGTGCTCCACCTGCACGCCAGGAACCCGGAGGACGGCAGCCCCTCCCCCGACCCGGCGATCTTCGCCGAGTACGGGAAGGGGATCAAGGCGCGCAGCGACGTGATACTGAGCTTCTCCACCGGAGGCGGCACCGGGATGAGCGTCCAGGAGCGCCTGCAGCCCGTGATCGACCTGCAGCCGGAGCTGTGCACGCTGAACCTGGGCACGATGAACTACGGCAGCTTCCCGATGATCGGCCGGTACCAGGGCCAATTTCGGTATCAGTGGGAGGAGCCGTACCTGGAGTCCACCCGCGCCGAGCCGTTCGTCTCCACGTACGCGGACATCGAGTACATGCTCAAGGTGGTCGGCCCGCAGACGGGAACCCGGTTCGAGGCCGAGGCCTACGACACCTCGCACCTGTACACGCTCGCCTACTACCTGGACCAGGGCCTGGTCCAGCCGCCGGTGTTCGTGCAGACCATCTTCGGGACGATGGGCGGCACGGGCCCCGACGTCGACCACATCGTGCACATGAAGCGGACCGCCGACCGGCTGCTCGGCGACGCGTACCAGTGGTCGACGCTGGGGGCGGGCCGCTACCAGCTAGGCATCGTCACCGCCGCGGCGATCATGGGCTCGCACGTCCGCGTTGGCCTCGAGGACAGCCTGTACCTCGGCAAGGGCCAGCTCGCCCCGTCCAACGCCAGCCAGGTGACCAAGATCAGGGGCATCCTCGAGGCGCTGTCACTGGAGATCGCGACGCCCGCCGAGGCCAGGGAGATCCTGGGCCTCAAGGGCCTGGACCACGTGGGCTTCTGAACTAGCTTTCCGGGGGGGTGACCGCTATGCAACTGGAGCCGGAGCAGGCGCGCCGGGTGGGGATCGTCGGGGCCGGGGTGATCGGCGGCGGGTGGACCCTGCACTTCCTGCGGACGGGCTTCGACGTGGACGTCTACGACCCCGCCCCGGGCGCGCGGGGGGACCTGCTCCGCATGGTCGAGTCGACCTGGCCGCTGCTCACCCGGCTGGGACTGCGCGACGGGGCCAGCCCGGACCGGCTCACCTGCCACGACAGCCTGGCCGCGGCGGTCGCCGATGCCGACGTGATCCAGGAGAACGCGCCGGAGAACGCGCTGGTCAAGCGCCGGGTGCTGGCCGACGCGGATCGCGCCGCCCGGCCTGGGGTGGTCATCGCCTCCAGCACGTCGGGGTTCGCGATGACGATGCTGCAGGCCGACTGCGAGCATCCGGAGCGGTGCGTCGTCGGTCACCCGTTCAACCCGCCGTACCTGATCCCGGTGGTCGAGGTGGTGGGCGGCGAGCGGACCGATCCCGCCGCCGTGGACTGGCTGGCCGGTTTCTACGCGAGCACGGGCAAGCACCCGCTGCGGCTGAGCCGGGAACTGCCCGGGTTCGTCGGGAACCGGCTGCAGGAAGCGATGTGGCGCGAGGCGCTGCACATGGTCTCGGCGGGTGAGGCCACCGTGGAGGAGATCGACGCCTCGATCGCGTTCGGCCCAGGACTGCGCTGGGCGCTGATGGGGCCGTGCCTGACCTTCCACCTGGCCGGCGGCGCCGGCGGGATGGCGCACATGCTGGACCATTTCGGGGCCGCGCTGGAGGAACCTTGGACGCGGCTGCAGGCCCCGCCGCTCACCCAGGAGCTTCGGGACGCGATGATCGAGGGCTGCCTGCGCGAGGCGGACGGCCGCTCGATCGCCGAGCTGGAACGGACGCGCGACGAGTTTCTTGCGGATCTGCTGGTCCTGGTGGAGCGGTACGCACCGCGCCTGGGCGTGGGGGCGGAGCTGGCCGGAGAACCGGCACCGGCCGCCACCGCCGTCGGCTGATGTGATCCTTGACACACCTCACCGGCCGTCTTTACCATCACCCTAAATCGCATCATGCACATTGTGTTCGCATTATGAACATTGCGCCTTCGGAGGCGTAACAGAACGAATACCGCGGCATCCGGATTCATAGCGGCCCCACCGCTTCGCGCAACGCCGGGAGCAGACAATGACCATCAGCCGCAGGGATTTCATCAAGGCCGGCCTGGCCGGCTCGCTGGCCGTGGGAACGGGCGGGCTGCTCAGCGCCTGCGGCACCGGCAACACGATCAAGCCGTTCACCGCCTCGACCGCGGGTAGGCCGCGCAGCGGAGGCCAGTTGCGGGCCGCCCTCACCGGCGGGTCGACCGCCGACACGCTGGACCCGCTCAACGCCATCACCAACGTCGACTTCTCCAGGATCAACAACCTCTACGAGCCGCTGGTCGGCCTGACCCCGGATGCGCAGCCGGTCTTGGTGCTGGCCGATGAGCTCACGCCCAACGCCAAGGCCACACAGTGGACGGTCCGGGTCAAGCAGGGCATCACCTTCCACAACGGCAAGACCCTGACCGCCGACGACGTCATCTACACCTTCCAGCAGATCCTCAACCCGAAGGCCCCGGCGGCCGCCGCAGCCGGCCTGGCCTCCATCGACGCCAAGGGCATGACCAAGCTCGACACGTACACGGTGATGATCCCGTGCAGCACGCCGTTCGCCACCCTGGGCCAGGCCCTGGCCATCCCCGGCTACTCGGACATCATCCCGGTCGGCTTCAACCCGGCGGCGCCGGCCGGCACCGGCCCGTTCAAGGTGAAGAGCTTCAGCCCGGGCACCCAGTCGACCTTCGTCAGGTACGACGGCTACTGGCAGACCGCGCCCTACCTGGAAGAGATCGTCATCACCGACTACGCCGACCAGACCAGCCAGGTGAACGCGCTGCTGGCCGGGCAGGTCGACGTGGTCAACCTGCTGAGCGACGACGTGATCTCCGAGGTCCAGGGCGAATCCAAGAACGTCCTGCTCTCGGCCGGCGGCGGCTGGAACCCGTTCACCATGCGGGTGGACACCGGGACGTTCAAGGACGTGCGCGTCCGCCAGGCCATGCGGCTGCTCGTCGACCGCCAGCAGATGCTCGACCTGGTCTTCGGCGGCTTCGGGACGCTGGGCAACGACGTGTTCGGGATCTGGGCCCCGGAGTACGACCACAGCCTCCCGCAGCGGCACCAGGACATCGACCAGGCCAAGTCGCTGCTCAAGGCGGCCGGCGCCGAGGGCCTGCACGTCAGCCTGGTCACCTCCGACATCGCGCAGGGCACCGTGCTGGCCGCGCAGGTCTTCGCCCAGCAGGCGTCGGAGGCGGGGGTCTCGGTGAGCGTGGACGACGTGACCGTCAACGAGTTCTACGGCACGAACTACCTGAAGTGGCAGTTCGCCCAGGACTACTGGTTCTACAACTTCTACCTGCCGCAGGTGTCGCTGGCCACGCTGCCGAGCGCGCCTTTCAACGAGACCCACTGGGACAACTCCCAGTACAACTCGCTGTACGCGCAGGCCATCGCCACCGTCGACCCGGCTCTCCGCACCGAGATCGCGCAGGAGATGCAGCGGATCGAGTACGACCAGGGCGGCTACATCATCCCGTTCTTCCCCCCGGTCATCGACGGGTTCGGCGCCAACGTCGGCGGCCTGGCCCCGTCCAAGATCGGGTTGTCGCTGAACGCTTACGACTTCAAGGGGGTGTGGCTTTCGTGACGACGACGGCGACCCCGGGAACTGCGCGGGAGGTCGCTCCCCGCAAGCCGCATCCGATGCGAGACATGCTGGTCAGGCGGATCCCGATCGGCGTCATCACGCTCATCCTGGTGTCGATCCTGGTGTTCGCCGCGACGCAGACGCTGCCGGGCAATGCCGCGAGCGCGGTCCTGCTGAACACGGCGACCCCGCAGCGCCTGCACGCGCTCGAGCAGCAACTGGGCCTGAACCGGCCCGCGGTCGAGCAGTACTGGTCCTGGCTCACCGGCGTGCTGCACGGCAACTTCGGCAAGTCGCTGGCCAACGGGCAGCCGGTGAGCACCCTGGTGGGCGGGCGGATCCTGAACTCGCTGGTCCTGGTGGTCCTGGCCGGCGTGATCGGCACGGCGATCGGCGTGGGACTCGGAGTGGCCGCCGCGGCGCGCCGGGACAGCGTGTTCGACCACGTGCTTTCGGTCGTCTCGCTGGCCGTCACCGCGCTGCCGGAATTCGTCGTGGCGGTGGTCCTGGTCATCTTCTTCGCGGCGGTGGTCGTCCACTGGTTCCCCGCGGTCTCGGTGTTCGTGCCGGGTACCGCGCCGTGGTCGAACCCCCGAGAACTCGTACTGCCGGTCGCGACCCTGGTCATCGTGATCGTGCCGTACGTGTTCCGGATGATGCGGGCCTCGATGGTCGACGCCCTGGAAAGCGACTACGTGCAGATGGCCAAGCTCAAGGGCGTGCCGCGGTGGCGGATCCTGTTCGTGCACGCGCTGCCGAACGCCATCGCGCCGACGATCCAGGTGATCGGGCTGAGCTTCCTGTACCTGGCCGGCGGCGTGGTGGTGGTCGAGTACATGTTCAACTACCCAGGACTCGGCCAGGCCCTGGTGTCGGCGGTCTCCGACCGCGACATCCCGCAGATCCAGGCCATCGTGCTGGTCCTGGCGGCGTTCTATATCGCCGTAAACATCCTGACCGACGTCATCTCGCTCGCCGTGAGCCCGCGGCGGCGGCTGCCCAGATCCTGAAGGGGAGGTGCTCATGGCCCGCAGACCCGAGGCCATCGTCGTGCTCGGCCGCGCGGTGCGCACGCCGCGCGGCGCCACCGGGCTGGTGATCGCGGGGCTCGTGGTGCTCGTGGCCGTGATCGGCCCGGCCGTCGCACCGGACTCGACCACCCAGTTCGTCACGAGCCCGTTCGCCCGGGCGTCCAGCGCCGCGTGGCTCGGCGGTGATGTCCTCGGCCGGGACGTGCTGAGCCGGACCCTGAACGGCGGCTGGCAACTGCTGGCCATGGCGGCCGTCGCGACCGCGCTGGGCGTGGCTGTCGGGGCCGCGCTCGGCGTCATGGCCGCCTACTACGGCGGCACCTGGGACAGCGTGATCATGCGCGCGGTCGACGTGATCCTGGCCTTCCCGCAGCTGGTCTTCGCGCTGCTGCTGGTGTCCATCCTCGGCCCGAAGATCTGGCTGATCGTGCTGGCCGTGGCCATCTCGCACGCGCCGCAGGTCGCCCGGGTGGCGCGCGCGGCCGCCCTGGACATCAGCGAGCGGGACTTCGTCAAGGCCATGCAGATCCTCGGCATCCCCGGCCGGCGGATCATCCGCAAGGACGTGCTGCCCAACCTGACCTCGGTCCTCATGGTGGAGATCGGGCTGCGGCTCACCTATTCCATGCTGGTCATAGCGGGGCTCAGCTTCCTCGGGTTCGGCCTGCAGCCGCCCGCGGCGAGCTGGGGCCTGATGATCAACGAGAACCGCGTCGGCCTGATCGCCCAGCCGTGGGGAGTCCTCATGCCGGCCATCCTCATCGCGCTGTTCACCATCGGCGTGAACACGTTCACCGACTCCGTGGCCCGGGCCTCGCTCGGCGTCGGCGGCCGCGCCACCGAAGCCGATGCGGAACTCGCGCTGGTGGCCAGGGAGGTGAGCTGACATGACCGCACCGTCCGAAGACATCCCGGTGACCCAGCTCCCGGCCGATCCGGGCACGCCCCGGCTGGCGGTCGAGAACCTGCGGATCATCATGGCGCCGTCGCGCCGGCGGCCTGAAGCCGATGTCGTCGACCAGGTGTCGTTCACCGTGCAGCCGGGGCACGTGCTCGGCCTGGTGGGCGAGTCAGGCTCGGGCAAGACCACGGTCGCGCTCGCCCTCCTCGGCCTGGTCAAGCGCGGCCTGGCGATCGGCGGCGGCCAGGTGCTGATCGACGGCCAGGACATCCTCGCGCTGTCAGAGCACGAGCTGCAGAAACTTCGCGGCAAGACGGTCGCCTACGTCCCGCAGGACCCGGGCAGCGCGCTGAACCCGGTGCTGAAGGTCGGCACCCAGCTACGCGAGGTCTTCGCCATCCACGGCGGCGACGCCGAACGGCTCACGCAGGTGATGGCCGAGGCCGGCCTGGAGGACCCCGGGCCGATCCTCGCCTCCTACCCGCACCAGCTCTCCGGCGGCCAGCAGCAGCGCGTGGCCCTGGCCATGGCCTTCGCCTGCCGGCCCCGGCTGATCGTGCTGGACGAGCCGACGACCGGCCTGGATGTCACCACCCAGCGCCGCGTCCTGGACACGGTGCGCGGGCTGTGCCGGACCTACCAGGTGGCCGCCGTCTACATCAGCCACGACCTGGCCGTGGTGGCCGAGATCGCCGACCACGTCGCGGTCATGTACTCCGGCCGGCTGATCGAGATCGGCGCCGCCAGCGAGCTGTTCGGCAGCCCGGCGCACCCCTACACCCGCGGGCTCATGCGGGCCATCCCGTCCCTGGAGCTGTCCCACCAGCTGCTGGGCATGGCCGGTTCGCCGCCCCGCCCGGGCAACCGCCCGGCCGGCTGCTCCTTCCGGCCGCGCTGCGAGTTCGCGATCGCGGAATGCGAGCTGCGTGAGCCCGAACCAGTCATCGTGTCCGACACCGGGCACGCGGCCCGGTGCGTGCGCGCCACGGAGATCATCGCGCTGTCCGGCACCGCCCTGCTGGCCCGGGAGCGCACGGCCCTCCCGGCGCAGGAGCCGGTGCTCACCATCAGCGACGTGTCGGTCTCCTACACGACCAAGCGGGTGCTGCGGGACGTCAGCCTCGACGTGGGCGCCAGGAAGTCGGTCGCGATCGTCGGCACCTCGGGGTCGGGCAAGACCACGCTGGCACGGTGCGTCGTCGGGCTCCACAAGGACTGGACGGGGACCATCACGTTCGGCGGTAAGGAGCTCCCGCCCGGCGTCCGCGGCAGGACGCAGGACCAGCTGCGCAAGATCCAGTTCGTCGCGCAGAATCCGTACGGCTCGCTCAACCCGCGGCGGACCATCGGCCAGATCATCGGGGAGCCGCTCGCCCACTTCACCAAGCTCCCGGGGAAGCAGCACGACCAGCGGGTCGCGGACGCGCTGACCTCCGTCGCGCTCCGCGAGTCCTTCGCGGCGCGCTACCCCGACGAGCTGTCCGGCGGGGAACGGCAGCGGGTCGCGCTGGCCCGCGCGCTGGTGGTCGACCCTGAGCTGCTGGTCTGCGACGAGATCACCTCGGCGCTCGACGTGTCGGTGCAGGCGGCCATCGTCGAACTCCTCCTGCGGCTGCAGGCCGAGCGCGGGCTCGCGCTGCTGTTCATCACGCACAACCTGCCGCTGGTGCGCAGCATCGCGGACGACGTGACGGTGATCAGCGCCGGGGAGATCTGCGAGCGCGGCCCGGTCGCGCAGGTCCTCACGGAGCCGAGCCACTCCTACACCCGCCAGTTGCTCGCCGACGTCCCCTCCATCGGGCCTGAATGAGCCTGCTCGACACGGGCGGCCGGATCGTGCCGCCCGAGTGGATCGACTACAACGGGCACATGATGGACGCCTACTATTTCCTGGCGTTCACCGAGGCGACCGAGGCGTTCCTGGACCACGTCGGCCTCGGCGCCGCGTACCAGGCCCGGACCGGCAGCGGCATCTACACCGCAGAAAGCCACCTGTGCTTCATCAGCGGCGTGGCGGGAGGTGCCGCGCTGACCTACGGGACCCAGCTGCTCGGTCATGACGCCAAGCGCCTGCACGTGTTCCACCAGATGACCAGCGCAGGCGCGCTGGCCGCGACCTGCGAGCTGATGTTCCTGCACGTCAGCCAGGACCACGTGACCCCGATGCCGGCCGAGGCGGCCGCCGCCGTGGCCGCGCTGGCCGGCGCGCAGACGACGCTCCCCCGCCCGGAGAAAGCCGGCCGGCACATCGCCATGCCGACCCAGGTGACGCCCGTCTTAGCGGGCTAGTTCCGGCCTCAGCCGCCCTGGCCAAACGGCCAGGTGGGGGTAGGCCACGGGAAGGGGTCACTGGGCGGCGGGTTTGGCGTCTTGTGCTTCACCGGCGGGTTCGTCCAGAACGTACGCAGGGAGGACGGGTGGCTCGGGGACGGCGCAGGCTGCGGTCTGGCGGTCGGTGTCTTCGTGGGGACGTAGCGAACTTCCGGCCCGGCCGTCGGCCGACTTCGGTGGGAGTGATGGGTGGCGGACGGCGATGAGGCTGTAATCGGCGTAGCCTCGAATGAAGTGGGAGCCAGGCCCGCCTCGGCGTGCCGCGGCCCGGCGTGGTGACCACCCTGGGTGAGCGTCAGCAGGATTGCCGTCGCGGCGACGGCGAGTACTCCGGCGACGGTGGCGGCGCCCGTGCGGAAGCTCAGCTCCTCCATGCGGTGGTAGATCATCCGCCGGAGCCGGCCCACCCAGCCGATCCATTCACTCACGACAAAGCACGATACAGGGGTATCAGCCGATTGGGGCGGAGGCTGAGGATCGGAGCCCGGCGGTTAGTCCGAATGGCACGATCTTCCGCCGTAATGTCCCCGCACTGATTTTCCGCCGCAGACGTGAGCGGACACGCGGCGTGACCGATCGCGTTGGCGCATCGCGTTGCCCGATCGCGTTGCCCGATCGCGTTGCCCGATCGCGTTGCCCGATCGCGTTGCCCGATCGCGTTGCCCGATCGCGTTGCCCGATCGCGTTGCCCGATCGCGTGGCCCGATCGCGTTGGCCGGTCGGGTGCTAGAGGAGGACGTCCAGCATCATCGGCATGTCGGGCCGGCTGGAACCGCCCGCGGGCTCGGCGGTCAGGACCAGGTGATCCCCCCGGCGCAGCCCGGAGGCGATGACCGGGCCCGTCGTGCCGTGGCGGCCCGCGGAGAGCATGCACACCGGGCGGGCGCCGCCCGGTCCGACCAGCCACAACTCGTAGCTGCGCGAGGACGGCAGCGCGTGCAGCCCTGCGGCGGTGAACACCAGCGCGTGCCTGGAGTGGGACATGACGATGGTGACCGTTCCGCCGCCGGAGACCGCCCCGGTCCGCATGACGGCGTCCTGCGCGGTCAGCACGGCTGCGATCTGCTGGCTGCTCGATTGGGCCTGGTCAAGCTGATGCCGCATGCTGCCGTTGGCCAGGCCGAACGTTAGGGCGGCCCCGAGCACGGCGACGAGGACCACGGCGCCGGCCGCCGCCGCCAGCCGGACCTGCCAGCCTTGCCGCGCTACCCAGCGGAGCCAGGACACGGGCCTCAGGGCCGCGGTCTTGGTCTGGGCCGCGGGGGTCCCCGCCGGTGAGCCCGCGGCGCTTTCGGCGGGCGCCTGCTGCCTGGTGATGGCCGCGGCCGCGAGCACCCGCTCCTTGAAGCCGGGCGGCGGGGTCACCGCGGTGGCCGCGGCCAGCCGGGCGGTCGCCTCGCTCAGGCTCGCGATCTCCTGCGCGCAGTCCTCGCACCAAGCCAGGTGGCGCTCGAAGACGACGCGGTCCGGCGCGGACAGGGCGTCCATCGCGTAGGCCCCGGCCAGGGTGTGCTCGGCGCTGCCTGTCCCCCTGCGCCCCGGCCATCTCCGGGCCCTAAGCCTCATATCGCCACCCCCAGGCAATCCCTGAGCCTGATCAGCGCGTCCCGCATCCTGGTCTTCACCGTGCCGGTCGGGATGCCCAGCAGGACGGCGACCTGGCCGTACGTATAGCCGCGGTAGTAGGCCAGGGTGACCGACTCGCGCTGCAGCTCGGTGAGGGAGCCGAGGCAGCGCCGGACGCGCTCGCGGTCGAGCCTCGATTCCACGGCCTCGGTGACCTCGTCGTAGGGGATGTCGGCCGTGGCGGTCCGCCGCTCACGTTCCGACTCCTTCTGCACGGACCTGACCCGGTCGACGGCCCGGCGATGAGCCAGCGTCATGACCCAGGCGAGCGCGCTGCCCCGGCTGGCGTCGAACTTGAAGGCGGTCCGCCACACCTCGAGCAGGACGTCCTGGGCGACCTCCTCGGATTGGGCGGGATCACGGATCACGCGCCTGACGATGCCCAGGACCGACGGGCCCACCTGCTCGTAGACGGCGTCGAACGCGGCCGTGTCCCCCCGTGCCACCAGGCCGAGCTGAGCGGCAAGATCGGCGCCGGGGCCAGGGCCAGGCGCCTGACGCGCAGGATTCCCGTGTTCCGGGCGGTCCGAGGCCGTCATGACTGATATTCGTAGCAGGAGGCATCACGGTTTGGCAGTAACAGCAAACCCGCGCTGCCGCCGCACCGAATAAAGGACATGAGAATGAGCGGGACAGGACGCGGGCACCGGCGCGCGGGGAGTCGCAGGCGCGCGGGCCTCGGCGCCGTCGCCGGGCTGCTGGCCGCAGCCACGGCGCTGGGCGTGGGGCAGCTCGTGGCGGGTGTCACCGGCGCCAACGGATCGCCCGTGGTCGCGGTCGGGCAGCTGCAGATCGACTTCACGCCGCCGTGGCTGAAGAACTTCGCCATCAACGAGTTCGGTTCCGACGACAAGCTCGTCCTGGTCAGCGGCATCCTGGTGGTGCTCGCGATCTTCGCCGCCGTGATCGGCGCGCTGGCCACGCGCCGGCTGGCCTACGGCATGGCGGGCCTCGCGGTGTTCGCGGTCGTCGGGCTGACCGCCGCCGCGACGCGGCCCACCGCGACGTTTGCCAGCGTGCTGCCTACGCTGGCCGCGACGGCGGCGGCGGCGTTCGTCCTGCGTATGCTGATCCGCCTGGCCACCCAGTCGGCCGAAGCCAGCCTGGACAAATGGCAATACGACTCCTGGGACTCGGCCTGGGCCGTCACCGAACCGACCCCGCCAACGGGAACCAAGACCCTGGACCCGGCCCCGCCGCCCGCGGCCTCCCCCAAGGACCCGTTCATGGCGGATCCGGTGCTTCCCGATCAGCCCACCGCGGATCAGCCCGCCCTGCCGGACCTGCCCACCGACGCGGGCCAGCCTCCCGCCTCGGGCACGGTGATCAGGCCCTCCGCGCCGCGGCAGCCGGACAGGCCTAAGCGGCCGACCGGCCAGAGCGGCCAGAGCCGCCCGACCGGAAAGGGCCAGCCGAGCCGTCCGACCGGAAAGGGGCAGCCGAGCCGTCCGACCGGAAAGGGGCAGCCGAACCGCCCGGTCCGCTCGGGCAGCCATGCCGCCTCGCCCGGCCCGCAGCGCAGGAGCTTCCTGGCCGCGAGCGCCGCGACCGCGGGGGTCGCCGCCGTGGCCGGGCTGGCGGGCCGCCTGCTCGCCGAGCGGAGCAGCGTGACGAACGCACGCAATGCCCTGCGGATCCCCAAGCCCGCGCAGACCGTCCCGGGCCTGCCCGCGGGCGTCAACCTGGACGTACCAGGCCTGAGCTCGTTCATCACGTCCAACAACAACTTCTACCGCGTGGACACGGCGATCGTCCTGCCTCAGGTCGATCCCACGAGCTGGCAGCTGCGGATCCACGGCATGGTGCAGCGCGAGATCACGCTCACCTTCGACGACTTGATCCGCAGGCCGCTGATCGAGGACTACGTGACCCTGTGCTGCGTGTCCAACCCGGTCGGCGGACCCTATATCGGCAACGCGCTCTGGGTGGGCGTGAAACTGGCCAGCGTGCTACGCCAGGCCGGGATCAAGGCCGGGGCGGACCAGTTGATGTGCACGTCGGTGGACGGGTTCACGTCGGGCACCCCGGTCCAGACCGTGATGGACGGCCGGGACGCGCTGCTCGCCGTGGCGATGAACGGGCAGCCGCTGCCCGTCGCGCACGGCTTCCCGGTCCGCATGGTCGTCCCCGGGCTGTACGGGTACGTGTCGGCGACCAAGTGGGTGACGGACATCAACGTGACCACGTTCGCGGGCAACTACACGTACTGGGCCGTTCGCGGCTGGTCGCAGCAGGCCCCGATCAAGACCGAATCGCGGATCGACGTGCCGAACGGGCTGGGCCAGATCCAGGCCGGCAAGACGGCGGTGGCCGGCGTGGCGTGGGCCCAGCACAAGGGCATCGACGCCGTCCACGTGCGCGTCGACTCCGGTCCGTGGAACCTGGCCACGCTGGCGGCCGTGCCCGGCCTCGACACCTGGCGCCAGTGGGTCTGGGAGTGGGAGGCGACCCCCGGGAACCACACCATCGAATGCCGGGCCACCGACGCCACCGGTTACACGCAGACCGGGCTGGAGGAGCCGCCGGAACCCAACGGGGCCACGGGTTACCCGATGGTCCAGGTCAGCGTCGGGTAGGCGCGGGCGCTGAGGCCGCCGCCGGGACGTGCTTGTCCCCGCGGGGGTTTCGGATCGGTCTTCTTGGTGAGTTGTGGGCACATGACTGTGCCCTTGCCAAGAGACCAAGGCCCGCTCCAGGAGCCGCCGCGTACGCCGGGACCCCGGCGCAGGATGGATCCGGGAGCGCTGTGGGCCGGGGGCGTGGCGACCGCGGTCGTCGCGGCCCTGATCGCGCTGGTCGGCATCCTGGTCTGCCGCTGGCTGTTCGGCATCCCGATCCTGTCCCCGCGGCGGGACGGTGCCTGGGGCGACGCGTCGACCGGAGCGTACGTACTCGCCGCCGCGGCCGTCGCGGTGGTCGCGACCGCGATCCTGCACCTGCTCCTGCTGGCCACGCCGCGACCGCAGACGTTCTTCGCCTGGATCATCGGGCTGGCCACCGTGGTGGCGGTGGTGTTCCCGTTCAGCACCACGGCCGCGCTGTCCTCCAAGATGGCCACGGCAGTCGTCGACCTGGTGCTGGGCTTCGCCATTGGCTCGCTCCTCAGCGAGGTGGGCGCGCGGGCGGCGCGGCGAGTGGCAGTGGTGCGCGCCAGCTACGAGGCCGTCTACCCGCCGACTTACCCGCCGACGCGGACGCCAGGCGACTGGTAAGCCGGGACCGGTACGCGTCATGGTGGCTCGGCGCGCGGCCCGCTTAATCCTTAGTTTGGGAAATGAAACGCCTTGATTGTGTTGTTAGCCTGTCTGCGGGCGGCGATGGCGAGGAGGGCCGGTAACACTGTCAGGGCGGACGGGGAGCGCTGCGGACGGGCAGGCTGCGGGAGGGTCGGCTCGGGCCGCCGGGGGGCTGCGACGGCTGGCGGCCTACTGCTGGCGTCACCGCCGGAACGTGACCATCGCGCTGGGCGGCGCCCTGCTGGCCACCGCAGCCACGGCTACGATACCGCTGATCCAGCGGCGGATCATCGACGACGTCATCATCACGCACCGGCAGTCGGTCTGGCCGCTCGCGACCCTGCTGCTGGTCGCGGCCGCGGTCAACTTCGCCGGTATCTACCTGCGTCGCTACAACGGGGGCCGGGTTTCCCTCGACGTTCAGTACGACCTGAGGACCGAGCTCCTCGACTCGCTGTCCCGGCTGGACGCCGCCCGCCAGGACGAGATCAACACGGGGCAGCTCATCGGCCGGTCCATCTCCGACCTGAACATGGTGCAGGGCCTGCTGTCGATGGTGCCGATCACGCTCGGGAACCTGGCGCTGTTCGTCGCGTCCCTCGGCATCATGGTCGTGCTGTCCCCGGTGCTCACCCTCGTGACCGTAGGGGTCGCCCCGGCCCTGTGGATGATCGCGCTGGCGTCGCGGCGCAGGCTGTTCCCCGCGAGCTGGGACGCGCAGCAGCAGTCGGGCGACGTGGCCGGGATCGTGGACGAGGCCATCGGCGGGGTACGGGTCGTCAAGGGCTTCGGGCAGGAGGAGCAGGAACAGGAGCGGCTGGAGGCGGCCAGCTCGCGGCTGTTCGCCTCCCGGCTGCGCATGATCAGGCTGACGGCCAGGTACAACCCCGCGCTGACGGCCATCCCCTCGCTCGGCGTGGTCGGCGTGCTCGCGCTCGGCGGCTGGCTGGCCATTCACGGCGAGATTACCCTCGGCACCTTCCTCGCGTTCTCCGCCTACCTGGCCCAGATGAGCGGCCCGGTCCGCACGCTGGCCATGATGGTCACCATCGGGCAGGAGGCGCGCGCCAGCGTCATCCGCGTTTTCGACATCATCGACTCGCGCCCGCTGATCACCGACAAGCCGGACGCGATCACGCTCCCGCCAGACGCGAACGGCATCAGCTTCGACGACGTCCGGTTCGGCTACGTGAGCTCCGAACCGGTCCTGCGCGGGCTTTCGCTCCACGTGGCGCCCGGCGAGACGGTCGCCGTGGTCGGCGCGTCCGGCTCGGGCAAGTCCACCATCGCGCTGCTGCTCCCCCGCTTCTACGACCCGCAGGGCGGCTCGGTCAGCATCGGCGGGCACAACATCGCGAACGTGACACGCGATTCGCTGCGGGCCACGATCGGCCTGGTCATGGAGGACAGCTTCCTGTTCTCCGACACGGTGCGGGCGAACATCGCCTACGGCAGGCCGGACGCCACCGAAGACCAGATCATCGCCGCGGCGCAGGCGGCGCAGGCCCACGAGTTCATCGAGAGGCTCCCGCAGGGTTACGACACCGTGGTCGGCGAGCAGGGCATGACGCTTTCCGGCGGGCAGCGGCAGCGGGTGGCCCTGGCCCGGGCGCTGATGACCAACCCCAGGCTGCTTCTGCTGGACGACGCGACCTCGGCCATCGACCCGCGCCTGGAGGCGGAGATCCACGCCGCGCTCCGCGAGATCATGCGCGGCCGAACGACGCTCATCATCGCGCACCGGCGCTCGACGCTGAACCTGGCCGACCGGATCGTGGTCCTCGACCAGGGCCGGGTGGCCGACAGTGGCACGCACGAGGAACTGAGCGAGCGCTGCCCGCTGTACCGGCAGCTCATGACCGGCCCGGAAGTCGGGCCGGACGCCGCCGTCCTGGTCCGGACGCGCGCGGGCCACACCGTGGAAGAGGCGTTCGACGGGCGCGGGGCCCTGGCGGGCGGGGCGCAGGCCGGCGCCCAGGGCCTGACCAGGCTCGGCGGCGCAGGCGGCCGGGGCTCGGCGGGACGCGGCCGGGCCGCAGGCGGGGTCGGGGGCGCGAACCTCTCCGGCACGTTCGCCAGCCTGCCCCCGTCGCCGCAGCTCCTTGCCCAGGTCGAGGCGCTGCCGCCGCCCAGGGACGTGCCGGACGTGGACCTCGGCCGAGCCCGGGCGGGTGACCGGCACTTCACGCTGCGCAGGCTGCTGCGCCCGCTCATGTTCGCGCTGATCGCCGGGCTGATCCTGGACGGCCTGGACGCCCTGGCCGGGCTCGCGCTGCCCGCCCTGGTGAGGAACGGCATCGACCACGGCGTCGAGACCAAGGTCTTCCACGCAATCGTCGTCGTATCCCTCATCGGGCTGGCCATCGTGCTCACCGACTGGGTAATTAACGTCGCGGAGACGATGGTCGTCGGGCGCAACGGGGAGCGGCTGCTGTTCACCCTGCGGGTCAAGATCTTCGCCCAGCTCCAGCGGCTCGGCCTGGACTTCTACGAGCGCGAGATGTCCGGCCGGATCATGACCAGGATGACCACCGACGTGGACGCCCTGTCCACCTTCCTGCAGACCGGGCTGATCACGATGGTCAGCTCCGTGCTCACCTTCTTCGGCGTGCTGGCCGCGCTGCTGATCATCAACCTCAGGCTCGGGCTTTACATCCTCGGCATCCTGCCGGTGCTGGTGGCCGCGACCGTGGTGTTCCGGTCCAAGTCGGCCAAGGCGTACAACGAGGCCAGGGAGAAGGTCGCCGCCGTCAACGCGGACTTCGCGGAGAACGTGGCCGGCCTGCGCGTGACGCAGGCGTTCCGCCGCGAGCAGGCCAACCGGGCCAGGTTCGGCAGGCTCAGCGACGGCTTCCGGGTCACGCGGCTGCGGACGCAGCGCTACATCGCCGTGTACTTCCCGTTCGTGCAGACGCTGTCGACGGTGGCGGGCGCGATCGTCCTGGTCGCCGCCACCGGCGAGGTGCGCAACCACACGCTCACCGCGGGCGCGCTGATCGCCTACCTGCTCTACATCGACATGGTTTTCTCCCCCGTCCAGCAGCTCTCCCAGGTCTTCGACGGCTACCAGCAGGCGATGGTCGGCCTGCGCCGGATCACGGAGCTGCTCAGGCTCCCCACGTCCACCCCGGCGCCCAGCCAGCCGGTCGTCGCGGGCCGGCTGCGCGGCCGCATCGAGCTGCGCGACGTGGACTTCGGATACAAGGGCAGCGAGATCAACGCGATCGACGGCGTCAACTTGACCATCGAGCCGGGCGAGACCGTGGCCCTGGTCGGCCAGACCGGGGCGGGCAAGTCGACGCTGGTCAAGCTAGTCGCGCGGTTCTACGACGTGACCGGCGGGGCCGTGCTGGTCGACGGCACCGACGTCCGCGACTACGACCTGGCCAGCTACCGCCACCGGCTCGGCGTCGTCCCGCAGGAGTCGTACCTGTTCGCCGGGACGGTCAGCGACTCGATCAGGTACGCCAGGCCGGACGCGAGCGACGCCGAGGTCGAGGCCGCGGCCCGCGCCACCGGAGCGCACGACATGATCAGCGGCCTGCCGGGCGGCTACGATCACCAGGTGTCCGAGCGCGGCCGCAACCTGTCGGCCGGGCAGCGCCAGCTCATCGCGCTCGCCCGCGCGCAGCTGGCCGACCCCGCCATCCTGCTGCTCGACGAGGCGACCGCCGCCCTGGACCTGGCCGCCGAGGCGGCCGTGAACCACGCCATCAGCGAGCTGACCGCGGCTCGCACCACCATCGTGGTCGCCCACCGCCTCACCACCGCCGCCCGCGCGGACCGGATCGTGGTCATGGACGCCGGGCGCATCGCGGAGATCGGCAGCCACGAGGAACTCCTCGCCGCGGACGGCACCTACGCCTCGCTCTGGGCCGCCTTCACCGGCGAATCGGAGCTCGTCGCCTAGTTTTCTGATCCCGTCCCAGTGGAGAGCGACGTTACGTAACGGGCCTGCCGGGGAT
>JBOHCK010000083.1:0-21118 GCA_050698755.1 Streptosporangiaceae bacterium | reverse complement strand
AGTTGTTGGGCCGGTCGCCGGTCGGCCAGTACACCTTGGTGAAGATCTCGATCGATTCACGCCGAACGCCGTCCAGTGCCCGCCCGAGGACCTCCTCGGCCCGGCCGCCGGCGTAGACGTCAGCGGTATCGAACGTGGTGATGCCCTCGTCCAGCGCGGCGCGCACGCACGCGACGGCGGAGTCCTCCTCGACCTGGGACCCGTGAGTGATCCAGTTCCCGTACGCGATCTCGCTGACCTTCAGGCCGCTCTTGCCTAGGTGTCGGTATTTCATGGTCCCTAACCCTAAGCGGGTGCGGAAGGCCCGATGTCGGCGCTAGACCCCTAGATCCTGTCTCCAGACCCCTAGATCCTGTCTCCCGGGTGAACTCTCGGCACCGGGATCCGGAACCTGCGAATCTGCAGGGCGCGCATCACCGCGTACAGCGTCACGCCCTTCGTGGACTGGCCGGGCAGCCGCTCGGCGACCATCCTGTTCAGGGCTCGCCTGATCAGCTGGGCGTCGACGATGATGACGAAGACGAGCACCAGGATCAGCGGCGATATGAACTCCTGGGCGGCCTTGCTCCGGAAGAACAAGGCGACGACCAGCAGCAGCAGGATGTACATGTAGTACTCGCTGACCCGGCGCTTGGAATCCACGTAGTCCCGGGCCAGCGCGCGCACGGGACCGCGGTCCTTCGGGTTCAGCGCCCAGGCCTCGCCCTGCTTCATCGCCTCGTACTTCCGGGTGCGGTCGCTGCGGGCCCTTTGCTTTTCCTCGGGGCTTCGCGGCGTGGCCGGACCCCGGGACCCGGTGCCGCGGGACCCGGTGCTCCGGGACCCGGTAATCGGCTGGTACCTGCCGCGCTCGGCCTCACTGCGCTTGGGGGTGGGCCGCCCCTTGCCCGCCTGGGCAGCGGGGCGGGCCTGCTTGACATCGGCCGGGCCGTCCGGGCTCTGCGCGCCCGGGTCATCCTGGGCCGTGCCGTCCGTCGCCCCGGCGCTACGGCGTCGGAACACGGGCCCTAGCTTAATCCCGCCGCACCATGGCCAGCGCAACCCACAATGGTAGCTGGCAGCGCCAGCGACCGCGTAGGGTGGAATGCGACTAGTCGCACGGGCTCGTCCGCCGTCTAGCCCGGTGCCCGGGCCGCCCAAAAGCCCGGTCTCCCGGCGACGCCGGCGGCGTCGATGTACATGAAGGGGACGGCCGCGCGTATGGGCGTGATGAAGCGAGTCTCACTTGTCTTCAAGGCCAAGGCCAACAAGGCCCTGGACAAGATGGAAGACCCTCGTGAGACCCTGGACTATTCCTACCAGCGGCAGCTCGAGTTGCTGACGAAGGTCCGCCGTGGGGTCGCGGACGTCGCCACGTCGCGCAAGCGCGTCGAGCTGCAGATGAACCAGCTACAGCAGTCCGCGAACAAGCTCGAGGACCAGGCGCGCAAGGCACTGTCGATGGGCCGTGAGGACCTCGCCAGGGAGGCCCTTGCCCGCAAGTCTTCTGCGCAGAGCCAGCTGAACGACCTGCAGGCGCAGTATGCCCAGCTGCAGGCCGAAGAGGAGAAGCTGACCGTCGCGTCGCAGCGGTTGCAGGCCAAGGTGGATGCCTTCCGGACCAGGAAGGAGACCATCAAGGCCACCTACACCGCGGCCGAGGCGCAGACCCGGATCAACGAGGCGTTCTCCGGCATCTCGGAAGAGATGGGCGACGTCGGCATGGCGATCCAGCGTGCCGAGGACAAGACTGCCCAGATGCAGGCCCGGGCGGGTGCGATCGACGAGCTGATGGCCTCGGGCGCGCTCGACGACCTCGGCGGCCACCGCGACGACATCCAGTCCGAGCTGGACATGATCAGCGCAGGCAGCGACGTGGAATCGGAACTGGCCAGGCTTAAGAACGAGCTGACCACGAGCGCGCCGAAGCAGATCGAAGGTGCCGCAGGCGGCCCCAACGGCGGGTCCCAGGCCGCCCAGAACCAGGGCCAGAACCAGGGCCAGAACCAGGGCCAGAACCAGGGCCAGAACCAGGGCCAGAACCAGGCGCCCCAGGGGCCGTACGCCCCGCCCGCGCCCCAGTACACTCCGCCGCAGCAGGCTCAGCAGGCAGAGCAGTACCAGCAGACCCAGGGCGCCGGGCTGCCGGTGGCCGACCTCCCCGGCCTGGGCGGCGAGCCTCAGGACGGTGATGGGTGATGATCGTCAGAATCCTCGGCGAAGGGCAGTTCCGGGTCGACGACGCTACCGCCGCCGAGCTGAACCTGCTGGACACCGAGCTTGAGGCAGCCGTGGAGCACAGCGACCAAGACAAGTTCACCGCCGCGCTGGCCAGCCTGCTCGCGCAGGTTCGCGCGCAGGGCGCACCTTTGCCCGCAGATATCCTGGAAGCGTCGGATCTGATCCTGCCGCACGAGGACTCGAGCATGGACGAGGTGCGCAAGCTACTCACGGACGAAGGCCTCATTCCTGGCTGACTTCCACTTTCGCGCCACCACCCGAAACCGGGGGGCGACGGAGCCTGAGCAGACTTGCGGGCAACGTTCAGCTGAGCATCAGCGTCCGTCGGATAGAGTAAAGGCTAGGTAAAGCTGCTGGCCCGTGGGCGGTTACCCCGTCTGGGGCCGAACGGAGGTGGCGCCATGGCGGCGCGTACCAGGTATGCGCCTGACCGGGGGCTGACGGCGCGGATGACCGCGACGATGTTCCTGCTCGGGCTGGTGTTCGTCGGGTTCGTCACGCTGATCGTGGTGCTGATGAGCGCGTACGGCGCGTCGGCGGCCGCGATCGTGCTGGTCGCGGTGGTCCTGGGTGGCGGATTCGCCATCGGGTCGCTGTTCTACTCAGACAAGATCGCGCTGCGGACTGCGGGCGCGATGGAGGTCACCCCGGAGCAGGCCCCTGAGCTGCACGGCGTGGTCGACCGCCTGTGCGCGCTGGCGGACATGCCCAAGCCGCGGGTAGCGATCGCCAGGAGCCCGATCCCGAACGCCTTCGCCACCGGGCGCAGCGCCGACAAGGCGGTGCTCTGCGTGACCGACAGCCTGCTGGCCAGGCTGAACAAGGACGAGCTCGAGGGTGTCATCGCGCACGAGATGTCGCACGTGGCCCACAAGGACGTCCAGGTCATGACGATCGCCTCGTTCCTGGCCATCATCGCCGCGCTGCTGATCAGGATCTCCTTCTACGGTGAGCTGTTCGGCGGCGGCGGCCGGGGCCGCAGCGGCAACAACCAGAACGCCGCGATCGTCTTCATCGCCCTCATGGCCGTCAGCATCGTCGTCTACGCGATCAGCTTCCTGCTCATCCGCCTGCTGTCCCGCTACCGCGAGCTCGCGGCGGACCGCAGCGGCGCGCTGCTCACCGGCCAGCCGAGCGCGCTGAAGAGCGCCTTGATCAAGGTCAGCGACCAGATGAACAGGATCCCGACCAGGGACCTGCGCGCCGCCGAGCCGCTGAACGCCTTCTACTTCGTCCCCGCGATGAGGCTGAACGCCGGGAACAGCCTGTCCACGATCTTCTCCACCCACCCGTCGCTCGAGCGCAGGCTGGCCGAACTCGACAAGATCCAGCAGCAGCTCGGCAAGGCCGGGTAGGGAAAGCGAGTGGGCTTCCTCGACACCCTGCTGGGCCGGACCAAGCCGGTCCAGCCCAAGCTCGATGACCTGTTCGCGCTCCCGTCTGCAGCGGTAACGCTGGAGGCGGGAGCGGGCTTCACCCCGACGGGGTCGGGCTCTGTTTGCTTTCGCCCCGTCGAGGGCCGGTCCTTCGCCGACGTGCAGAAGGACGTGACCGAACTCCTCGACATGAGCGCGGGCAAGGAAGGCGCCCTGCCCGTCGAGGTGTCCAAGGACGATTACGGGTTCACCTGGGTGGTCGCTTCGCGTATGTCCAGCGAGATCGACGCGCTGGTCACCGACCTGCACGCGGTCAACTCCGCGCTGGTGGACAACGGCTTCGGCCCGCAGCTGCTGTGCACCCTGGTCGCCTTCCGCGACGCCGAGGAACGCCGCCTGGCCCTGATCTACCTGTTCAAGCGGGGCACGTTCTACCCGTTCGCCCCGCTGTCAGGCGAGAAGCGGGACAACGCGCTCGAGCTCCAGATCAAGGGCACGATCGGCCCCGACCTGAAGTGGGAGCAGGACCTCGGCCGCTGGTTCCCCGTCTGGGGCGCCCCCGGCCTGTAGCGGGCCATTGACTGGAATGCCTGCGCACCGCATATCGTTGGGAATGCACGTGGGCGCACGCCCGCGCCGCGCGCACGCGGCACCCGAGCAAAGCAGGAGCTTATTGTGACTGTTCAGCAAGAGGCCACCAAGGGGATTACCCTGACCGATACCGCGGCCACCAAGGTGAGCACCCTGCTCGCGCAGGAGGGGCGGGATGACCTGCGGCTGCGCATCGCCGTGCAGCCCGGTGGCTGCTCCGGGCTCCGCTACCAGCTCTACTTCGACGAGCGGGAGATCGACGGCGACATCGTCACCGAGTTCAGCGGCGTCCAGGTGGTGACCGACCGCATGAGCGCGCCGTACCTGATGGGCGCGACGATCGACTTCGTCGACACCATCGAGAAGCAGGGCTTCACGATCGACAACCCGAACGCGACCGGCTCCTGCGCCTGCGGCGACTCCTTCCACTGAGCCCGGCACAAACGAACCGGGTCTGCTCCCGTGCGCATCGCCGTCACCGGGTCGATCGCGACCGATCACCTGATGACGTTCCCCGGCAAGTTCACCGACCAGCTCATCGCGGACAAGCTTGACCGGGTCTCGCTGTCCTTCCTCGTCGATGACCTGGCCATAAAGCGCGGCGGGGTCGCCGCCAACATCGCCTTCGGCCTCGGCGTCCTGGGGCTGCGCCCGCTGCTGGTCGGCGCGGTCGGCACCGACTTCGCCGATTACCGGCTCTGGCTCGAGGAGCACGGCGTGAGCACCGCGGGGGTGCGAGAGTCCGTGCTGCGGCACACGGCGCGCTTCATCTGCACCACCGACGCGGACGGGAACCAGATCGGCTCGTTCTACCCGGGTGCGATGAGCGAGGACGGCGAGATCGAGCTCACGCCGCTGGCCGCCGCCCACGGCGGGATCGACCTGGTCCTGATCGGGGCTAGCGAGCCCGGCGCCATGCTGGCCCACACGCAGGAGTGCCGCGCGACCGGCCTGGCCTTCGCCGCCGACCCCTCGCAGCAGCTAGCCCGCATCCTCGACGACGAGCAGGTCCGGAGCCTGGTCGACGGCGCAAAGTACCTGTTCGGCAACGAGTACGAAGAGGCGCTGATCGAGCGAAAGTCCGGCTGGACCAGCGCGGACATCCTGGCCCGGGTCGGGGTCAGGGTCACCACGCTCGGCAAGGACGGCGCCCGGGTCGAGGAGGCCGGCCAGCCGCCGGTGACCGTCCCCCCGGTGCCCGACGCCCGCCCCGCGGACCCGACCGGCTCGGGCGACGCGTTCCGCTCGGGTTTCCTCGCCGGCGTCGCCTGGGGCCTGTCCCTCGAGCGCTGCGCCCAGCTGGGCAACCTGATGGCGGTGCACGCCCTGGAGTGCACCGGCCCGCAGGAGTACGACCTGAAGCCGGGCCGGCTGACCGAACGCTTCGCCGCCGCCTACGGTGAGGCCGCGGCCGCCGAGGTCGCTGCCCACCTCCCCGCCTAATTCAAGTTCATTTTTCCCCGAACGGCGTTTGGTTCCCCTCCCGCCGACGCCCCCGGCTCCCCGTGGTGTAGCGCCCGGTAGCCCTCGGCGTAGCACCCATCGGCGCGCCCTCGTCGTCATGCAACCGGCGCGCCCTCCCCGTCGTCATAATGGCAGAGGGGCATAAGAGCCCTGATCGTATTGGAAGGCACGACATTGATTGTTAGGTTTGGGAGCTCACGGATCAGATGGGCGGCCGCGGCGCTGGCCTGCTTCGCCAGCCTGGCGTTGGTCGGCTGCGGGTCGTCAGCTTCGTCCAGCGCGCCGAGCACGCCGGCGAGCTCCTCGAGCGCAGCCCCGGCGGCCAGCACCAGCGCGCCGGCCCCGGTTTCCTCTACCTCCTCGCCCAACTCCCCGGCCGTGGTCGGCGCCCAGGCCTGCCCCAACGGCTCACTGAAGGTGACCCAGGGGCTCGGGCAGGGGTACGCGGGGGGCACATACGAGGTAATTGACTTCACCAACACCTCGGGCTCCACGTGCACGCTGTACGGTTACCCCGGCGTCTCGCTGGTGTCCGGGCCGCCCTACACGCAGATCGGACTGGCCGCCAAGCGCCAATCCAGCAAGCCAGCCGCGGTGATCACGCTGGCCCCCGGCGACGTGGCGAACGCGCTGCTGCAGATCGTGGACGCGCTGAACTTCCCGACCGCCACGTGCAGCCCGGCCGCGGCGACGGACCTGCAGGTCTTCCCGCCGGGCCAGACGGCCGCCGTCTACCTGCCCAACCAGTCGGAGGCCTGCGCCGAGCCGGTCCAGACCACGTTCATCGGCCCCGTCCAGGCCGGCAATGGCGGCAACTCCTAGGCGTCTGCCCCGCTGAATACTCGCGCGCCCACTGAATACTCGCGCGCGTCCAACCTTATCCCTCGCGCGCAGTCACCTCCTCCCCTCGCGGTAGCGTGACGGGCATGGGAACCGCGCTCGCGTCCGGCTACCACGGGCCCCCCGAGCTGACGCTGACGCGCGCGCTGACCGAGTGGACATTCGACCCGTGGATGCTGGCGCTCATCGTGCTCCTCGGCGCCGGCTACCTCGCTGGCGTCCGGAGGGCCCGCCGCGCGGGCCACCCCTGGCCGACGGCGCGGCAGGTCTGGTTCCTCGGCCTCGGCCTCGGCTTCCTGGTCATCGCCACCATGTCCTTCGTGGGCGCCTACCAGGCGGTCCTGTTCTACGCGCGCGCCGTGCAGACGGTCCTGCTCGTCCTGGTCGTCCCGCTGTTCCTCGCCCTGGGGCGCCCGATCACGCTGGCCATCGCGGCCCTGCCGGGCGCGGGGGGCCGCCTGGAGGCGGTCATCCGCTCGCTCCCGCTGCGGATCCTCACCTTCCCCGCCATCACCTCGCTCACCCTGGTCGGCGTGCCGTTCTTCATGTACTTCACGTCCTGGTACACCGCGGTGTTCCACAGCGGCACGGTCCGCGAGCTCACCTACCTGGCTCTGATGGCGCCGGGGTTCGCGTTCTTCTGGACGCTGCTGCGGGTCGACCCGGTGCCGAAGCAGTACCCCTACACGGTCTCCATGTGGATCACCGGCGTGGAGGTGGTCGGCGACGCGTTCTTCGGCCTCGCCGTCATCGCCGACCAGAACCTGCTCGGCGCGTCCTATTACCACGCGCTGGCCAGGCCCTGGGGGCCCAGCCTGGCCAGCGCTCAGGTCATCGGCGGGGGAGCGCTGTGGATCCTCGGCGACCTGGTCGGCCTGCCGTTCCTCGCCGCTCAGCTGATTCAGCTGATGCGCGAGGATGAGTCGGACGCGGCCAAGATCGACGCCGAACTCGACGTCCGGCAGGCCGAGCCGCAGGCGGACCAGCCGGCGGAGGACGCCAGGCCGTGGTGGGAGAGCGACCCCCGGTTCACCGACCGGTTCAAGCCCACCCAGTGATCAGATGGCCCGGCGGATGAACAGGGCCCAGCCGCGGGGCAGGTCGGCGTACCCGGCGAACTCCTGGGACTTCATCACGCACCATGAGGGGATGTCGGTGTAGGCCGCCGGGTCGTCGGCCAGTACGGCGACCACCGCGCCCAGCGGGACGTCCCTGATCCGGTCCGCGAGCATGATGATCGGGATGGGGCACTTACGGCCCAGCGCGTCGATAGTCAGGACGGGAGCCACGCCGGGAGGTGAAACCACCGCTCGTTCGGCCTCAAGGAAAGGGGCGGAACTGGCGGCGGGGGCCGGGGGATCCGTACGGTGGGCTGCGCCGCGCCCGAACAGGCGGACGCGACGTCCCGTCATGCGCGCACCCTCACGCCCTCCATCATGCCCGGCGGCGGGCCCGGTGAACGTGGCGTCCGCGAAGATCCCCCGAAACATATGGGGGTCCGCGAAGGCCCCGGCGCGGTGCGCGATACTGTGTCCACGACACGCTGTAGCAGAACCGAGGAAGGCCCTCGCCTTGACTACCGATGACGCCGCCCAGGGGGTTTGGGGGGCTGGGCAAGCCCCCCAAGATCGGGGGGATCCCGGGGGGTCGCCCCCCCGGGGCAAGCACCGTCCCCGCAGGCTGGCACGTACGCTGGGCCTGACTATCGCGGCCTGTGTGCTGGTCTTCGGCCTGACCGGCTGCACCAATAACTCGTTCACCAGGCTCGGCTTCCCCAACCCGATCACCGAGCAGGGCAAGACCGTCCTCACGCTCTGGCAGGGGTCCTGGATCGCCGGGCTGGCCGTGGGCGCCGTGATCTGGGGCATGATCCTGTGGGCGGTGGTCTTCCACCGCAAGAAGGGCGACCGGCTGCCGCAGCAGGTCCGGTACAACATGCCGATCGAGATCTTGTGCACGACGGTCCCGTTCGTGCTGATCGCCGTGCTCTTCTACTTCACCGCCAAGGACGAGAACTACATCGACCAGCTGAAGCCCAACCCCCAGGTGACCGTGAACGTCCTGGGCTTCCAGTGGAGCTGGCAGTTCAACTACCCGCAGTACCACGTGACCAACGTCGGCAGCATGTACGGCGAGGGTCCGCTGCCGGTGCTGGAGATCCCGACAGGGGAACTGGTCCAGTTCAACCTGACCTCGGCCGACGTCGACCACGCGTTCTGGGTGCCCGAGTTCCTGTTCAAGCGCGACGTCATCCCCGGCCACCCGAACCACTTCCAGATCGTCGCGGACCAGACGGGCACCTTCATCGGGCACTGCAGCGAGTTGTGCGGCCTTTACCACAGCAAGATGCTGTTTACAGTGAAGGTGGTGACACCGCATCAATTCCAGGCGGACATGACCGCCGAACAGGCGCAGCAGTCGTCATCCGGGAGTACCCAATGAGCACGATCGAACAGCCCATAATCACCGGGATTCCTGCCGCCCGCACCGAGCGGAAGGGCTCCATCCTCGCCTACTGGCTGTCCTCGACCGACCATAAGATCATCGGGCACCTGTACCTGGTCACCTCGTTCTTCTTCTTCCTGTGCGCCGGCGTGATGGCGCTGCTCATGCGGATCCAGCTGCTCGGCCCGAACGAGCATTTCGTCTCCGACCAGCAGTACAACGAGCTGTTCACCATGCACGGCACGATCATGCTGCTGCTGTTCGCCACCCCGCTGTTCGTAGGGTTCGCGAACGAGCTGATCCCGCTGCAGATCGGCGCGCCCGACGTCGCGTTCCCGCGGCTCAACCTGCTGAGCTACTACCTGTTCACGTTCGGCGGGCTGATCCTGCTGGCCAGCTTCCTCACCCCGGGCGGCTCCGCGTCGTTCGGCTGGTACGCGTACGCCCCGCTGACCAGCGCGATTTACTCGCCCGGGGTCGGCGCCGACATGTGGATCATGGGCCTGGTCCTGGCCGGGTTCGGCACCATCCTCGGCGGGGTAAACTTCGTCACCACCATCTTCTGCATGCGCGCGCCCGGCATGACGATGTTCCGGATGTCGATGTTCTGCTGGAACGCGCTGCTGACCTCCATGCTGATCCTGATGGCGTTCCCGGTCCTCGCCGCCGCGCTGCTGGTCCTCGAGATCGACCGCCGGCTCGGCGCGCACGTCTTCGACGCCGCCAGCGGCGGGGCTATCTTGTGGCAGAACCTGTTCTGGTTCTTCGGCCATCCCGAGGTCTACATCCTCGCGCTGCCGTTCTTCGGGATCGTGACCGAGATCTTCCCGGTGTTCAGCCGCAAGCCGCTGTTCGGCTACAAGACGCTGATCGCCGCGACGATCTCGATCGCCGGCCTGTCCATGACCGTGTGGGCGCACCACATGTTCACCACGGGCGCGGTGCTGCTGCCGTTCTTCTCGTTCATGACGTTCCTGATCGCTGTGCCCACCGGAGTGAAGTTCTTCAACTGGACCGGCACCATGTGGAAGGGCCAGCTCACCTTCGAGCCGCCCATGCTGTTCTCGGTCGGGTTCCTGATCACGTTCCTGTTCGGCGGGATCACCGGGATCATCCTGGCCTCGCCGCCGATGGACTTCGCGGTCTCCGACTCGTACTTCGTGGTCGCGCACTTCCACTACGTGCTGGCCGGCACGGTCCTGTTCGCGATGTTCGCCGGGTTCTACTTCTGGTGGCCGAAGATGACCGGCCATATGCTCAACAGCCGGATCGGCAAGCTCAATTTCTGGCTGCTGTTCATCGGCTTCAACCTGACCTTCCTGGTCCAGCACTGGACGGGCGTCGAGGGCCAGGTCCGGCGCACCGCCAACTACCCGGACCTGCCGGGGAACGTGACCACGCTGAACGTCATCTCCACCGTCGGGTCGTGGGTCCTCGCGCTGTCCGTGCTCATCTTCCTGTGGAACGTGTACGTCAGCTGGCGGCACGGCGTGCGGGTCACCGAAGAGGACCCGTGGGGTTTCTGCAGTTCCCTGGAGTGGGCCACGTCCTGCCCGCCGCCGCGGCACAACTTCTACCGGATCCCGCGGATCAGGTCCGAGCGGCCCGCGTTCGAGGCCCACTACCCGCATATCAAGTGGGGCCTGGAATCGCACGGCCTCGAGCAGGAGATCCCCGCCGTCGAAAGCCAGGAAGACGGGGTTAACGCATGAAGGTCGAAGGCTGGCTTTTCCTCGGCTGCGGGATCTTCTTCGGCGGCACGGACGTGATCTACTGGTACACCTCGCACGACCCGACGGGTACCGCCGCGCTCGCGATGGCGGTCGGCCTGGCCGTGCTCACCGGCTTCTACGTCCTGTTCACCGGCCGCCGCCTGCCCAAGCGGCCGGAAGACGACGACACCGGCGAGATCGCCCAGGGGACCGGGGAGATCGGGTTCTTCAGCCCGCACAGCTGGTGGCCGCTGTTCCTTGGCCTCGGCTGCGGCGCCGCGGCGCTCGGCATCGCCATCGGCTGGTGGATGTTCCTCATCGGGATGCTCTGGACCGTGTTCGCCACCGTCGGCTTCGTCTTCGAGTACTACCGAGGCCACTTCTCTCACTAGGATTCCGCGCCCTGGAACCCTCTCGCGGACCTGGCCGCACCGCTGTCCACCCCGCAGCTACCAATTCGTGATCAAAAGGGACTACATTCAAGCCCAGTGGCAGACCAGGCCATTACCAGGCACCAATCGCGGAGGATGAGTAACCGTGAAGCGCATCGCGGCGGTGGCCGCATTGATCGTCGCCATGCTCGCCGTCCCGGCCGCTGCGGCCATGGCCAGCACGAGCACCTCCGGATCCAGCCCTGCTGGGCATTCCCAATTCTTCTGCCCGCCCAACCCGTTCCAGCACCAGAGGCACCACCAGAGGCATAACCGCAGGCACCACGGGCACCACGGGCGCCACCACTTCTTCGCGTTCAACAACTGCAACTTCCCGCCGCCCCCGCCCTCGGGGTTCTGCAACGGGGCGAGCTTCACCTTCTCTTGGCAACATGGCGCCAGCGGGCTCTATGAGATTTCCGGGCCGCCCCTGTACACCGGCGAGCAGTTCTCCTACAACGGCGGTCTCTACACCATCGTGCTGGCCAACACGATCGCCGGCAGCATGGAGTTGAACGCCGTGAACTTCGGCCCGACCATCTTCCAGGGCACCGCCAACCTCTGCTGAGGCTGAGTTAGGCCGGCAGTCCCGGGCAAGCACCCCGGGACTGCCGTTGCCTACCCCGCTGGACCCTCCGACCTCACCAGCATCAAGGCGCAGTAGAACTTCGGACCGGACGGGGCCCTGCTCGCTTCCAGCAGCGAGGACGCGACGGTCCGGGTGTGGGCCTGACGGCCCGCGGCCGGAACCCTTCGGCCGGAACCCCTCGGCCCGCCGCTCGATCGTCAGCCCATCACGCCGTACACGCTCTCCGGATGGGCTTGGCGGAGGCGTGAGTAGTGCCCCAGGTTTATGGCGTTCTTGGTGAAGGGCCCGTGAAACACGACCGGGTCGGAGTCGTGATCGTGCCCGTTCTCGCAGGCCTGTATCAGGATGGTCATAAAGCGCCCAGCGACAGGAGCATTCTTGAACTGGTTGCCGCTGGTGCCCATGGCCACGTAGAAACCAGCCAATGAGGTGCGATCGTAGATGGGGATCCAGTCATCGGCGACGTCGTACAGTGCGGCGTAACCAACAGGACGAGGCGGGATGCCCAGCGACGGGATCCTTCGGGCCAGGCGGAGTGTCTGCGCTTCCCACACCGGCATGGTGGGTTGCGGATCGAAAGTATCAGGATCATCTATCCAGTGCAGGGTGTCGCAGGCCGGCTCTGCGCCTCCGACGTGCAGCTGCCCGCCGAGGTGCGACCGGAAGTAGGTGCCTAGGTCCCCGTCCGCGACCACCGGACCCAGCTCACCTCGGGCATAGCCAGCCGGCGCAGGCACAAAGTGGACCTCCTGCCGGAGCGGACGGGTCCGGATTCGGAATTCCCCGGCGACACCCGCCAGAGCGTTGACCTGATTTGAGTACGGCCCGGCCGCATTGACCACGATGGGGGACTCAATGACGCTTCCCGAGCGCAAACGTACGCCCCGGACCCGGGCGCCCTGCTCGAGGATCGCCACGACGTCTTCGTGGAGCCGGACTTCTGCTCCGTGCCGCATCGCCGCGGCCATAAAATTTCTGGTCGCTAGTTGCGGGTCGTCGATGAATCCACCCTCGGGCGTGAAGTAGGCGCCGAGCTCGCCGTCAGGATCTGCCCAGAATGCGTCGTCGGTGACCGGCTTGGGCGGACCGTAGCGTCCGGGGTCCAAGCCGGGCACTTCCTGCCGGATGGTCTCGGCGTCCCAGCACTGGTACGGGATACCGATTTGATCGAAGAGCGACAGAACCCGCTCACGATCGGTGCTGCCGTCAAGAATCAGGCCACCCACCCTAAGCAGCCGGGCCAGGGTCTCATCAGCGGGAGCGCCCAGATAGTCTCGCCAGGTTTCCCAGCCGAACTTCGCTTCCCAGGAAGCAGCCACGCCCTCGAAAGTCGAGTAGTGAAAGCGCACGATGCTTGAGGAGGAACTCGTAGAGCCCGAGCCGACATCGCCCAGCCGGTCGACGGAGATGACCCGCAGTCCGGTCAGAGCAAGCTCGTACGCGATGGCGGCACCGATGATGCCGGTACCGATGACGATGGCATCGGCTGTGTCCGTCACTCACTAGTCCTCTCGGAACTCAGTCGGCCACGACGCTCGTTAGTATCTCACCAGGCCCGACTGGTAGGCGATGATGACGAGCTGGATACGGTCGCGGGCGCCGAGCTTGGTCAGCAGGTGGGCCACGTGAGTCTTGGCCGTGGCCGGGCTGATCGTCAGGTGCTCGGCGATCTCCCCGTTCGACATTCCCCGCGCGACCATGGTGATGACCTCTAGCTCGCGTTCGGTGAGGACCCGGGTGAGCTGGTCGAGGTTGCAGGTGGGGCCCGGGCGGAAGCTTCCGGGGGCCTGCGTGCCCTGGGCGGATGATGCCGCGGACGGGTCTGCCGCGGCCGGACTCGTGCGGGTGAACTCGCCGATGAGCCGGCGGGTCACGCTCGGGGCCAGCAGCGCGTCGCCCGCGGACACGACCCGGATGGCGGTGAGCAGGTCGGCGGGCAGGGTGTCCTTGAGCAGGAACCCGCTGGCGCCGGCGTGCAGCGCCGCGAACACGTACTCGTCCAGGTCGAAGGTGGTCAGGATCAGCGCGCGCACGTCGGTGCTCTGCGTGATCCGCCTGGTGGCCTCGATGCCGTCCATGACGGGCATGCGCACGTCCATCAGGATCACGTCGGGCCTGGCCCGCTGGGCGGCCTCGACGGCCTCCGCGCCGTTGCCCGCCTCGCCGACCACGGTGAACCCCGGCGTCGCGGCGATGATCCCGCAGAAGCCCACCCGGACCAGGGCCTGATCGTCGGCGACCACCACCCGGATGTTGTCCGGGGTGGTGCCGGGATCGGCCGCCGAGCCGCCCGGGTCCGTCAGGTACGGCCCGGGAGCAGGAGGGCCTGGGTCCGTCATGCGCTGCCCGGGGGCAGCGGGATGCGCGCGCTGACCCGGAACCCGTAGCCTGGCAGCGGCCCGGCGCTGAACTCGCCGCCGAGCAGACTGACCCGCTCGCGCATGCCGATGATGCCGTGCCCGCCGCCGGGGACGGCGATGCCCAGGCCGCCGAGGCCCCGGGCCGGTGCGGAGCCATCGGCGGTGAACACGTGCCGGGTCAGGCTCCGCCGGTCCATGCCGAGCAGGCCGTGGTGAGCGTTCCCCGAGCCCCCCGACCCGGCACCGGCACCGGCACCGGCGCCGACACCCGCGGCCGCCAGCGCGGCCATCTGCCCGCCGGTGCCCGGTATCGCGGGGACGTGCAGGCCCGCGCCGTTGTCGGTCACCTCGATGACCAGCTCGTCGTCCCAGTAGCCGATCAGGACCCGGCAACTGCTCGTCTGGGCGTGCTTGACCACGTTCGTCAGCGCCTCCTGGACGATCCGGTAGGCCGACAAGTCGATACTCGCGGGCAGCTCGCGTACGTTTCCCCGGCGGATCATCTCCACCTGGACGCCCGCGCCCGCGGTGCGGGACAGCAGCCGGTCCAGGTCGGCCAGCCCGGGCGCGGGGGACAGCGGCACGGTCTGCCGGCTGAGGGGGGAGCCCCCGGGAGCCCCGGAGTCGGCTACACCCTCGGCCCCAAGCCCCGCCCCAGCCCCAATCCCTGCCCCGGCCCCCTCGTTCTGGGCGTCACCCTCATCGGCCTGGCGCAGGGCGCCGAGCATCCGGCGCATTTCCTCCAGCGCCTCACGGCTGGTGGCCTGGATGGCACCGAGCGCGGCCCGGGCGTCACCCGGCTGGGCATCGATGACGTACTGGCCGTACCCGGCCTGAACCGCGATGACGCTCATGCTGTGCGCCACCACGTCGTGCAGTTCCCTGGCGATGCGCAGGCGTTCCTGCGTGACGGCCTTGCTGGCCGCCTCCACCTGCAGCCTGACCGCGTACCTGCGGCGCTGGCGGACGATGTACCCGATCGTCCAGACGACGATGACGCAGAGCGCGACGGGGATCACGGCGGCGGGGACGACGTTCCTGGTCCCCCCGGCCAGCGTCATCACGGCGGCGTCCACCACCAAAGTGGCGAAGACGGCCACCAGGGCGCGCACGGCGTCGCGCCGCTGCTCGTAATTCGCCGCGATCAGGTAGAGCACGTAGGCGATCGGCAGGAAATACGCCAGGGAGACGGCTCTCGAGCCGGCCAGCGCGGTCACGATGACCGAACCCGCAAGCAGCACGCCCAGCATGACCATCGGGCGCCGCCGGCGCAGCGCAACCGCCACGGCGGCCACGGCCACCAGGAGCGTGCCCAGCGCGCCGGCCCCCGGCAGCGGGTAGTAGCGGACCGCGATGGGCGGGGTGGAGCCGGGCGGGAAGACGATCTCCTGCCTGACGGCATGCGTGATAGCGGCGAACAGGATCAGCGCGAGCAGCACGCCCACCGCGTAGTCAAGTACGGCCCAGTGCCTGGGCCGCAAGCTCTTCCCCAGGGGGGATACCTTGCGCACATACCAACCGTAACCCCCGCGACCAGCTACGGCGTCATCCTGCAGGCGTAAGCCGCGGCTACGAGACACGGCGCCATAAGGCGAAAGCAACTTCACTCTGCCGGGTGATGACGCCCGCCCCCGCGCGCTGGCAGCCTATGCACCATGCCATCAAACCCAGGCCCCGGGCCGTCCGGGCCAGCCGCCGCCGTCATCGAGACGAGCGCGCTGACCAAGGTGTACCCGGGGAACGTGACCGCGCTGGACGGGCTCACCGTCAGCGTCGGGCCGGGCATCACGGGGCTCATCGGTGCTAACGGCGCGGGGAAATCGACCCTGATCAAGATCCTGCTGGGCCTCATCCCGCCGTCGCAGGGCCAGGCCACGGTGCTCGGGCACGACACCCAGAGCAGCGGCGAGACGATCCGGATGCTGCTCGGCTACATGCCAGAACACGATTGCCTGCCCCCCGACGTGACCGCCACCGAGTTCGTGACGCACCTGGGCCGGATGTCGGGGCTGCCGCCCACCGTGGCGAAGGAACGCGCCGCCGAGTCGCTGCGTCACGTGGGCCTGCACGAAGAGCGGTACCGCCTCATCGGCACCTATTCGACCGGCATGAAGCAGCGGGTCAAGCTGGCCCAGGCGCTGGTCGGCGACCCCCGGCTGCTGCTGCTCGACGAGCCGACCAACGGGCTCGACCCAGCCGGGCGCACCGCGATGCTCGAGCTGATCGCGAAGATCGGGGCCGAGTTCGGCATCTCGATCCTGGTCGCCTCGCACCTGCTCGGCGAGATCGAGCGGATCTGTGATCACCTGGTCGCCATCGAGGCCGGGCGGCTGCTGCGCGCCGACACGATCACCAGCTTCACCAAGGCCAGCCAGGTCCTGGCGGTCGAGGTCGAGGAGGGCCTCGCGCAGCTGCAACAGGAGCTGCAAGCCCGCGGCCTGACCGCCACGGTCCGGCAGAGAATCCTGCTGGTCCCGCTGGACGGTGACGCCACCTACGACGTGGTCCGCGACGCCGTGGCGGACCTGGCCCTGCCGCTGTGCCGTCTCGAGGAGCGGCGGCACCAGGTCGAAGAGCTGTTCCGCGACGAGGCCGCTGAGGAGGTGGCAAATGCCTGAAACAGTCCACGCCGCCCAAGGCGGCATTCAGGCCGCCGGCGTTATCCACGACCTCGGCTACCGCAGCTACGACGGCCCCAGGCTGGGCCGCGCGCAGATCGTCCGGGCGCTGATCTGGCACAGCTTCCGTTCGTCGTGGGGCATCGGCCGGGGGGTCAAGGCGAAGATCATCCCGATCCTCGCGGTGGTCACCATGCTCCTGCCGGCGTTCGTGAACGCGTTCGCGGTGGCGCGGGGCAACGCCAGGCTGTTCGGCTACGACGTCTACACGCCCCAGCTGCGCGTCCTGGTCGTGATCATCTTCATCGCCGCCCAGGCGCCCGAGCTCGTCTCCAGGGACCTGCGCAGCCACGTACTGCCGCTCTACTTTTCCAGGCCTCTGAGAAGGGATGACTACCCGCTGGCGAAGTCCATCGCGCTCACCCTGGCCCTCCTGGTGCTGATCGAGGTGCCGCTGCTTGTCCTGTACGTCGGCACAATCGTCTCCGCCAAGAGCGGCCATGACGTCTGGAGCGAGACCAAGGCGCTCATCCCCGGTCTCGGCGTCGGGCTGCTGTGGGCCGTGCTGATGGCGGCGATAGGCCTGGTCCTGGCCTCCCTCACCGGCCGGCGCGCATACGCGACCGGGATCGTCGCGATCGCCTGCGTCCTCACCTTCACCGTGTCGCTCCTGCTGATCCAGGCCGAAGGAGGGACCAACGGGCCCACGTACACGACGGGTGCGCAGATCGTGGGCCTGTTCAGCCCGTTCACCATCCTGGACGGCGTGCGGATCTGGCTCGGCGGCAAATCGCCGGGATTTGATCCCCCCACCCTGGGCCACTTCGGCCCGCTCTACGGCGCCGTCTTCGTCATCTTGCTCGCGGCCTGCCTCGGGGGCTTGGCCGCGAGATACCGGAAGGTCAGCCGCTCATGACGATCGAACTGCGCAACGTATCCCGCTGGTACGGCAACGTGGTGGCGGTCAACGACGTCACGATGTCCATCGGCCCGGGCGTGACAGGCCTGCTCGGGCCGAACGGCGCAGGGAAATCCACGATCATGCACATGATCTCCGGCTTCCTCCCCCCGTCCCGCGGCGAGCTCACCGTCGCCACCTCGAGGAACCCGAAAGGCCGGCCGAGCTGGCGCGACCCCGACATCTACCGCGACGTCGCGCTGGTTCCCGAGCGGGACTCGGTGTACGCGTTCCTGACCGGCAAGCAGTTCGTGGAGTCCACCGCCAAGCTGCACCAGCTCGCGGACCCGGCCGCGGCAGCGGCGCGGGCCATCGCCATGCTGGACATGGCCGACGCGGCGGACCGCAAGGTCGCGACCTACTCCAAGGGCATGCGGCAGCGGATCAAGGTCGCCGCGGCGCTGGTCCACGACCCGGAGATCTTGATCCTCGACGAGCCGTTCAACGGGATGGACCCGCGCCAGCGGCTGCACATGATGGACCTGCTCGAAAAGCTCGGCAGCGAGGGCCGGACCATCGTGTTCAGCTCGCACATCCTGGAAGAGGTAGAGCGGCTGTCCGGGACCATCCAGGTGGTGGTGGCCGGCCGCCTCGCCGCCTCCGGCGACTTCCGCGCGATCAGGCGGCTGATGACGAGCAGGCCGCACGTGTTCACGGTGCGGTCTTCCGACGACCGCACGCTCGGCGTGGCGCTCATCGGCCGGCCCACCGTGATGGCCGTCGAACTGGGCCAGAACGGCCTCCAGGTGCGTACTTCCGACTACGGCGCCTTCTGCCGTGACATCGCCGTGCTCGCCCGTGACCATGGCATCCGCCTGCGCGAGGTGCAGCCCACCGACGAATCCCTGGAAAGCGTCTTCGCTTACCTGGTCGCTGACTAAAAGGAGCGCGAATCTCATGTCTGGCCTGTTCAACCCGACGGTCGCCTGGATCACGTTCCGCGCCACGATGGGCCGTAGGCGGGCGCTCCTGTTCCTGATCCCGGCGGTAGTCCTGATCGTGATCACGGTCGCGCTCAAGCTCTCGCGCCCGCCGGCCCGGCCGTGGCCCTCGCACGTGCTTGGCACGTTCGGGTTCTCCGTGCTGCTGCCGCTGACCGCGCTGATCATCGGGTCCAGCGTCCTCGGCGCCGAGATCGACGACGGCAGCATCATCCACCTGCTCGCCACGCCCGTGCGCCGCTCGGCGGTGATCATCACGAAGTTCATCGTCGCGACCGTCCTGACCATCGTCTTCGCCGCGATCCCCGAGCTCATCGCGGCCCTGATCTCCGGCGGCGGGTACACCGAGCCCACCTCGAGCAGCGTGCCCGGCGGCCCGGGCACCTTCGTCCCCAGCATCGCCATCAGCAACAGCGGATTCGCGATCGGCCTGTTGGTCGGGGCGGTGGTCGGCGCGGTGATCTACAACGCGCTCTTCGTCATGGTCTCGGCCGCGACCACCCGCGCGATCGCGGTCGGCCTGCTCTACGTGCTGGTCTGGGAGACGCTGCTGTCCAACTTCGTCAGCGGGGTACGCCTGCTGTCGGTCAGCCACTACTCGCTCGGCATCGCCAACGGGATCGCGCACGACAGCTCGCTCATGGCGGGCATCGCGGTGCCGACCGCGATCATCCTGGGCGCCATCGTCACCGTGGGCGCGCTCGCCCTGGCCATCAACCTGCTGTCCGGCTTCACCCTCAAGGGCGAACCAGCGTAGCGACCGTAGAACCACCGCCGTTCGGGATAAAAAGATCTATTTTTGCCGAACGAGCGGTGGTGTCTCTCCCGCGCCCGCCAGCCTCCGCATCCAGGCGATCAGGGGGCGCTGTGCCAGAGGGCATCGATCGGAAGGGCTCGGAGGCGGTCTCCGAAGGGGAGAGTCTGCTGCCCGGTGTAGAGCACGTATCCGGCCACAAACCGTGAGCCCAGCCGCTGGGCGAGGTGGCGGAGGCCGGCTAGATCCCCGGTGCGGACGGTGGCGCCCGCTTTTACCTCGACGGCGACCACCCGGCCGTCGGGAGTCTCAAGGACGGCATCGACCTCGACCTTGTCTTTGGTGCGGTAGTGGTGCAGGCGCGCGCGTTCGGAACTCCACGTGAGCTGGCGGGCCAACTCCATCAGGACGAAAGTCTCCATCATCGGTCCCGCTGCCCCGTCCGGCTCGCCGAGGCGGGTGGCGTCCTGGCCGAGGAGGTGGGTGGCGATGCCGGTGTCGACGAAGGCCAGCTTGGGCGTGCCGAGGGCCCGCCGGGTCTGGCTGGCCGACCACGCGGGAACTTCCTTGGTGAGGAAGACCGTGGTCAGCAGTTCGAGGTAGCGGGTCAACGTGGTGCGCGGGATACCGGACTCTGCCGCGAGGGTAGTCGGGACGAGCAGGCCACCGGAGCGGCCGGCGAGCAGGGCCAGCAGACGGCGGAGATCACCGCGCCGCTCGATGGCGGCCAGTTCGCTGACGTCGCGTTCGATCAGGTTGGTCAGGTACGAATCGAAGAAGGCGGCGCGGCGGCGGACAGATCGGCGCACCGCTTCAGGAAAGCCGCCGCGGACCACCCGTTCCAGGTAGTCGCGCTTGTGCAGAGTCGAGGTCCGCGACAAGGCCGGCCCGCGCTCGAACGCCGCGTCGATGAAAGCGTCGGGTGAGCGATCGATCTCACCCTGGGCGAACGGCCACAACTCGATAATCTCCATCCGCCCCGGGAGCGCGTCGGGAAGCTGGCGCAGGGCCAGCACTTGCGCCGATCCGGTCAGGAGGAACCGGCCTGGGCGCGGATCGACGTCCACCGCCACCTTGATCGAGCGAAAGAGTTCCGGAGCTAGCTGAACCTCGTCAATCACCAGCAGGCCGTCGTGCTCGACGAAACCGGCCGGGTCATCCCTGGCCGCGCGTAGCGTGGCCGGGTCATCGAGCAGGCGCACCAGCGCATTCGGGCTCGTCTGGGCGGCCAGCCTGGCCAGCGTGCTCTTGCCCGCCTGCCGGGCGCCGTTCAGGGTGACGACCCGGGTATCGGCGAGTGCTTCGCCCAAAAGAGTCTGGGCTTTACGCGGTACCAGGTCCGGGACGTGATCCATCAGAACAGTATCGCAGGTCAGCCAGTAGGAATGGTCATCTGGCCGTAAGGGTCATGGGCAGATGGCCACACCAGTAGCGGACATCTGGACGCTATCTTCGTGGTCATTTGGCCGCTTACTCGCGATCGGAGACCTGTAGCCTGAACCACGTCGACGGCGGATACGGGAGGAGCCCTCGATGGCTGATGCCGATGACGTACGCCGCCTGGCGCTGGGGTTGCCAGGGGTGGAGGAGATCGACAGCGACGGCTTTGATTTCCGGGTCGGCGGTAAGGGGTTCGTCTGGTCCTACCCGGAGCGCGCGCCGGGCCAGCGGCGGGTCATCAGGACCGACATCGCGGTCCTCTTCGTCGGTGATGAGGCCGAGAAGCAGGCCCTGCTGCTGGGCGAGCCCGGCGCCTTCTTCACCACCTCCGGGTACGACGGCTGGCCGCTGGTCATGCTGCGCCTCGCGCAGGTGGACG
>JBOHCK010000082.1:0-21220 GCA_050698755.1 Streptosporangiaceae bacterium | reverse complement strand
CCGCCGCCCGGCGCCCCGGCGGCTAGCGCCCCGGCGCCCGGCGCCCCGGCGGCCGACGCGCCGTTCTACCTGGAGGCGGGCTGGGACACCGTGAGCGTGATCAACGGATTCACCGGCCGGACCGAGGCAGCCATCGCGGCGCCGCACTGGGCGGGGTCGTTCCCGTGGGTGGGCCACACGACGTGGTACCCGTGCGGTGCGGCGCCCGATGACCGGACGTTCCTGCTGTGCGGCGCCGGTCAGTACGACGAGCTACGGCTCGGGGACGACGGGAAACCGCAGCGGACGTCCGCACCGGCGGACATCCCGGTGGCGGCGCGGAACACCGGCAGCAACGGCGATCCCGAGTTCGCGGTCTCCCCCGACGCGCGGCTCGCCGCCGTCACCACCGCCACCGGGGGGATCATGGTGCTGTCCCTGGTCACGGGCGCGACGAGATCCTGGACGATCCCGTCTGCCGACGGCTACGCCACCGGCTTGTCCTGGGCCGGGGACCGCTATCTGGCGTTCCAGTTCTACTCGCAGTCCCGTAATAAGAACTCGGGCGGCGTGCGGGTGCTGGACACCCGGTCGGCAGCCACCGCCGCGCTGACCGCGTCCCGGCTGATCATCAGCAATGAACGCAAGCCGTCAGGCGGCATTACCGGGGTGTTCAATCCGGTCATCACGCCCGACGGGTCAAAGATCGTGGCCGGCGCGTGGACCGGTTTCCTGGTCGCCGAGCTCGCCGAGTTCAGCGCGCAGACCGGGCGGCTCATCGCAGTGCTGATGCCCGCGGCCCACATGCCCGGCAGCGGCTCCCCGTGCCAGGTCCTGTGGACCGATCCGTCCGGTGCCCGCATGATCGCCTACTGCGGCACCGCGGGCGAGGTCAACGGCACCCGTTTCACCCCGGTCCACCTGCACCTGCCCGATACCTCCGGCACCGAGTACTCCGACCTGCTCTGGTAGCTCAGCCGCGCCAGCGGAAGAACGCGAGGGCGAGCAGGTACGTGAAGCCGCTGATGGCCACAAGCCAGTCGTACGGATGCCCGCTGCGCCCCTGGGCGATCGCCACCATCCAGGCCACCATCAAGGTGCCCAGCACCACCAGCCCGGCCACCGCGGTCGCGCGCAGGTCGATCTGGGCGAAGCGCTCGTCGCGGCGGGTGGTCAGGCCGCGGACGGTCTCGCTGTGCCCGGTCAGCAGCGAGATGAGCAGGCCGAAGGCCGTTCGTGGAACCGATGGGTGCTGCACCGTACGTAGAAGAATCGGTACGGTGCCACTCTCATCGACTGACGATGTGGCACGAGGGGCGGGTGGGGGACGTGGGGCGGCGGCGCGGCTCGCTGATGCTAGGCGACCGCCTCGGCGAGCAGGGCGACCTGGTCGAGGCTGGAGGCGGTGGGGACGAAGATGATCTCGTCGCAGCCCGCGGCTTCGAACGCAGCGGCGTACGCCCTGACCATCTCGGCGCTGACCGCGGCACCGGCGGCGATCATGCCGGCGATGTCACCCAGCCAGGCGTAGTAGTGGTGCAGGTAGCCGTCCGCCTGGGTGCGGGCGTCGGGTCCGAGCGCGAAGTAGGCGAGGGTGAGCTTGCGCGGCCGGGCCGTCCGGCCCGCGGCGGCCCAGGCCTGGTCGACCCCGGCCGCAGCCTCGGCGAACATGTCCGGCGTGCCGCCGCCCATGATCCAGCCGTCGGCCAGGCGGGCGACCCGCTCGAAGCTGGCCGGGGTCGACCCGCCCAGGATGATCTCGGGACCGCCCGGTCGTACCGGTTCGGGTCCGATCCCGCCCGCGTACCCAAACTCCCCGCCCGACCAGACCCGCTTCATGACGGCCAGCTGGTCCTCGAGGACCCGTCCGCGGCCGTGGGTCGGCAGCCCGCTGGCGGTGAAGTCATCGTCGCGCCCGCCCAGGCCCAGGCCCAGGACCAGGCGCCCGCCGGAGAGCCGGTCGAGCGAGGCCGCCTGCTTGGCGAACAGCGCGTGGTTCGCGTACAGCGGCGCCAGGAGCACGCCGGTGGTCAGCCGGATCCGGCTGGTGACCGCGGCGGCGGCGGACAGGGCGATCAGTTCCTCGTAACTCTGGTACACCAGCCGGCCGATGGTGCCCAGGGTACTGAACCCGGCTTCCTCCGCCTGCCTGGCCCAGTCGACGAGCGTCCGGCCTTCGGTGTCTGGGACCGTGTTGGGCAGGCCGATTCCGATGTCCACGCCAATACCTCCGCAGGTTCAGGTGCTTATCCGTCCGGGGACGAGCGTACTGCGCGCGAGGCCGAGGGGGATCGGGGCGGGCACCAAAGCTCGTTCGGGAAAAGGGGGTTTCAGATATCGGTGATTCGGATTCCGGCGTGCGCCTTGTAGCGGCGGTTGATGGAGACCAGGTTGGCCGTCAGCGCCTCGATCTGGCCGCAGTTGCGCAGGCGGCCGGCGTAGACGCCGCGCACGCCGGGGATCCGGGCCGCCAGGGCCTGCACCAGGTCGGTGGCCTGCCGGTCGTCGCCGAGCACGAGCACGTCCAGGTCGATGGTCGCGACCTCGGGGTCGAGCAGCAGGACCGCGGACACGTGGTGGAACGCCGCCACCACCCGGCTGTCCGGGAGCAGCGTTGCGGCCTGCTCGGCCGCGCTGCCCTCGGCGACGGGGAGATGGTACGCGCCGCGGCTGTCGAAGCCGAGCGGGTTCACGCAGTCCACCACGATCTTGCCCGCCAGGTCGCCGGCCAGCCCGGCGAGCAGCTCGCCGTGGCCCTCCCACGGCACCGCCGCGATCACCACGTCCGCCTCCCGCGCCGCCTCGGCGTTGGGCAGGCCGCGCACCGCGTGCCCGACCTCCCCGGCCACGGCGGCCGCCCGCTCGCGGCTGCGGGATCCGATGATCACCGGGTTCCCGGCCATCGCGAACCTGCGGGCCAGGCCGCGGCCCTGTTCCCCGGTGCCCCCGAGGATGGCGATGACCAGGCGGTCGACGTTCGGGGTTTCGTGCTCAGTCATGGACTCACATCCTGCCAGACGACACGCCGGGCTGGGCGGGCCGAGGGGGTCTGGGGGAAAGGTTCCCCCCAGGATCAGGGGGGGTCTGGGGGGATCGTCCCCCCGGGGGATACTGTCTGTACGTTTATGGCTGCGCAAACGGACTTTTACGGGCACCATTAGATACGTGGACGCGAACCAGGTGGCTACACTACGTGAGCTTCTGGCCTCGACCGGATGGATCGAAAGGACCCGCGCGTTCGCGCGGGGACTGCGGAAGGCCACCCGGACCCCAGGAGGTCTCCTCCTGGTCGGCACCCCCGACGACGAGCCCTGGCACCTCGCCGCTCACCTGGACGAGGAGAGCAGGCTGGCCTTGATCCCCGAGCTGATGCCGACGCTCGTGCGCTGGCGCGTCCCGGCGCACGGGCCGGCGCACCTGCGGGTCGGTCTCGACCGGCTGGAGGCCGCCCGGCGCGGCGAGACGCTGTTCGTCGTCACCCCGACGACCGCCCCGGTGCCGCTGCTCGAGCGGGTCAGCGACGCACGGCGTTCCGGGGCCACGATCTTCGCGCTAGACCAGGGCGATCGCGAGCTTGACTCGCTCGCCCACGAGGCGATCGCGATCAGGCCCGGGGCCGGGGCGCCCGTGCTGTCGTTCGGGGTCGCCCAGCACCTGGTCAGCGCGGCGTGCGGCGAGCTGGGCGGCCCGGAGGCCATGGCGGCCCGTGAGTTCGGCGTGGCCAGGCAGAATTCTCGCGCCGGCCAGCCGAGCACGTCCGGGCCCGGGTACCAGCGTTACCGGCCCGGCGTCCGCGGTCTGAAGGACCGCGTGGCGCACCTGCTTGAGGTGGTCAGCGGGCCGAATCCCTGAAGGGCGCAGCCGCGGGCTCAGGCGTCCAGGGTCAGGACCATCGTGGGGCGCTCGATGATGTGATCGGGGCGCAGCGGGCGCACGGCGGTGCCGATGGCGAAGAACTCGGTGGTGTGCGACCCCCAGGTGTGGCTGTGCTGCCGGAGCTGGACGCCGACGATCCCCTCCGCGTGCAGCGCCTCCGCCTCGGCCTGCATCCGGCTCATGGCCAGCTCGCGGGCGTCATACAGGGCCTGGGTGAACTGCTCGATCTCCACGTTCCGGCCGATGTTCGCCATCTTGGTCCCGAGCCGCTGGTGGGCGATGTGGTACACACACGAGCCCATCACCATGCCGAGCGGCGCGTAGCCGGCCCGGATCAGCGTCCAGAAGTCCTGCCCGGACAGGTCGGAGGTGAACGGCTGTTTCTTGTTGTTGCGCCAGTTGTCCACTCCCCCGCCGCCGGCCCCCTCCTCGGCCTTGACCGCGGTGCCCACGGCGATGAACTCGGCGACGTCGGCGCCGAACTCCTTCATCTCCACCTCTAGCCGGACCCCGACGATCCCGTCCGCGCGCAGCGCGTCAGCCTCGGCCTCCATCCTGGTCATGGCCAGCTCGCGCGCGTGGTACATGGCCTGCGACAGGACGTCGAGCTCCTGGTTGCTGCCCCACCGGCCAACCTGCAGGCCGACGTGGTAGATGGAGCTGCCGAGGACCAGGCCGAGCGGCCGGAACCCGACCTCCCGGACCAGCAGGAACTCGTTGACCGACAGGTCCGAGGTGAAGATCGAGCCCGGCTTGCCTGGCTGCAGTTCGGCCAGGCGGGCCATGGCATCACGCGGGACGCCCGCGGCGCCCAGCTCGGTCGCGATGTTCCCCTGATCGGTCATGCTCTCTCCTATGCGCTCACGGTCGAGCTAAGGCTGTTATATCCGGATCCTGGCCGCCTGCCGGCGTTGCGGGTCCAGCGACATGACGGCCAGCGTCTTCTGGCCGGATCCGCCCTGCAGCGCGGCGGACGAGAACCTGGCGATCGCGGTGCCAATGCTGGTGGCCTCCACGATGTGATCGCGACGGCCCTCCATCGCTGGGCACTCGCGCTCACGTACCCGCAAATCCATGTCGGCGATCACCACGCCCTCGCCGCCCAGGCGCCTGACGTCCTTCTCCAACTGCACCCGCGAATCGTGCCTGGCGTCGTTCACGAGTTCGGTGTAGCCGACGACCTCGGCGTTACCCGAGCCCCACCGGGTCTGGCCGACGGTCAGCCAGTCGTCGTGCCTGGACCCGATCGAGATGCCGAGCGCCAGCCCGGCGGGCACCCAGCCCTTCATGATCAGCTTGGCGAAATCCTGCCCGGACAGGTCCGAGGTGAACGGCTGCCTGGTGCCCGGCCCCCTGGGCCCGCCGTGCCAGTGCGACACCGGGGGCACGCCGGGCGCGCGGATGGCGGTGCCGATGGCCTTGAACTCCAACCCGCCGGCCGGGAACCCGCCGATGGTCAGCAAAACGCCGACCACACCGTGCCCGCCGAGCTCGGCGCACTCGGTGGTCATCCGGTCGAGGGCCTTGTGCCGCGCCTCGTACATCGTCCGCACCAGCGGGGCGAACGACCCGAAACCGCCCTGCGAGGACACCTGGGTCTGGGTCCTGGCCGGCATGCCCCACTGCCCGGACCCTCCCCAGGACCCCGGGCAGTTGTACCCGCCGAGGTAACCTAGGTTGTAGACGGCGGCGCCGAGCACCTGCCCGACGGGCTCGAAGCCCACACTGCGGATGGCCGCGAACTCATCCGACGTCAGCGCGGATCCCCACGTGCCGCTGCGCCGGATCTCTGCCATCCGGGCCTTGGCTGCGGGGGGGAGTTCTTCGCTCACGCCTCTAGCCTAATATCGCGCCCGGGGCAACCCGGACCCTAATCCTTACCTTCCCATTCCTCGTTCCTGTGCTGCACCGTCTCCAGCGCGCGGGCCGCCTCCTCCCGGGTCGCGAACGGGCCGAGCCGGTCCTTACCCGGGGTGGGTCCGTCGTCGTCTTCCACCGTGTGATACTTGAGGCTGTACCACCACCGCTTTCCCTGTTCGCTGTCCATGCACATTAGACTCGCAAAGCATGGCGACAGTGCTTCACCCGGGCCGGCTTTCGCCGACCCGCCAGGTTCCGGCGGATATCCCGCGACCCGAGTACGTGGGCAGGAAGCACCCGAGGACCGGGGAGCCTGACGTCAAGACACCCGAGATCATCGCGCGGATGCGCGTGGCGTCGACGCTGGCCGCCCAGGCGCTGGCGCTGGTCGGCGAGGCCGTGGCCCCGGGCGTCACGACCGACTACCTCGATCAGGTGGGGCACGACTTCCTGGTCAGCCACGGCGCCTACCCGAGCACGCTCGGCTACCGCGGTTACCCGAAGTCGCTGTGTACCTCGCTGAACGAGGTGATCTGCCACGGGATCCCCGACGATACGGTGATCAACGACGGCGACATCGTCAACGTCGACATCACCGCCTACATCGGCGGCGTGCACGGCGACACCAACGCCACCTTCTGTGCCGGGAACGTCGACGAGGAGTCGCGGCTGCTGGTCGAGCGCACGCACGAGGCCATGATGCGCGGCATCCGCGCGGTGGCGCCCGGCCGGCCGCTGAACGCCATCGGCCGCGTGATCGAGTCCTACGCGCGGCGGTTCGGCTACGGGGTGGTGCGGGACTTCACCGGGCACGGCATCGGCCGGACGTTCCACTCGGGCCTGATCGTGCCGCACTACGACGACCCGGACAACGACGTGATCATGGAACCCTGGATGACGTTCACCATCGAGCCGATGCTCACCCTCGGCACGATCGAGTACGACATCTGGCGCGACGGCTGGACCGCGGTGACCAAGGACCGGCGGCGGACCGCGCAGTTCGAGCACACGATCCTCGTCACCGAGGACGGCTACGAGATCCTGACCCTGCCGTAATGGGCCTTCCTCTTGGGTGACTTCGCCCTTGACGTGGACACCAGGGTTTCGCCTTGTGGTTCCGAGGAGTCTGGTGGTTCCGGGGAGTTTGCGGCGACGGTGACCGGCCGGTGGGGCGGGATCACCGGCGTCCCGAACGGCGGCTACCTGATGGCCATGTGCACGCGGGCGCTCGGACTGACCGTGCCGTTCCCCGACCCGATCGTCGTTTCCGGTTTCTTCCTGCGGCCCGCCACGCCAGGGCCGGCGACGATCAGGACGTCGGTGGTGCGCGAGGGGAGGACGACGGCGTTCGGCGAGGCGGTGCTCTCGCAGTCCGGGAAGGACGTCATCAGGGCGGCGGCCGCCTTCGCCAGGCTCGGCGGGTCCGGGTCCGGGTCCGGGTCTGGGTCGGGGTCCGGGTCCGGGTCCGGGTCGGGGTCCGGCGACGGTCCCGTGCTGGTCGACGGCGCGCCGCCCGACCTGCCGCCGCCATCAGATTGCGTCGGGGTCCCTGTCGGGTCGTTCGGCCCGGCGACCATCGCCGAACGCGTCGAGTTCCGGTCCCGGGAGTTTCCCGGCTGGTTCCTCGGCCGCCCGACGGGCCGTCCGTCCAGCGAGTTCTGGATGCGGTTCGCCGACGGCCGGGACGTCGACCTGCTCGCCCTGCTGGTCCTGGTCGACTCGACCGCTCCTTCCGTCCTCGAGCTCGGCGCGGGGTTCGCCACCATCCAGCTCACCGTTCACCTGCGCGCCCACCCGGCCCCCGGCTGGCTGGCCACCCGCGCATTCACCCGCTTCGTCAGCGGCGGCTACCACGAGGAAGACTTCGAGGTCTGGGACTCGGCCGGGACGCTGGTCGCCCAGTCCAGGCAGCTAGCCATCGTCCAGAAGCTCTGAGCTTTTCAACCCTCGTTTTGCCGAACTCGACTCACCAAGGTCACGACTGGTGCCGCGTCCGACCACCCTTGCCCCCCGTTGGCCTCACCAGTACCAAGGCGGCTCAACCCCCGCCCCGGCTGCCCCGGACGCATGCCACCCGTATCATCGCGGACCGTTATGCCCGCCATAACGCCATGCCGGATCTTAGGCGCAGCGCTCTCACGGCGGGCTTTTCATGATCGTGGCCAGTTCGGGCCAAATGGCGTCCATTTCTGGCCACGATCATGGTTGATGCCCGAAGTGTCTTAATCTGAAATTGCGGCATAATTGGATATAACGGACAGGATTACGCGACCGGACATCATGAGGATGCCAATACTCCCCCTAACCGGCGGGCGCGGGCGTGCAGGCTGATCGAGTAACCGTTGCCCCGGCCCTGCAGGCCGTGCCGTCCGCCGTGCACCCGTACCGGGCCGGGGCGCAGGACGGAGCCGTCACCCGGGTCCGTTCCCTCGGTCGCCTCGCCGGCGATCATCGTGACCGCCTCGCAGTCGCAGCCCTGTCCGGTGTCGCCCGGGGGCAAGATCACCAGCCAGGCGCGGTAGGAGCCGCACTCCTCGACCACGACGGCGACCGAGCGGTCCGGCTCGAAGCGGACCAGGCCCCACCAGCGTTCGGGGGTGGCGGCGATCGTCCTCAGCTCGCGGTACAGCGCGCCGAGGGTCAGCGGCGCGGTCGCTCCGCTCTGCTGGCCTGGGCTACGGTCCGGGCCGCCGGCCGGCGCTTCCGGCCGGGGCTCCAGGAGCGGGATAGCCTGGGCGAGCCTGGCGATCTCGGGGGCGACGGACATGTCGGCGATCAACTGTGCAGTCAACGGGGAATCCTTCGGCTGCGGGGCGGGCGTGGCCCCTGGGCGACAACGGTCAGCTGGGAGTCGTTGTCAGCGACAACACGAAGGACAGGACACGCGCGTCATCAGCGTGGTGACACCGGAACGGTCACCGTGAACGCGGGCTTCGCGGCCTGGCATGCGGGCCAGCATACACGGCGCGCGCCGAGGCGGGCGGCTTTAGCACGCGCCCAGGCCGCGGTTTCAGTGCGCCTCGTCCAGGCGCTCGATCGCCGACTGCGCCTCTTGTTTTGTGACGCGCCCGCTCACCCAGGCAGCGCCGCACAGGGCCCGCAGGCCGTCGATGCGCTCCCCGCCCCCGGTCAGCTCCAGCCGATCCCCGGCTACGCGAGCGGTCCAGCCGCCACAGCCGAACGCGCCGTCCTGGCTCGTCACCTCCGGGTGCGGCCCGAGCAGCCCGGCGAGATCGGCGGCCAGGTAGGTGGGACGCTGGGACGGCGGCGCAAGCACCGCGTCGGCCGGGCTCGTCACGCCGGTCAGCACCAGCAAGCTGTCCGCGCCCGCGCGGTGCGCGCCCTCGATGTCGGTGTCCAGCCGGTCCCCGACGACCAGCGGGTGCTTGGTCCCGGTCCGCAGGACCGATTCCCTGTGCAGCGGCGGTTCCGGCTTGCCCGCGACCAGCGGACGCACGCCGGTGGCCGTGGCGATCACCTGGATCAGTGACCCGTTTCCCGGCTGGTTACCACGGCTGCTCGGGAGCGTGATATCACCGTTGGACGCGACGAACAGCGCCCCTGCGGCCACCGCGAGACCGCCTTCGGCCAGTATCGAGTAGCTCACGTCGGGCGAGTAGCCCTGGACCACCGCCTGCGGCCGGCTAGCGGCGGTGCTCACCGGGATGAGCCCGCGCTCGCGCACTGCCATCCGCAGGCCGGCGCCGCCGATGACCAGGACCGGGGCGCCCGCGGGAAGGCGTTCAGCGAGCATGCGGGCCGCGGCCTGGGCCGAAGTCACCACATCGTGTGGCTCAGCCGGGATGCCGAAGCTGGTCAGCAGCGCGGCGATCGCCGCGGGGGTCCTGTTGGCGTTATTCGTGACGTAGGCCAGGTGCATGCCCGCCTCGTCGGCCTTGCGCAGGGCCTGCGCAGCGCCGGGGATGGCGGCGCCGCCCAGGTAGACCGTTCCGTCCAGGTCGAGCAAGGCGACGTCGTAAGCGGTGTCGAGGGGTTCCTGGCAGCCGCGCAACGCCTGGCCGGGACCTTCCGGAAGGTCCCGGCCAGCGAGGTTTTCCTCCGGACGGGAATCCCTGCCGCCGCTTGATCCTTCTGTCATGGTGTGCAGACCCTTCCGTCCGACTCTGGCCCTGGCCTCGTGCTGGCGCCCTTCCGCGGCATCCGCTACGCCCAGGATCGGGTCAGCGGCATCGCGAACGTCACGTCACCACCGTACGACGTGATCAGCGGCGGCGTTCTTGAGCACCTGCGAGCGGCGGACCCGCACAACGTGGTCCGCCTCATCCTGCCGGGCGATGACGCCAACGCGAGCCAGGCTGCCGCCGACCTTCTGCGTGAGTGGCTGTCCACGGGCGTGCTGATCCGGGATCCGACGCCCGCGCTGTACCTGTACGAGCAGCACGACGCGAACTCCTCCTGGCGCCAGCGGGGCATCATCGGGCTAGTCGTCCTGGGGTCGCCCCGGGCGGCGGGGATCCTGCCCCACGAGGGTGTCCTGCCAGGCCTGGTGGCTGACCGGCGCGAGCTGATGGCGGCCACGCAGGCCAACCTGGAGCCGATCTTCCTGGTCTACGACGGCGCGCAGCTTCGCGAGCCCGGGTGTCCGCAGGCGGATGTTCCCGGCCGGACCGCCACCGAGGTGATCGACGACGTGGCGGCCGAGCGCGCGCCGCTGGTGACCATCGACACCGACGACGGCGTGACGCACCGCCTGTGGCGGATCGCCGATCCGGCCGAGCAGGCCGCGATCACCGCCGACCTGTGCGGGCGCCGGGCTCTCATCGCCGACGGGCACCACCGGTACGCCGCCTACATGGACCTGCAGTCGCAGGCGCGGGCGTCGGGCCGCGGCGCGGGACCGTGGGACTTCGGGCTGGCGTTCCTCGTCGACTCCTCGGCCTACTCGCCCCGGCTCGGCGCGATCCACCGGGTGCTGCCGGGCCTGGCTCCGGACCGGGCGGCCGAGCTGGCCAAGGCGGCGTTCACCGTGCAGGATCTGCCGGCCGGGCTGGATCTCGCGGGCGCGCAGCGGCGGCTCGCCGAGGCCGGTCGGGAAGGCACCGCGTTCCTGTTGGCCGGCGGTCCGGGCTTCCGGCTGCTGAGTCACCCGGACCCGGTCGCGGCCGCGGAATCGATGCCGGGCGGGCTTTCGGCGCCCTGGCGGTCCCTGGACGCGGCCGTGCTCCAGCAACTCCTCCTCGGGCACCTGTGGGGCATCGCCGACAGCGAGCGCGACGTGCTGATCTACCACGACGCCGCCGACGCGGTGCGCGCGGTTACGTCCTCGCCTTTGAACGGGACCTGCTCAGGCACCGCGGTCATCTCGAATCCCGTCACCTTCGAGGCCGTCATCGAGATCGCGGCGCTCGGCGAGCGGGTACCGCGCAAGTCCACCTCGTTCGGCCCCAAGCCGCGGACCGGGCTGGTCTTGCGCACGTTCGGCCCGACCGAGGAAGGACCGGCTGGTCTGGGACAATGATCGCGTGCCCGAACCATCCGCGGCCGGCCCGCCGCGCACGCAGCCGACGGACGTCACCCCGCTGGGGCACGACGTGTTCCAGATCGACACCCGGATGGCCGGGTACGACGGGATCACCGCCGGCTACCTGATCCGGGGCGACCGGCCCTGCCTGGTGGAGACCGGCACCGCGCCGTCCGCGCCGATAGTCCGTGACGCCCTGGCCTCGCTGGGGATCGGCCCCGGCGACCTGGCGACGGTCGTGGTCACGCACATCCACCTGGACCACGCCGGCGGCGCCGGCGACATCGCCGCCATGTTTCCCGCCGCGGACATCGTGGTCCACCACCGCGGGGCGCGGCACCTGGCCGACCCGAGCAGGCTGATGGCCGGCGCCCGGGCGGTGTACGGTGCGGCGCTCGACCGGCTGTTCGGCGTGCTCGCGCCGGTTCCCGCCGAGCGGATCATCGCCCTGGAGGACACCGGGACGGTAGATCTCGGCGGCGGACGCCGTCTGGACAGCCACTACTCCCCCGGCCACGCCAAGCATCACGTCGGCCTGATCGACTCGGCAACCGGCGACCTGTACGTCGGCGACGCGGCCGGGGTGTACCTGCCGGAGACGGGCGACGTGCGGCCCGCCACGCCGCCACCGGACTTCGATCTCGAGGTCGCGCTCGCCTCCATCAGGAAGTTCGCCGCCCTGGAGCCCTCGCGCCTGCTGTTCAGCCACTACGGGCCCGTGACGTCGATCACGGAGACGCTAGAGCGGTCCGTAGAGGAAATCAGGGTCTGGGTGGAGGAAACACGCGCGGCCCGGAAGGCAGGACTCGATCTCGACCACGCCGTCGCCATGGTCCAGGACCGGACGAAGGCCCGGTACGAGGCGTTCCGGCCGGGTGCCGATCCCGCGATCGCCAAGAAGATCGACCGGATCAGCGGGACCGCCTTGAACGTCGGCGGGATCATGCACTGGCTCGATAAGACGCAGGAGCTCGGCACCGCAGAGCGCTAAGGCTCCAGCCGCTACGGTGGCCAGCCGGAGCGGCCTCCAGGTGCGCTGCGCCGAGAAATCCGGTTGCTTCCGGCGGGGTAAGGCCCGCTGAATACTACGCATGGCCGATACTCAGGGCTCATACGACGAACTGTTTACTGCGGTGCCCAGCGCGCTGGCCGGACTGCTGGAAGACGGAGACGCGGGTGCCTCGGCTGCGGTGTTCGTGGACGGCGAGCCCGTAGTGGACGTGTGGGGCAGGTTCGCGGACGCGGACCGCACGATCTCGTGGCAGCGGGACACGATCACGAATGTCTGGTCGGTCACCAAGACGATGACAGCACAGGCTCCGCAATGGGAACCGGGCAGGCGCGGCCGGATACCACTCGCTCACCCAGGGGTTCGGAGTGGGCGAGGTCGTGCGCCGGATCACCGGCCGGAGCCTGGGCGACTTCTTCGCAGCGGAGGTGGCCGGACCGCTGGGTGCCGACTTCGGCGAGCGGATTCGGCAACGCCCGCTCGGTAGCCCTGGTGCAGTCGGTCATCGCCTGCGGCGGAGCGGTGCGCGGACTGCGACTGCTCTCGCCGGCGGGCTGTGACCGGGCGAGGGAGGAGCAGTTCCACGGCGTGGACCGCGTTCTGGGCATGTCAGTCCGGTACGGCCTGGGCTACGGGCTGTTCGGCAGCGCCCATGGGTGGGACGACTTGGGGCGGCTCAATCGTCATGATCGAACCCGACGACCGTATGGCGGTGGCGTACGTGACGAATCAGATGCGCGAACCCGCAGACGACAATCGGGGACTGGAGATCCTCATCGCCGCCTACGACGGGCTCAAGGGTCTGCGGGCTTGATCCGGCGGGTCATATGCGGCAGATGGCAGGATGGGGGCATAGCCGGGAGGCACGGGAGGCGTGATGGGCGTATTGGCCGGCCAGGGCGCGCTAGTGACCGGCGGGTCACGCGGGATAGGCCGGGCGATCGTGAAGCGCCTGGCCGCCGACGGCGCCGGCGTGATGTTCAGCTTCATCTCCGATGAGGCGGCCGCGCTGCGCGTGGCCGGGGAGGTCGCCGAGGCCGGAGGGAAGGCGTTCGCGCTGCGGGCCGATCAGGGCGACCTGGACGACGTGCGGCGCCTGTTCGACGAGGCGCGGGAGCGGCTCGACGGCCTGGACATCGTGGTCATCAACGCCGCGTCCCTCACGACCGGCGTGCCGGTCGCGATCGATGACGTGACCGAGGACCTGTACGACCGGTTCATGGCCGTGAATGCGAAGGGCCCGTTCTTCATCATCCAGCACGCGGGCCGAGTCCTGCGGGACGGCGGCCGGATCATCACCATCTCCACGCTCAACACCCGCCTGCATCCGCCGGGCGGAGTGCTGTACACCGGCGCCAAGGGCGCGCTCGAGCACTTCACGGCGGTGGCGGCGCTGGAATTCGGCGAGCGCGGGATAACGGTGAACGCCGTCTCGCCCGGCGCCACGGAGACCGAAGGGCTGAGGGCCGCAAACCCGGGCGAGACGTTCGAGGACGATGTCGCTCAGACCGCGCTCAAGCGGCTCGGGCAGCCGGAGGACATCGCCGCCGTCGTGGCCTTGCTGGCCGGTCCCGATTCCGCCTGGATCACCGGCCAGGTCCTGCGGGCCGACGGCGGCTTCCTGCCCTGACCTCGCGCAGGTCAGGTTTGGGTGCCAGTGCCTTGAGCGGCTTCCTGCGCGGTTTGCTCCACTCGGGCATAGTGAGCCTGCCACCATCCCTGATCACCGGGTGGCAGGTTGGGGTTCCCGGCCGTCAGGCCGATCGCGCCGTCGATGAGCTCGCGGACGATGTCGGCGTGGCCCGCATGGCGGTTGGTGTCGGTGGCCACGCGGACCAGGATGTGGTGCAGCGTGCGCTCGTTGTCGTCGGGCGGCCACCAGGGAACGCGGCCTATGGTGTCGAGCGGCAGGGCGTCGATGGTGGCGTCCGAGTGCGCCCAGGCCCGGCGGTACAGCCCGGTGATGAACTCACGTGATTGGTCCGGGAAGGCGAACATGTCGGACATCGGGTCGGATTCGTCCCAGGTCAGCGGATTAGAGCAGGGGCGGCCGAAGGTGTCGCCGAAGTACCCCATCTCGACCCAGGCCTGATGCTTGACCAGGCCGAGCAGATTGGTGCCGGTCGGCACCAGGGGGCGGCGGATGTCGTACTCCGATAGCCCGTCGAGCTTCCACAGCAGCGCGTCGCGGGCGTCTTGCAGGTAGCGGTGCAGGTCGGCCTTGCGTTCGGACTCGGTCATGCAGACATCGTGTCACGGCACCAGTCCTGGCTGACCCCGCCCAGCGCAGCGCCGGCCCTATCCTGTGCTTCATGCCTGACCGGCCCTCCGACGCCGCCTGGCCGAACCTGGGCGCCCCGCCCGGGCTGTGCCGGACCTGCCGGCATGCGAAGCTGAACCAGACCCGGCGGGGCACCGTGTACCTCCGGTGCACGCGGGCCGAGTGGGACCCCGCGCTCACCCGCTACCCGCGCCTGCCCGTTACCGAATGCGCCGGATTCTCCGAGCCGGTCGCCGACTTGGCTCCGCAGGACCGGGGTGGCACATCTGATGACCTCGGCTGAGTGCTTCAGCTGATCCTCGGCGGGCCGTTGAAGTGCCTGCAGAGGGGTGGAGAGCGGGTGGAGGCCCCGGCTTGCTCTCCACCCGGCTCCACCTGATGACCCACCCGCCACCCGATGTGCCGGAGGGCTCAAATCCGGAGGCTGGAAGACGTCTGAAGTTCCTACCTGAAGGAGACGTCAATGCCAGTCAATGTATGGATTCTCAACCTGGTCGTGCTCGGGGCCGTGCTGGAGGCAGACTTCGGCCGCCGGAAGATCGGCTGGTTCTGGGTGGCGCGCCCGCTGCTCACCGCCATCTTGATCTGCCCGCTGTTCCTGGACAGTGTCCCCACCAACAGTCACGACGTGGCCCTGCAGGCGGTTGGCCTCGGCGTTGGCGTGCTGCTCGGCCTGGCTGCCCACCTGTTCATCTCGGTCGGTTACGGGCCCGTCAAGAGCAGGAGGGGCACGCGTGACCGGGCAGTCAGCCGGGCCGGGTTCGGCTACGCCGCGTTCTGGACGGTGATCTACGGCGGCCGGCTGCTGTTCATCTACGGCACCCTCCACTGGTTCTCTGCCTCACTCGGCCAGTTCATGGCTGCCCATCAGCTCAGTGCCGCCGGGCTGACCGACGCGCTGATTTTCATGGCCGTGGCCATGGCGCTGGCCCGCAGCGCGCTACTGGGCGTCCGCGGGCGGGCGGCCGCGCGTCGCCTCACCGCCGGGACGAGCACGTCGTCCACGGCCACAGCCAGCGTCCGGTAACTGGACCAATCGAGCTAAGACCACGCGAACAGGAAGTCCGGCCATGATCATCGTGATTCACCTGCTACAGCACCTGGGTGTTCCCTCGGGAGCGGCCATCGCCATCGTCATCGCGGCCAGGAAGTTCCTCAAGGGCGGGATCGCGAGGACCACGGCGCGCCGCGACCACGACCGAGCACAGGGATCTTCCCGTGATTACCGCTGACCGGATGGCCCCGGGCGCGAACGCCGGGGCCACCGGCGTGTCGGCCCGCAGATGGGACAATGGGGCAACACGCCGGAGGCAGAAACTGGTGAACGCGGGTACGGTGCCACGCTAGTCCGGCTGGCGCAGGTGGATGTGGCTAGCGCGCGCCTGCCTGGCCGGGCTGATACTCGCCGACGTCTGGCTCGGCCGCCCGGTGCCCGGGCTAGACGGCAGGCACCTGGTCCTGCTGATGGGCAGCATCGTGGCTGCCCTGACCTGGATGTCCTGGCTGCCCGCCGAGCGGGTGGGCCCGCAGGTCCGGCTACCGGTCGCGGTGGCCGGGATGGTGGGAGCCTGCCTGGCCGCCTTGGTCAGCCCCAGCACCGCCGCCACAGCGCTGCCCATCGCGATCGGCGTCATGGCCGGTAGCTCGTTTACCGTGCTGGAAGGTGCCGGGGTGGCGGCCTGCGGCCTCATCACCTTGGTAGCGGGGTCGCTGGTCGCGACGTCCTCGGGTTTCTCCCTGCTCGGCTCCTGCGCGGCGGTGGTCGGCGGCCTGCTCGCCGGGCTGTGGCGCAGCCAGTACCGGCTGCGAGCCGAGCAGGCCGAGCTGGCCACCATCCAGACGCGGTGGGCCGAGCAGGAACACATCCGGGCGCAGGTGCTGGACGAACGCGCGCGCATCGCCAGGGAGATCCACGACATCCTGGCCCACACGCTGGGCGGCCTGGTGGTCCAGCTCGACGCCGCCGACGCCCTGCTGAGCGAGGGCGATGATCCCGAAGCGGGCCGCAGCCTGGTCGGGGGCGCACGCCGACTGGCCATCGAGGGCCTGGAGGAGACCAGGCGTGCCATTGCGGCCCTGCGGACCGACCCGGTCGACCTGCCCGAGGCGCTGGCCGCTCCGGCCGCCGACGATGGCCGACCAGGTCAGGTCAGCTACGAGGTGCGCGGCACCCCTCGCCGGCTTGCGCCCGAGGCCAGCCTGGCCGTCTACCGCACGGCCCAGGAGGCCCTGGCGAACGCCCGCAAGCATGCCCCCGGAGCCCCCGTGGCCCTAACGCTGTCCTTCGGGGAACAGGCGGATGAGGAGCGCACGGCGATCCTGCGGGTCGCCAACGGCGCACCGCCAGGCGGCCCTGTCGGCCTCCCCGCCGACTCCCTGGCGGCCACCGGCGGCGGCTACGGGCTGGACGGGCTCACCGAGCGTGCCGAGCTGCTGGGCGGCACACTGCGCGCCGACTCGTGCGAGGACGGCTGGGTCGTCGAGCTGACGGTGCCAGGATGAGCAAGATGTTCCCCGATGAGCGAGGCGCCGGGATGACCGGGAGCGAGGAAAACGCCACAGTGCGCGTCGTGGTGGCCGACGACCAGCGAGTGGTGCGCGAGGGCCTGGTGACCTCGCTGAGCGTCATGCCCGGCGTGAAGGTCGTCGGCGCCGCCGCCGACGGTGAGCAGGCCGTGGCCCTGGTGGCCCGTTACCGACCTCAGGTCGTGCTCATGGACTTGCGGATGCCCCGCCTCGACGGGGTGGAGGCCACCCGGCGGATCCTGGCCGACTATCCCGCCACGGCCGTCGTGGTGCTCACCACATACGCTGACGACGACTCGATCCTGGCGGCCCTGCGGGTGGGCGCCCTCGGCTACCTCACCAAGGACGCCGGCCGGGAGCAGATCGCCCGCGCCCTGCACGCCGCGGCCGGCGGTCAGGCCATCCTTGACCCCGCCATCCAGGCCCGTCTCGTCGCCGCCGCCGGCCCGGCTCTGGACGCCGCCCCGACCCAGCCGCTGCCCGACGGGCTTACCACACGCGAGGCCGAGGTCCTGGCCCTCATCGCGACCGGGCGTACCAACGCCCAGATCGCCGCCGCCCTCGTCATCAGCCCATCGACCGTGAAGACCCACATCAACAACATCTTCGCCAAGACTGGCGTCAGCAGCCGGGCCCAGGCCGTCCAGTACGCCTACGCCCACGGATTCGCCGACCCGGGCGCATCATGAGCACCAGCAGGCCGTCGCGCCCGATGCGGTCTTCACCGTGGCGGTCGGCTATCCCCAGATCGCCAGGTCAACCTCGTTGCCCTCGGGATCGGCGAGGGTCCACCAGCCAGGCGCGTGGGCGTCGCTGACGATCCGGCCGCCGGCTGCGAGCGCGGCGTCAATCCGGGCCTGCACCGTGTCCTGCGGGATGTAGATGTCGATGTGGAAGCGGTTGCGCCCGGTCCTGAGCGACTCCATCTGCTGGAACCAGAACGTCGGCCCCTCGCGGTGTGCGTCACGCAGAGCCGCGTCGCCGACTGCGGCGTAGCCGAGCACTGCGTGCCAGAACGGCAGGACTGTGGCGATATTTAGGGCGTCGATCGCGACCTGTACGTGCTGCACGGCCGCCGGGTCGGCCGGCGCCTGCAACCGGGCCGCGGCAGCCGAGATCTGCCTGGCCAGCTCGGCATCCCAGCTGGTGAGACCCTGAGCATCAGCCATGTGCAGCCGGACGATCACGCTCTTGGGCCGGACATCGACGTCCGGCTCGTGACCGCACCCGGCGGCCACCTCGCCGATGGCGGCCACCAGGACCAGCCCGGCGGCGAAAGAGCCGGTCAGGAAGCGCGCCGCCGCATACCCGCCGCCCGACAGCACCCGCCAGTCAGCGACACCAGGGCAGGCCGAGAATTGCGCTGCAGTCAGGCGGCCGCTCACGTTTCACTCGCATACAGCTCGATACCGGTCATGGCCGCCACAGTAGAGCCTGTAGGAGGCGATCGACCTCCGGGACCGGGCGTGCGGCACCGATGCTAAATCGCTATTCCTCCACGTCATCGTCAGGCTCGGCCGGGTTATCGGATTCGGCTTCGTCCTCGAGCTCTGTGGGGTCACCGGATCCGGCTTCGTCCTCGAACTCGGAGGAGTCCTCGAGCTCGGCCTCGCCTTCGAACTCTGTGGGGTCCTCGAACTCTGCGAGGTCCTCGAGCTCGATGCCGTCGAGCTCGTCCAGGCGCTCGGCCGCGTCGGTCTCACCGTCGGTATCGGCGTCGACGGCCCTGGCGAAAGCGTCCCGGGCCTCGTCTTCCCGCCCGGCCGCGAGGAGCGCCTCCGCATACGCGTAGAACAGCCGGGCCGACCAGGGGCGCAGCCGATCACTGGTGAGCTCGGGGACCTGCAGGGCCACCACGGCGGCCTCGGCCAGCCCCTGATCCCGGCGGATGCCCGACTCGACGATGCGGAGTTCGATCTGCGTGCCGCGATCGAGCCTACTGGCGTCGACCTCGCGGATCAGCGCCAGCGCCCGGTCCTCTCGGCCTAGGGCCCGCTCGCTGTCGGCCATGAGGGGGACGAAGTCATCGTTCCCAGTCATGCGGCGCGCAGCGCGGAGTTCGGAGAGCGCCTCGGCCCACCGGCTCGTGCGGTACGCAGCGATGCCGGTCGCCTCCCTGACCACGCCCACGCGGGCCGCCAGGCGCCGCGCGGCCTGCGCGTACGCGTAGCTCTGCTCGGGATCGGGGTCCCGTCCGGCCGCGACCAGATACCGCGCCACGCTGTCGGCTAGGTCGTTCGGGAGGCTGTTCAGCTGGGCCCTCGCCTCGGGATCAAGTTGGTCAGCCGTGACCGAATCGGCTACCTGCAGCCGGGGCTGCCTCGGCTCGTAGGCCGTGGCTGGTCCGGATCCTTCCGGGACGCCGCGACCGCGGGAGGGAACCCAGGGACCGCGGGCTCCGGACCCGGACCCGGGCCCGGACCGACGCGCGGGGGCCCGACGATCGTAGGTTCGCTCGGACGGACCCGCCTGGCCGCGTGCGCGCGCGGGCCGGTCCGACCGGCCCTCATCGCCGGGCCTCGTTCCCCGACCAAGCGGTGCGGGACGGCCGATGTCTCCGCTCCGGCCGATGCTTCCGTTCCGGCTTCCGCTCCTGCTGCCGCCCTCGCTCCGGTCCGCCGTCCCCTCGGTCCGGCGGTACCCGGTTGGGCGGGCATCGTCCCGGCGAGAGCGCTCGGGCCGATCCGTCGCGCCCTCAGTCCGGCGGTACCCGGTTGGGCGGGCATCGTCCCGGCGAGAACGCTCGGGCCGATCCGTCGCGCCCTCAGTCCGGCGATACCCGGTTGGGCGGGCATCGTCGCGGCGGAAACCTTCCGGCCGACGGGGACTATCGGTTCGATAGGAGCCCCCAGGCTGACGGGAACCTTCGGGTCGCTGGGAACCCTCGGATCGGTGGGAACCCTCGGGACCGCGCGAGCCGAAACGCCTTCCTCGTTCCCCGCCGCCGTCCGTGGACCGCGTTACCGATGAACCGCCAGGCACTCGGCTGGAGCGTGGCGATCCTTCGCCCGGGGTCCGGTTGGTGCGGCGCGCCCCGTCGGGGGCTGGTGGACGCGACGTCCTCCTGGGACCCCCGCCGGAAGCGGTGGTGCTGCCCTGACCGCGTGCACCTCGCGGCGCGCTTCCTGATGACGGCGCACCGCCCGCCCAGTTCCCACCTTCATCGGCGGCGGGCCTCCGGCCTGCGGCACTGGTGCGGCCCGTCCGCGGTCCCTGGGTGCCGCCGGCTGCGGGCCGTACCCGGCCGGAGCCCGACCAGCCGCCTGAGGCGCCTGAGGCACCTGAGGCACCGGTGCCACCGGAAGCGCCAGCGGCGCCGGCACGTTCCGTGCCCCTACCGCTCCTCGGATTGCCCCCGCCCGTGCGGGATCCGCTCGAGCGGGCCCCGCCGCTGCCCGCGCCGCCGCCACTGCCCGCGCTGCCTGCTCGCACCCCGCCTGCACGGGAACTTCCGGCGCCGGAACTTCCGGCGCCGGAACCTCCCCCGCCGGAACCTCCCGCCCGCGCGCCGGCGGCGCCGCCCGTGCTGGCCGCGCCGCTCGTTCCGGCCCGGCCGCCCCCGCTGGGACGGCCACCTGTGCCGGAGCGACCACCCGTCCCAGAGCGACCGCCCGTACTGGGGCGACCGCCAGTGCCGGGGCGCCCGGTCCGCGCGCCGCCTGTCTCGCGTCCCTTTGGCTTTCCGCGTGCCTCAGCCACGCCTACCTACCTTCAACAGATGCCACCACAGTACCCAGACACGCGAAGAGGGTCGCTCGACCTCATCGGGAGCGACCCTCTTCAAGCATGTCCGGCGGCGTCCTACTCTCCCACGCGGCTCCCCGCGCAGTACCATCGGCGCTGAAGGGCTTAACTTCCGGGTTCGGAATGGGACCGGGTGTTTCCCCTTCGCTATAACCGCCGTAACTCTATTGAGATGTCACCGGCCCAGCGGGCCTGACGGCGACCGTATCTCGGGAACCGCACAGTGGACGCGAAACAACAAGTTGGAGTAGAAGCCAAGCCACTCGGCCTATTAGTACCGGTCAGCTGCACACGTTGCCGTGCTTCCACCTCCGGCCTATCAACCCAGTCGTCTAGCTGGGGGCCTTACCTGGTTAACCCAGAGGGAGACCTCATCTTGAGGCGAGCTTCCCGCTTAGATGCTTTCAGCGGTTATCCCTTCCGAACGTAGCAAACCAGCCGTGCTCTTGGCAGAACAACTGGC
>JBOHCK010000081.1:0-21249 GCA_050698755.1 Streptosporangiaceae bacterium | reverse complement strand
AGCGGGGGGAGCACCATCGATCGTTCGGCATCTCGATTTGTGGTCTTTGCTGCGCCTGCGGCGGGTTCGGGCAGGGCGGCGGCCAGTTCGCACCAGATGACCTTGCCGGGTGGCTCCTGGGTGAGGTACCAGTCCCAGCGCGTGCTGAGGGCCGTCACCAGGAACAGCCCGCGCCCTCCTTCCTCCTGGAGGTCGGGTGTGCCGTCTGCGCCGAGATCCCTGGGTGCCGGCGGCCGCGGGTCGGCGTCCCAGACTTCGATGAGGACCCGCGTGCCCTCGCTCGACAACCGCAGGCGCAGGGCCGCCTGGCCGAGGTGGCCCGCCATGGTCTTCACGGCGTTGGTCACGAACTCGGAGGTCAGTAGCTCGGTGCTATCGACCAGCCCGCTCAGCCGCCATTCCCGCAACCTGCCAGGCCTAGTGGCCGTCCGCTACTCTAAGCAAACAGACGGGACGAAGCTGATGATCTCGCCGGAGCGCTGGCAGAACTCCATCAGAGCCTACGCTTGTAACCGTCAGGCCTATCTGTGGGCGCGGTGTTCGTGCAGCCTCGCGAAGCGCGCGCGGTGCGTCTCGAGCACGTCCGCTTCTGTCGTTGTCCCGTCGTCGTAGACCGGTGAGATGAGCGGCTCAGCGCGTTGCACCTCGATTACCACGATCGCCTTGACCCGGCCGGTCAGTTTCGAGCCACCCGCCCGCATCCGCTCGAGCCCCTCCGTGAATTCGATCGACCCGGGCTCGCAGATCACCGCCCGGCCCTTGAACCGATAGCCCTTGCGCACCAACGGGTCGACCACGTTGACCGCTATCAGCGACCCCGCCCGCAGATTGGCGATCGTCTGCGGCGAGCAGATGTCCCCAAAGAACAGGTGATCGTCATCCCACACGCCGGTCGACCCCTTCGGAGAAAGGTTCGGTGACCCGTCGGGGCAGACAGTCGCGCAGAACCCGAGGTTCTGCTCGCTGACCACCCGCTTCATGTCGTCGGTGAGGATTCCCATCCGCAGCCCACCTCGGTCCCCGGCATCAGCTCACGGTACCGCAGCCCGCTTCGCCCCCGCCAGCGCGTGGCGTACAGCCGGTATGGCGCCGCCCAGGCTCAGCAGCTACCGCCAAATCGCTCGAAGCGAACAGGCTCGGCGAGAACGGTCGCGGCGTGGTCCAGATCGGCTAGACGGGTGGCGAGGGTGGCGACGGCCAGGTGACGGGGCAGTGCGTCGGAGAACTTCAGGCCAGATAGAGCCTTATCGTCGACCTCGGGCAGGCACAACCGGTCGCGCAGTTCTCTTACTGCCTCGGACCATGTCTGTGGTCGCAGATCAGCGCGCAGCCGGATGCTTAGGTCGTCCACGCGCTGGGCACCCCTGGTTAGATCCTCAAGCCGTGCCATAACACCAACCCACCCCAAGATCACGTAGCGCTGATAGATATATGGCCCTTTCCCACCTATCGCGGCGCCGAGGCAAGCCTAGTTGCGGAGTCACTGTCGATTCAGCCGAGTGATGTGTCAATTCGGCATAGTTCCCTTGAACACCTGCCGGTGATGCCAGGAGATGTAGATCACGTCCACCGTCGGCTGGTATGGCCGAGGTATGAGCAGCGGCTGGCCGGCGAGCGCGTCCACGGCCATGCCTGCCTCGTTTCTGGCCACGTAGAGGCTGGACACGCGGATCCGGCGGTCCTCAGTAATGCCCAGGACGCCCAGGTCGAACAGCGCATGATGCAAGGCACACAGCGCTAGGGCGTTGGCTATCTCGTCGGGGCCTTTCTGGCTGTGCCAGCGAACGTGGGCGGCCTCGATGCCGACGGGATAGTGGCCGAGCGCGCCGTCGAAGCCGCACATCGCGCATTGGTATGCGTAGGCGCGGAGGACTTCTTCGGCGAAGCCGCGGCGGCGTGTGCGGAGGCGGACGGCCTGAGCCGCTCCTCCACTGCTGGCCAGGTCGAGAGCGGGCACGTCCAGGTCGACTGCGGCGCAGATCAGGTCGGCCAGGACCGGGGTGAAGTGCAGGTCCAGCAGCAGCCGGACGGCCGCCGCGAGGGTGTTCGGGTCGGCCAGGAGGCGTTCCACCGGCGTCCGCAAGCGTCCGACCGCTCCGTGGTCCAGGAGCCAGCCGCGGCGTTCGGGGGCATCCGGTCCGATTTCCTTCCCGGCAGCATCCCGCAGGTCCCACAGCTCACGTTCGAGGTGGACGAAGGGCATGGCTGCCCGCTGCCGGGCCAGGGCGGGGCTGGCCACGGACGGGCCGAAGTCGTTGATCAGCTGGCTGACGGGCGCCTCGGCCTGCTGATAGCTGGCTGCGCTGCTGCCGGTCGCCGCGAACTGACCGAACAGCCACAACAGCAGCAGCGGCTTGTGCGGCACCCGCACCTGGCCGACGCGGGCCTGGCGGAGCCCGGCCAGCAACGCCAGCAGCTCATCGCGAGTCACCAGTCGAGGCTGCCACGACCGCAGGCAAGCCGCATGAATTCAGGCAGAGACACGATTAGCCTCCTCCACTGCCCTCGCCAGTTCTTGCGGGTGCTGGCGCGGCCCACGCGACACCTCCTACGCATCAGTTGCCATCCTGGACCTGCTGAAGGCGCGGGGCGAGCTCCGGCCGACGCGCGAGGTTGACCTCGGCTTCCGGGACCTGGTCTGGCGGGGGAAGCACACGAGCGGGATGTGCTCGATCGGTTCCGCGCGGACGGGCACGAGGTCGCGGAGATCGGCGAAACCATGGACGTCGGGGCGGCCGAGGCTGTCCGGAGCTGAGCGCTTGGCTCCGGATATAAACACTGCATGGAGCCTGAGGAAACTTGGCGTGAACGCGAGACGCACCAGTAGGCTCATAACGTGGATGCGCCGATTCCGGCAGAAGACTTCCTACGACCCGGAAGGTACGAGCTTCAGCGGGTCCTCCGGGCCACGCCCGATAAGAAGGTCTATCTCGCACGCGACCGGGAGTTGGGTTGTCAAGTGGCTCTCGATGTCTTCTCTAATAATGCGGCCATGCCGACCGGGCTGACTGTAAGCGCATGGGAGACCCGTGTACTAGGCCAGCTTGGTGACCATCGGAACATCGCGACCGTGCTCGATCACTGGGAAAATGACCGAACGGCTGTGATGGTCACTCGCTACCTCACCGGCGGGTCCCTCGGTGACCTCATCGTGCATTCGGAAGAATCTGGTGAGCGCCTGCCGGTCGGCCGCATCCTGCAGATAGCGACGGAAATCTCAAGCGGACTTGCGCACATTCATGGGCGCCGGATCTTGTACCGCGACCTTCAGCCTCGCAACGTGCTGTTCGATGAGTGGGGCACGGTTCACCTGGTGGACTTCGACACCGCCGTATCGGTTGATGACCTGGACATGGGCGATATGTCACACCGTGCGGTGATCGACTACATGGCTCCTGAGCTGATGGATGGTGGGAGCGCCGACGAACGCGCTGATCTGTACTCACTCGGGGCCACGATCTATGAGATGTGCCAAGGGCGCCCGCCCTTCGCCGGAACCCGAGAGGCGATTGTGGCCGCATGCCATGCGGGCCTACCCTCGGCGCTTGAGCGGGACGATCTTCCCAAGGATTTGAGGGATCTCGTTTTCAGTCTGCTTGCGCCGGAACGTGACCGACGACCAGCAAGCGCGGCTGAGGTCGTTGACCGTTTGGAGCGTCTCCGCGCCCACCGGACAGTACTTGATCCGGCCGCCAAACTGCCCTCGGACGAAAGCCACTCGCTCCCGAAGCCTCACCCGGCGGAGCTCCGGGCCTCGTCTCGGGCCAAGCCTGCTGAATATGCTGTCGGTGACGTCATTGACGACCGCTTTGAGATTTTGGGTGAACTCGGGCGAGGAGGCTTCTCGAAGGTCTATCACGTGCGCGACGATGTGGAAGATGAGGAGCGAGCGCTCAAGCTGTTCGACAACGCCGCCGGCTATGAGGCAGTACGCCGCGAGATCGGCGCGCTGCGGAAGATCCGCCATCCAAACGTGGTAGAGGTCTTCTGGGCCGGAAAGACCGGTGCTGGCGACTGGTTTCTCGTCACCGAGTTCATTGAGGGCGAACCCCTCGCCGAGTTCGTAAGCGGAGAGAAATTCCTTCGCGATCGGGAGGCGGTGGATGTAGCACTCGATGTGCTAGGCGCGCTTATCGCTTTTCACCCCGATTCGGCGCGCATCAACCAGCTGGATGCTAAAAACCGCGAAGCCGAGCTGTCGGAAGCCGAGCTTTATGAGTGGATGGAGCTGAAGGCCAAAGGGCTGGTCCATCGCGACATCAAACCGCAAAACGTGATCCTTACACGCTGCGGAGCGAAACTGCTCGACTTCAATATCGTGTCAAGGGTGGGCGACGAGGTAAAAACGCAGTCAGGAACACCGCCCTATCAGTCGCCCGACGCCGACCTCACCCGTTGGGACGTCTCCACCGACCTGTTCGCCGTCGGCGTCGTGCTCTACCAGCTCCTCTGCAACGGTCGCCACCCCTACCCGAATTCGAGACCGATGGTCGCAGAACCGGTGATCGACCCGAGGACGGTCCGGTCTGACCTCAATTCTGACCTTGCTGCATTTCTCATCAAGGCATGTGCACCGATCCGAGTCGACCGCTTCTCCACAGCTGCTGAGATGCAATACGCCTTGCGCAAGATCCGCGCCGATCTCTGACCCCGCCAATCCGGAGTGGCGCTCGCATCGGCATGGCCACCGGGACTTATTAAGCACCATTCTCCGACACGAGATACGCCGGGCCACAGAAACGACGGTTCCGCGGAAACGCTGCAGTGCTCGCGGTTGCTCGCCAGGGCCAGCACCATGGTTCGTGCGGGAGAAAGGGAATTTCGGCTGTCCCGGACGGAAAGTGAAACTATGGCCTGAGCCCAACACCCGTCTTATCGCTGTGCACGCAGGCGGGAGCTCGAGCGTCTTACCTGGGTGAGGATCACTGACGGTGGGCTGCGGCTGGCGGCGAGCGATGTTGCCAATTTCTCGCGTGCCGACAGCTGACGCGGCTGGACCTGCTAAAGGCGCGGGGCGAGCTCCGGCCGCAGCGCGAGATTGACCTCGGGTTCCGGGATCTGGTCCGGCGGGGGAAGCGCACGAGCGGGACGTGCTCGACCGGTTCCGCGCGGACGGACACGAGGTCGCGGAGATCGTCGAGACTACGGACGCCGAGGCGGCCGGGGCGACGGCGGAGGCCATCCGGAGCGACGTCGACCTCATCTACCAGGGCACGCTGACCGGAGTCGAGCCCGGCCGCGGGCCCGCGCTGTTCGGGCGGCCGGACTTCCTGGTGCGGGCCGACCTGCTTTCGGCACCCGACAGGGAGCCGCGGCCGGGAGGGACCCATTACGAGGTCGTCGACGCGAAGTTGGCGCGGACGGCGAAGGCGCGGGCGGTGCTGCAGACGGCGTTCTACTCGCACCTGCTGGGCGGGCTGCAGGGGACCGGGCCGCGGTGGATGCACCTTGCGCTCGGAAACGGGGAGTTCGCCTCGTTCAAGGTGAGCGACTACGCCGCCTACGAGCGACAGGCGCGGCGGCTGCTGGAGGCGGTCGTTGGCGAGGGCGTGCCGGACGACCCGTATCCCGAGCCGGTTGAGCACTGCGCCATCTGTCGGTGGAGCGATTATTGCGCCGACCTCAGGCGGCGGGACGACGACCTGTCCCTGGTGGCCGGGATGACGATCGGGCAGCGGCGGGCGCTGAAGGCCGACGGGATCGCGACCAGGCGCCAGTTCGCGGGGCTGGGCGAGCTGCCTGGCCTGAGCCGGGTGGGCCGGGCGCGCTCGAACGGTCCCGACTACAGGCCCGGTTGCAGGTGGCCAGCGACGGCGGGCCCATCCGATACGAGATCCTGCAGCCCGAACGCGACGGCGAGGGCGCTCTGGTCCCCAACCGGGGGCTGCTCGCGCTGCCCGAGCCGGCCACGGGTGACCTGTTCTTCGATATTGAGGGGGCGCGTTACTACTCCGAGGACGGCAGGGAGTTCGGGCTGCAGTACCTGTTCGGCATCGTGAACACAGCCGAGCTGGATGACTCCGGGCGGCCCCGGTACACGCAGATCTGGTCGTTCGACCGGCCGGGTGAGAAGTGCGGGTTCGAGGAGCTGATCGACTTCATCACCGAACGCCGCGAGCGTCACCCGGGCCTGCACGTGTATCACTACAACCACTACGAACCGACATCGGTCGACCACCTCACCGAGCTGCATGGGACGCGGCAGGAAGCGGTGGGCATGCTGATGGGGCGCTTCGCTACCCGCGAGGACGAGGTGGACGACCTGTTCGGCTTGGGGTGTTCGTCGACCTGTACCGGGTGGTGCGGCAGGGGGTGCGGGCCGGGGTGGAGAGCTACTCCATCAAGCGGCTCGAGCCACTGTGCGGGTATTCGCGGCAGGTGGACCTTCGGGAGGCTACGGCCAGCCTGATCGCCTTCGAGGCGGCGCTCAAGGACGGGACCGCGGCGGGCGAACATGAGAGGCAGCGCGTCGTCGCCGGGTACAACGAGGACGACTGCCGGGCCACGCTGGCACTGCGGGACTGGCTAGAGGAACGGCGGCGGGAGCTGGCGGGGCGGCTGGGCGAGGACCTGCCGCGGCCAGTCTTCGCTGAGACGGCGCGGGCGCGCCCGAGGATCCCGAGGTCACCCGGCTCAGGGAGGCGCTGATGGCGGGCGTTTCCGCGGAAACGTCGGCGAGGACGAGGGAGCAGCGGGCGCGGGCGCTGCTGGCTGACCTGCTGGACTGGCACCGGCGCGAGGCCAAGCCGGCCTGGTGGCGGTACTTCTACCTGCGGGCGCTGAGCTCGGCGGAACTGATCGGCGAGCCGGACGCGCTCGGCGGGCTGGCCGGCGGCGACGAGATGGGGCAGGTGAACCGGTCGGTCGTTCGGCGCTTCTCGTTCCCGCAGCAGGAGCACGGGTTCTCGGCAGGAGACGCCGCCACTGACCCGGCGAGCGGCAAAGGGTGGACTGTCTGGGATGTGGATGACGCGGCCGGGACGATCGACCTTAAGATCGGTCAGGGCTACACCGGATCGCTCCCGGCGGCGCTGATCGAAGACGGGCCGCTCGACACGAGGACGCTGGCCGGGCGGCTCCGGGACCTCGGCGCGCGGGTCGCGGCCGACGGCCTGAGCGGGCGCGACGCCGCGACCGCCTTGCTGCTGCGTGCCCGCCCCAGCCGAGCCAGGCCGCGCACCCGCCGGGAGCTGGGGTCTCGGCGCTCGAGCACGTCCTGGGCGATCGGGCCACGATGGCCGAGGACGCCGGGCTGTTGCTCGACCGGACCTACCGGATGCACCCCGAGCTGTGCCGTTACACCTCGGACGTGTTCTACGACGGGAAGCTGGGCGGTGTCGACGGGCTCGACCGACAGGCGATCCTGGGAGAGCTGCCGCTGTCCGGCTCGGGGCTGCGCATCGTCGAGGTGCCGCATGAGGGGAACACCAACGCGTCTCCGGAAGAGGCCAGCGAGGTGGCGCGCCTGGTGGAAGAGCTACTGCGCCGCACGTGGCGCGACAGGGACGGGAACGAGCGGCCCATCGGGGCCGCTGACGTCCTGGTCGTGACGCCCTACAACGCGCAGATCAGGGCCATCCATCGCGCGCTGGCCGACAGCGGTCTCGCCGGGCTCAGGGTCGGGACCGTCGATAAGTTCCAGGGACGCGAGGCGCCGGTCGTCATTTATTCGATGACCACCTCGTCGGCGGACGAGGCGCCCCGCGGGCTCGAATTCCTCTACGACTCCCATCGGCTGAACGTCGCCACCTCCAGGGCCAGGGCCATGGCCATCATCGTGGCCAGCCCGGACCTCATCCGGGTCTCGTGCCGGACACCCGGGCAGATGGTCCTGGTCAACGCCCTGTGCCGGGCCTGGGAAGCGCGCGGCTGAACCGTAGGCCTTAGCGGAGGCCGGGTGGTTGCCGGGAGAGGCACCAATGGTCGTTCGGGAAATAAGGAACTTCAATCGTCCAGGGCGGGCAGTGTCCTGCGGCTTGAGCTTGGGAGGGTGGCGCGGGCGAGCATGAGCAGGCCGGCGGTGACGCCGGTCCAGCCCAGGACGATCAGCCGCGGGTCGGACTCGTGCAGGCCGTAGACGCCCCAGCAGAGGAGTTCGGTGAGGATGAGCAGCCAGGTGCCGCGGGAGATCCCGGTCGGGCGGTCGGTGCGGTAGGCGGTCCATACCGCCGGGGCGACCTGGAGCACGAACGACGCGATCAGGGCATCGCCGAGCCCGGCGCGGCCCGCGGTGGCCCAGGCGAGGGTGAGCAGGGCGGCCCAGCCGGCGGTGACGGCGGCCGGGCGGCGCGAGAGGCCGCCGAGGCGAGCCAGCAGGACGGCGAGCACTCCGGCCAGGACGGTTACCGAGGCCGCTGGCACCAGCGCGGTCCAGAACCGGGAAAGGTCGAAGTACCGAGCCACCCGGCGTTGCTCACGCTGGTCAGTGCCGCCCACGACCACGAGACCCCGGCTGCGTCGCCGGTGCGCCAGATGCGGGCAAGCTGCGGCAGAAACTGCGGCACCGCGAAGACCGCCGCCGCGACGGGTAGCCAGTCAAGCAATTCGCCCACTGATGCCTCCTGCGTCCCGGCGGCTGGGTCGCGCCGCCGTTTCTTGGACAAGGATATGTCTGTATGCGCGAAGCTTTCTTGCTAGTTATCGCTGATGAGCGGCTATCTGTGGGAGAATCATGCTCGTAGATGCGATTGACAGGAAGATACTTGCTGAGCTTCAGGTCTCGGGTCGGCTGACCGTCACCGAGCTCGCCGACCGGGTCCGGCTCAGCGCCGCGCCGTGCCACCGGCGGCTGCGCGAGCTGGAGCGAACGGGAGCGATCAGGGGGTACCGGGCCGTGATCGACCCGGCCGCGGTCGGCCTGGGGTTCGAGGTCCTCGTCAGCGTCACGATGGACCGCGAGGACGCCGCCACCATCACCGAGTTCGAGGCGGCGCTCGCGGCCATCCCCAGCGTCCGGCACGCGGAGCGGCTGTTCGGGGATCCCGACTACCTGCTGCGCGTGGCCGCCGCCGACCTGCCGGCCTACGCGGCGCTGCGGGACGAGACGCTCGCCGCCCTGCCCGGCGTGCAGCGGCTCACCTCGACCATCGTGATGAAGCGCGTCGTCGACGACCGGCCGCTCGCCATCGCGGCGGCCGCCGGATCCGGTCCACGGCGCGCCCGTCCGCGCACGAAGCGCTGAACCGCGCCGCCGCGGTTCTTAAGGGCTCCTGAAGTACCAGCCTTGGTCGAGGGCGCTCTCAGGTGGTGCTCGATTGAGGACCTGTCAATTGCGCGATCTTCTGCTGGCGTGTTGCCAGCGCTGCCTGTGGGTTGAGTACTGCATACAGATCGTCGAACCTCTCGCCCAGCGAGGCGCGCCGGGCCTCGCATACTCGCACGTCCGGTACGGCGCCGCCCTGGTAATTCCACACGGTGAGGTAATCGCCGTCGGTCACGACGTAGTAAGCCGGCTTAAGCCAGAAGGCGTAGCTGCGGGCCTGGCCAAGACCAGCATCAGGACCCTCGCCCAATGCCTTGCATTCCACGAGGACGAGGGGAGGGGATCGCCCTTTTCGGTGTCATGCACGTCCCCGGCAAAGTACAGCAGGTCGGCCTCGGCATGGTGCTGCCGCACGCCCTCCCACATGACGAATCCGAACCCGGCGGCTTCCTGCTCCTGGGAGTAACCCAGTTGCTGGAACAACGGCGACACGAAGCGCATCTCCACCTCGCGTTCGGACGCCAGCCGCAGCCCGGCCAGTTGCCCGAACCACTCCGCCGTTGGCCTCGGCTCCGGGACAGCTTCGGTCGTCACTCCCGGCGAGGGAATGGAGAACACCAGCCAGTCATCACGTCCTGCCTGCTCAAGAGACGGCTGCGCCACGATGCCTTCATTGGAGAGCAGCCTGCCCACCATCTCCCGCCGCGCAGGAGACCACGCCTGGAACCCGAACAAATCCTTGAAGCGGTGTGCCCGCAACCGCCGTGAACCTCGCTGGCTCGCCTCGATCGAACGCCGCAGCGTCGCAACGATCTCCGCAGGGTCTTTGTCCATAGCCGCCTGCCCCCTCATCCGTATCTGACAGTCCAGACCGTATCGCCGGGCGTAGCCCCGTTCAGCGCTTTTTCAGTACCGGTCATACGACCTGGCGGGGTTCATCGCGAGCGACAGGCACAGCGTTGAAGTATCCAACGGTCCGGCTTACGACCTTCACCGCGGGTTCTTTCGGCGGCATGCCCAGTCCCTGAGTCTGGATCTCTTGTTCTGAATCTTCCAGCCAGTCGGCCGTCCGGGGCCGCCGTGTACTGCAGTGACCCTTGTGGCTCAAGTGTTGGCGGTCGCCTTTAACACGTGAGACAATTGATCAGAGCGTTAGCCTCAGGGACGCAAGGGGAGATTGTGCGCCAAACATGCCCGAGTTTATGTAATCGGGTGTCGGGTGTCCCGCGTCATCCTGGTGGGTCGAATACCGGTCAACGCATGCGTTCCATGGGTTCGCGTCCTTGCCGACCGAGATTCTTGGGGTGGGAAGAGCCTCTAATGGCAGCTACTGGGTGGGATTCGCGATTTCCTGATGGCGACGGCGAGCACGGGATAGCGACGCAGCACGGACGGCAAGATACCGCGACGGCAGGCATGGCCATCCGGTCTCGGGTCGTGCGGCTGCTGGAATACCTGGAGGCCGTCCACGGTCTGCGGGAGCAACCGGTCCGCGATATTGCCGACTACCAGGACCGACGCTGGTGGGCCGGGGACATTCCAGTGCATCCGTCGTGCTTGCTCACCGCAACGGGTGACGAGCCCTGGCTGAGTGTGTCGAAGGCCCAACTTCCTCCGGCTCCGCCCGTGCCGGAGGACATCGCGGCGCATCTGCGGACCGAGGTAACGGATCCCGAAAGCGAGCCGACCTTTACCGCCCATTTCGATGAAGCGTTCGCCGATGACCCATGGGAGGCTGATCGGCTCAGGGAACTTCTTGGCGAGTATGTAGAGGGACCGTGGCGGGCATGGGCGCCACGTGCGCGGACGGCGCTTAGGACGCGGAAACTCTATGAAGACCTGTACGACCTTCGCCTGCGGCTTCAGCGTGAGTCTGCACACATCGAGCTTGTGTGGGGCCACGGCATCCTGAGCTGGACCGTGGACGGAACGCGGATCGTTCACCCGATGGTGACAACCCAGGTCCAGTTGTCATTCGATCCGGACACCGGCGCGCTAACTGTAGAACCAGAGGCTCTGCTTCCACACCTGGAGATCGACGTGCTCCAGGGACTGGGCGTGAACGGATTCGACCTGCTGGTCGATCTTCGTGACAGATTCCGGATGGACCCGGTCGCCCCATTCGATGAGCGGTCCCGCAACTTGTACGAGCAGTTGCTCGCCCCGCTCGGGCTGGATGGCCGGATCGCCGAGGGCGCTCTGCCCACACCGGCCGCATCAGAGCCGACCATCACCGCGACATGGGTTTTGCTGGTCCGCCGACGTAGCACCATGTTCCGGCGGTTCTTCACGAGCTTGCGCGACGCGCTGATGTCTGGGGGGATCGGAGTACCTGCCCCCCTCGCGGCAGTTGTAGCGGACGAGCCGAGTCGGCTCGATCTCGATCGCGACCTGGGGGACGACGGTTCCTGGCGGCACATGGCCGAGCGGCTGCTGATGCCACTGCCCACTAACCCAGAGCAGGAGCTCGTGGCCCGGCGACTGGCCGAACATCGTGGCGTCACTGTCCAAGGCCCCCCGGGGACAGGCAAGACCCACACGATCGCCAACCTGATCAGTCACCTCGTCGGCCATGGCAAGCGTGTCCTGGTCACCAGCCAGAAGGAGCAGGCCCTCCTAGTCCTGCGTGACAAGATCCCCGAGTCCATCCGGGACCTGTCAGTCGCGGTGCTGGGCTCATCCGCCACCTCGCTCGCGCAGCTAGATCAATCCGTTCAGGCGATCTACGAGCAAGCTGTGGGCCGCGACCGGGCCCAGGCGAGGACCAGGATCGCGGCGCTGAACTCCCGTCTGGACGAACTTCGCCGCGATATCGGCACACTGCGGACCCTGATCAGCGCTTCTATCTCCCGCGAACGAGACAGCTACACCGTTGGTACGGCCACCCACAGCCCGTCGACGCTTGGGCAGTGGCTCGCTGCGAACACGGCCGACCTGGGATATATCCCGGACCAGATCGCTCCGTACGTTCCTTGCCCGCTGGCTGGGACTGAGATCGCCGATCTGTACCGGCTGGCCAACATACTCAATCCCGCCGACTGCGCTGAGGCGCGCCTGTACCTACCCGTCACCGAACAGCTACCTGCGCCATCGGAACTGGCCTCGGCCACCGCCGACTTGCGCGAGATACGTGATCGCCTGGCCAGCACCGAGGGAATCGTAGAAGACCGTCATGCGCTGGAGCGCCTTGGTCCCGACGGTCTTGGCACCCTGATCGAGACAGTCGAGCGAGCTGCCCATCAGCTGGCGGATCTGGAACAGCCCTGGCTGGCTGCGGTGCGTGCCGAGTTGCGAACCGCAGTGTTCGCCGCGACCTGGCGGGATCAGATAAAGGTCTGGCAGGAGGGCATCGAGGAGCTAACCGTCTGGCAGGGGCGCCTGCTGGGGCATGCAGTGGTAATCCTGATGGCTTGCCGTCGACTGGGTTTCTCGAGCAGCTTGCGCAGCTACGGGACCGGCTGTCTGCCGGGAAGGGCGTTTCGAAGACATTCCAGAAGGACCTGTATTCGATCCGCGAGGCGTGCACGGTGGACGAGGAACCACCAAGCAGGCCGGAAGATGTCGAGCTGTGCATCATGGAGGTGCGCTCTCGGCGCCGACGCTACGAGCTCGTCCGTGGCTGGAACGACGCTGTCAGCCGGATCGCCGGACCGATGATCAACCCGAGTGACAGACATCCGGAATACCTCCTCCATCAGTACGTAGGCAGCATCGGCGCTGCCTACGCCTGGGAGGATCGGGCGTGGTACGCCCTGCGCGACCGGCTCCGGGCCTCCGGCGTCCGCGTCTCCGAGCACGTTACGTCCACCGACCTGAACTCCCTGGCGGGCGCCCTTAGGACAGCTGCACTGCACGTCAGGGAGAAAGACCTGACCGCACGGATGGATACGGTCCGCAACTACCTCGCTGACATCGCGTCCCGTCCACAGGCTAGCGGCCTATGGCGGTCGCTCCTCGACGCCTTCGTCTCATCCGGCTGGGATCACTGGGGCCGGATCCTTGAAGAGGCGCGCCGCATCCGTGCCCTCGCCGGAGATGTGGCCCGCCTCGACGAACTCATCCGTCGGCTCGCCGAATCGGCGCCAGTATGGACCAGCCGGATCGTTGGCTCTCGCGGCGATGAAACGGTTGCCGGACCGGGCGCAACGGCAGTGCGCGCCTGGGAATGGCGCCAGGCTGAAACCTGGCTCAGCGCCATCACCGGTGCTGATGACCCGGCCACGCTCCAGCGTCGGCTCGAAAGCAAACTTCAGGCCGCCGCGACCGCCACGGCCGACCTAGCGTCCGAATCCGCCTGGCTGGCCGTGTCCGAACGACTCACCGACGCCGAGCGCCGCGCGCTGACCGCCTGGGCACAGGCGCTTCGCAAGATCGGGAAGGGCACCGGAAAGTATGCGCACCACTGGCGTGCTATTGCCCAGCAGCAGATGGTGCAGGCCCAGACCGCGGTGCCGGTATGGATCATGCCGACGTACCGGGTCGTGGAATCCTTCGACCCATCCGCCGCGATGTTCGACGTCGTCATCGTGGACGAAAGCTCCCAGTGCGACCTGTTCGGCCTCGCCGCGCTAGGCATCGCCCGCAAGGCCGTCGTCGTGGGTGATGACAAGCAGATCAGTCCCCAGGCCGTCGGCACCGACGAGTCCACCGTGCACGAGCTGATCAGGCAGCACATTCACGATCTTCCCCAGGCGGACCTGCTCGACATCAAGACCAGCCTGTATGACCTGTCGAAAATGCGCTTCCCTGGGGTAACCATGCTCCGGGAGCACTTCCGCTGCCTGCCAGAGATCATCGAGTTCTCCAACCAGCTCGCCTACAACGACGGCATCCTGCCGCTGCGCGAACAGCCCGCCGATTCTTCCTGGCAAAGCGTCATCGACATCCATGTCCGCGACGGCTACCGGGAACCAGGAACCGATACCAACCCGCCCGAAGCCGACTACATCGTGGCCAAAATTGTCGAGCTCTGTGCCGATCCGCGGTACGACGGCAAGACCTTCGGCGTTATTTCCCTACTGGGTGATGCGCAGGCGCAGCTCATCCAAGACAAGCTCATCGAACGTCTCGGCGAGCAAGAGGTGGAACGCCGCAAGATCCGCTGCGGTAACGCCTACCATTTCCAGGGCGACGAACGGCACATCATGTTCCTCTCGGTTGTCGTGGCCGCCGGCGAAGGCCGTCGGATCGGAGCGATGACTAAAGAGGCGGACCGGCAGCGAATCAACGTCGCTGCCAGCCGCGCCCAAGATCAGATGTGGTGCATCCGGTCGATCTCTCCCGACGAACTGCATGCCGACGACGTCCGTGGCCGGTTCATCCGTTACTGCCAGAACCCTTCCCGAGTCGACGACGCGATCCGAGGAGTCGAAGACCGCTTCGACTCCGACTTCGAACGCGACGTCTACCGCCAGCTCGTCATGCGCGGATACCGCGTAAAGGCCCAACACCGGGTCGGCCGATTCCGCATCGACCTGGTTATCGAAGGCCGCCGCGGCCGCCTGGCTGTCGAACTCGACGGAGACGCATATCACGGCCCGGACCGGTGGGAAGCCGACCGCAACCGGCAGGCCATCCTCGAACGACTCGGCTGGAGGTTCCACCGCATCCGCGGAAGCGCCTACTACCGCGACCCCGAAGCTGCCCTGGCGGGCCTGTGGGAACGCCTCGACGCCCTCGGGATCCTCCCTGCTGACGCGCCTGACCCCTCCCCACCCCCGATCGTCACGATCGGCAACGCCGTCGAGGAACCAGTCGAACCCATTGTTCGCGCCCCCGTCACCGAAGACGAACGCCAAGACGGTCCTTATGTACCTCGCCACAGTTCCGGACATCAGGCCTGGCCGACGCAGGCTTCGGGCCTCGTTGGCCCTACCGTTAGCGAACCGCTGGAGCCGGTGGATGACGCCGTATGGTCAGATACTGAGCGGCCGGATGAAGAAGGTAGGGAAGTAGAAGACTCGCCCCGGCCTGAGCTCGAACATCCGGCGAACCCTGCCGACAGAAGGCTCCCCGCCCTCGCTCCACATCGCGCCTGGCAGCCACATCATGTTCCCGACGCCCACAGCGCTTCACCGTGGGCCATCGTTGAGGGGATCCTCGACATCGTCACAGGTGAGGGGCCTGTCGTCGCAGATCGGGTGTACGAACTATACGTACGCGCAAGCGGCGGTCACCGCGTCACAAAGCCTGTCCGCGAGGCCTTGGATCGGGCCACCCGCACGGCACTCAGGAAGGGGTTGCTCGAGCAGATTCGTGACAACATGACTGGCCGCTCCGTGCTGACCCTTTATCTGCCTGGAACTCCCTCAGTCATCCAGCGGCGCCGAGGTGACAGAGAACTTGAGCACATCCCGCCGGCGGAAGTGGCCGCCATTGCTCGTCACGTCCTCCACCATGACTCCGGCATTGACGACGGTGAGCTGAGGCGGCTTCTCCTTACCGCATTCGAGCGTGTTCGGCTGACCAACAACGCCTCAGCCTTCCTCGACGACTGCATCGCCATCGCCCGTAGATAGGCAATCGGGGCTGGCGGCGATCGCCGGTATTCAGAATCTCGAAGCCCAGGTCCCGCAGAACGCTGGTTGCACCCTGCATGCCTCCGCTGAACGCGAACCAGCGAACGTGGGCCGCCTCCACTCCGACGGAAGCTCCGGCAAGCTGGCCATCGTAGCCGCAGAATGCGCACTTCACAGGCCTGCAGCACAGCGGAACGCCAACTCGGATCTCGTGGTGGGTCAACGGGACAGATGCCACCGTTCGTTCGGAAATTTGGACGCGGCAGAGTGATGCAGTTACCGGTCGGCAAGGTGAGCGCGTCATCTCGATCCGATCCTGTAGCCGGTGGCCGAGGACTGCATCTGCGCCACGAGCTCTGCTGCCTGGTCAAGCCAGCTGGTGAGTTCGGCCGCCGTCGGGGCCAGCTCGTACTGGTGATAGTGACACGCGTGACTGAGCGAGGCCATGAGGTACGCGACGCGGGCGGCCGTGTCGGGGCCGAGGTAGGCGGTAAGGCACAGAAGCTGTGACCGCATGGGAGCAGTGGACAGATCGGAGGTCTGTGGCTTGGCCACCCAGATGGCGTCCATGGCCACTTCAAGCGCCTGCCGGGCGAGCAGCGCGGCGGCCCGTGGCCAGATGCCAGTGGTGGCGGCGTCGGGCCGCTGGATGAGGCTCGCCGCGGCGGCGAGCAGCTCGTCGGGTGTCATGTCAGCGCGGTACGGACTTTGCCGACCAGGCTCCTGGCGTCGCCGACCAGCAGGCCGAGGTCACCGTCATGCGCCGCGTGGGCGCCCTTATTGAGTGCCTGGTAGGTGTCGGCGAAGCGAGGACCCCAGGAGTTCAGCCTGCCCAGGACCGCGCCACCCTTGGACGCGTCGCCGGTCAGCGCCAGTGCGGCGAGGAGGTTGAGGCGTACGCCGGCCGCTTCCAGGTCTGCCTCGATGTCAGCGTGCCGTCGGCCGGCGCGCAGCTCACGGCGCCAGACCGCCTCCGTGAAGGCGGCCTCGACGGCAGTCCGGCATAGCCCAGGGACGACGCGTGCGGCAACCGCGGCAGGCACCGATGGGTCGGCGGCCAGCGCTCCGGCGTCGCTCAGGGCCTGTTCCGCCGGTTCGAGGCTGGGGCGCACCTCCACGGTGGAGCCGGGTCGCCTGGTTACCTCGAGGATGGTGGCTGGGATGCTGAGCTGGCGGACGGCTTGCGCCAGGCGGTTGTCGTGGGTGAACACGATAACCTGCCGGCCGACGGCGGTTCTGTCCAGGACGCGGGCCAGACCGTCGACCTTGGCTGGGTCCATCGCCTGCACCGGGTCGTCGATCACCAGGAAGCGGAACGGGCTGGCGGGCAGGATGGCGCGCGGCAGGAAGACACTCAGGGCCAGCGCGTTGACCTCACCCTGGCTCATGACCCCGAGCGCTGAGCCTGGCGCGCCGTCCACGCTCACGTTGAGCTCGACATGCCGCTGAGTGGCCGACCCGGCCAGGCGGATGGCGCCCAGGTCCACGTTGCTCTCCTGACGAAGGATCGCCCAGATGGAGCGTGCCTGCTTGGCGAGCGGGGCGAGACGCTCATTGCGGATGTCGTCGGTGGCACCCTTCAGCCATTTCTCGGCGGCCTTGATCGCGTCTACCGGAGCGAGCCCCTTCTGGGCCGCCGCCGCGGCTGCGCACCAGGCGGAAACGTCAGCAGCGAGCGGGAGCCAGCTGGCGTCCCGGCTGGAGACTTCGGCTGACGCTCGCGCGCGTAGCTCGCTGACCTGCTCGGTCAGCGATACCAGCGCCTGGTCGAGGTGACCGGCCAGGGCGCGCAGCCCAGCGGCGTCACCCGCCGGTCCGGCCTCGGGAGGGCTCGCCCACCGCTGCCAGGCCTTCCGGGCCGCCGTGGGATCCACCCCAGGAATAGGCGCCTCAGCCAGCAATGCCGACGGTGGCGGCTGGATCAGGGCTGTGGCCAGTCGCCTGGCCTCACCCGCGATACGCTCGGCGTCCTCTGCCGCTCGAGCCTCCGTGGTGAGCCTGGCCACCTCCGCTTCAGTGGCGCGGCGCCACTGGCCGGTCAGCGCGCCGGACCGCCCGCAGACCGGACAGTCACCGTCCCCATGCGAGGCGTGGTGCTGAAGCGCGGCCGTGAGCAGCCCAGCCAGGGCTCGCGCCCGGCCAGCAGGTGCGCCCGCGGTCTCGTCGAGATCGGCCGCGGCGCTCCTGAGCCGGTCGGCGGCCTCCCGGACAGCGTCGACGGCCGGGGGCGCGAGCAGCGCCAGGCGGCGCAGCCGATCGAGCTCTCCCTCGTCCGGCGCTGCGTGCGAACCGGTCACCACCGAACGCGCGGCGGCCAGGTCCAAGCTTCGTCCGGCCAGCGCGCGGTAACAGGCTGCCGCACGCTCGTCGTCGGCGGCCTCCAGCCGGGCCAGCAGGTCCGGGAGCCGCTTTTTCACCTCGCTGAGCGCGGTCTCGCGTAGCTTGCGGGCCTGCGCCAGCCTGGCGGCGGCCAGGGTGAGGTCCTCCAGGCCGAGGACCGAAGCGAGCAGTTCGTACAGGCCCGACGGGCTGCCGAAGAATGCCTCCAGCTCGCTATGCGACAGGAAGGGGCGGTAGTCGATGAACGCGGTGGTCCATCCCAGGCGCTCGATGCTCGCCTGTTTTTCGCCCGCGACCTGTACCCAGGCCGATGAGCCGGTGAGTTCCGCGCGGGCCGGCCAGGTCCGCTGGACCACCACAGGTCCAGCCCCCTCCGCCAGGAACTCCGCCCTGATCTGCGCGGCGCCAGGATGGTGCACGCTGCGCCAGCCCTGCCGCCAGACCGCCGACAGCTTGTCCCAGCGTCTCAGGTTTCCGGTGAGCAGCACCTCGAGCGCTTCGGCGAAACTTGACTTCCCGCTGCCGTTGCGGCCGACGACGAGGGTCAGCCCCGGCCGCGGCGCTACCTCTAATGTCGCGGGCGAGCCGATCCCGCGGAATCCGCTGACGGTGAGCGACTTCAGGTAGGCACCGGTCAGCTGCGGTGCAGCCTTGTCCGCTGGAGCGCGGGATTCCGGGTGCGCTTCGCCGCCCAGCTGCGCTGCCAGCGTTTCATCGTCCTCCAGGGCGGCCAGGAGAAGGTCAGCCGCTGGTCCCGGCAGGGGAACTGTCTCCACGCGCCGCAGCACGATCCCGAGTAGGACGTCGTCCATACCTTTGCTTATCACGGATCTTGTCTGGCTGCCCGCCCTGGGATCATCGGCCAGGTCCGGCGTGAACGGGCTCGTCGCTCAGCGCGGCCGCACATGCAGCGAGGTCCGCGCACAGTCGACGTTCGGCGCTCGGGGTCAGCCCGGCCAGCATTCTCTTTTCCACGGCGCGCACTGCCTGGCTGGCTGCGCGTAGCTGTTCGCGACCGGCGGGAGTCAGTTCGGTCGGCAGCGCCTTGCCGTGGTCGGGAACAGCCGGCCGGGTGAGCAGCCTGCGGCGCTCCAGACCCCTCAACACCAGGTTCATCGACTGCCGGGTGACGAACACGGCCCGGGCCAGCTCCGACCCGGACAGACCGGGCCGCTGCCCCAGAACTTCGAGGCAGGCGTACTGCGGAACGGTCAGGTCCAGTGGGCGCAACGCGGCGTCCATCGCCGCGCGCAGCGCGCTGGCAGCCTTCTTCAGCACGTACCCGACGGCCTCGTCGACCGGCCCTACCGTCTCCACTTGACTCATGTCAGCATTCTGACATAGCTTTAGCGTGTCAACATACTGACACACTTTAAGGGAGACACCATGACCGTCACCGGACCGGACTTCATCGCCCTACAGGTCCGCGACCTGGAGAAGGCCGCCGCCTTCTACGAGACCCGCCTCGGACTCAAGCGGGCACCCGTCGCCCCGCCCCACGCCGTCGTCTTCGCCACCACGCCCTGCTCCTTCGCCGTGCGCGAACCACTGCCCGGTGTTGACCTCGACGCCGCCACACCCAGCCCCGGAATCGGAGTTGCACTGTGGCTGCGCGCCGACGATGCCCAAGCGCTGCACGACAGCCTCGCCGCCAGCGGTGTCGTGATCGCCGTAGCGCCATACGACGGCCCCTTCGGGCGCACGTTCACCTTCACCGACCCCGACGGATACGCCGTCACCATCCACGACCGGGCCTGACCCCCAGGCGCGGCTCGGCATCAAGGAGAAGACAGGCCAATGAGGCGCTACACAAAGAACACCGAAATCCTCGGACCGTGGTCGCTGGCCACCAGCCGGGAGTTCTGGGAAGGATTCAGTCCCAACGCCCTCGCCGAGGCCTAGTCGGTACACCTCCGAGGTCTTCTACGACGGGAACTGCACGACCTCGCGGGCCAGGGCGATGGCGATCATCGTGGCCAGCCCCGACCTCATCCGGGTGTCCTGCCGGACACTGCACCAGATGACCCTGGCGAACGCCGTGTGCCGGGCGTGGGAGGAACGCGGCTGGTCCAGGTCGGCCGACGCAGGCCGCGCGGCGCGAGCACAACGCGCGCGTTTCCGCGGAAACGTCGCGGAGCTGGTGACGAGTTACCGGGAGAGACACCACGGTTCGTTCGGGAAAAAGGCTTGAATGATCCCGAACGGGCGGTGGTATGAGGCCCGGGGGCCGATCCTGTCCCGCGGCAGCGGGTGTTGCGCCCGGAGCGCAGGGAAGAAGCCGCGGCTCGCGAACTCGCCGAGGCCTTCGCCGATGTCCTTGATCAGCCCGGCTGGTATGTGGACTTCCACTCCCCACGGAGAGCTTCGTAGTGTTCCCGGGCGGGATCTACCGCTACCCGCGGGGCGACCAGGCTGGCCGGACCGACGCCCAGGCTTACGGCCACCAGCTCGCCAGGGCCATGGCGGTCATCGTGGCCAGACCGGACCTCATCCGGGTGTCGTGCCGGACACCTCGGCAGATGGTCCTGGCCAACGCCCTGTACCGGGCCTGGGAAGCACGCGGCTGACCCAGATCACCTGGGGTGTCGATGACTACTATAAGTGTCACCATGAACGCTATACGCTGAATGATTTCCGGCAGAATGTTGGTAACATATATCCATGTTGTACATGGCCAACAGAAGGGGTGGTGGCTCATGAGCGTGACACAGGTCGACATCGACGATGACGCACTTGAGCGGGCCATGGCCCTATCGGGGGCGAAAACCAAGAAAGAAGCGGTCAACCTGGCCCTGCAGTTCTACGCCGACAAGCAGGAGCGCGCGGCGCGCATCGCCCGGCACTTCGAACGGGCCCGGCACTGGGGAGCGCTCGAAGACGCCGAGCGCCTGCACCGTGCCGAAAAAGAAATCCGGTGATCTACCTGCTGGATACCTCGGGCCTGGTCCGCCTGCTGCGTGACCCCAAGTTGCAGCAGGCATGATATGACGCCGTGGACGCGGAGGCTGTCGGCTCCTGCTACCCGCAACGGACAGAGTTCCTGTACACAGCAAGGGACCGGACAGAGTACGACGAGATCAGCGAGATGTTCGGGGACTTGTACCCCGACGTATCCGTGCCGAAAAACGCCGGGCGCTGGATCGCCTCAGTCCAGCACCACATGGCCCAAGCCGGCGAACACCGCAGCGC